>JACIWI010000018.1:0-3465 GCA_014361055.1 Candidatus Bipolaricaulota bacterium
CGGCGGTGCTCACGCAGGCCGAGGGCCGCCCCCGAGCTCGTGTACACCACCCGCTCCACCCCCGCTTCCAGCGCCGCCTGGAGGACGTTCCGCGTCCCGTCCACGTTGATCTGGTAGATGAGCTGGCGTGGGCGGACCCAGAACGAGTACAGGGCGGCGGCGTGGAACACAAGCCCGCAGCCGGCGACGGCCGTTCGCACCGAATCGAGGTCGCGGACGTCGCCCCCCACCAGCTCCACCGGAAGCCCGGCCAGGTTCCGCCGGTCGGAGTTGGGGCGGACGAGGGCTCGGACCTGGTACCCTCGGTCCACCAGCACCCGGACCACGTTCGCCCCGATGAACCCGGTCCCCCCGGTCACCAACGCCTTCATCTGCCCCTCGATTGTACCGCGAGGTCTGGCCGCTCCTTGGCCACCCCGGCCACCCGCGCGAGGCCCCCCGGATCAGACCGAAAGCGGCGCCCCCGCCAGGGGCCGCGATGATCCCGTACAATAGGCGGAAGAACGGACCTATGCGAAAGATAACCGGGTGGCGAACGGCATAGGGCGGGCGCACGGGACGATGCGGATCCGTCGGGCGAGCACGGAGGACCTCGGGCGAATCCTGGCCATCGAGGCGGTGAGCTTTCCCGATCCGTGGCCGGAGGAGTTCTTTTACCTGTACTTGGATGACGTGGACAGCATCGTTCTCGTGAGCGAGGCGGAAGAGGTTCTGGGATTTCTCATCGCCGTGGTCGAGGATGATCCGCAGGGAAACCCGGTGGTTCACATCCACGACCTCGCGGTGGACCCAGCCCACCGCCGGAGGGGCGTCGCCACCGCCCTCCTCGACGAGCTCATCCGGATCGCCCGAGAACAGGGGATCAGGATCCTGCGCCTGGAGGTGAGGTTCGACAACCCAGAGGCGCGCGCGTTCTACCAACATCACGGGTTTCGCGAGACCGGCTGCATCCCCCTGTACTATGAGGACGGCGGGGACGCGTACTTGATGGAACGGGACCTCTCCGCTTCCCAGCCGCGGTAACCGTGGAGCGGAATCACAAGCGCTCACCGTTTGGCCTGCCACTCACGCCACAGCTTTCGCACCTCGACCACCAACGCGGTCACGAAGATCAAGGGCAGGACCATCGCCCACATCCCCGGCTCCAGGGTCACGGTGTTGAATATCGGCTGCAGGAACGGGACATACACCACGAGCATCAACAGCAAGAACGACGTCAGTACCGCCCACTGCATCCAGCGGTTGGAGAAGATCCCGATCTTATGGATCGGCACGTTCTCCGAGCGGGCGGTGTAGGCCCTCGCGAGCTCGGCCAGGACCAAGGTCGTGAACGCCAGCGTGTCCGCTTCGGCCGCGTACTTCCCGTGGAGGGTGAGGGCGTAGGCCCCAAGCACGGCGGCGGTGAGCGCCCCGGACTGGAACAGGATCCCCACCGCCATGTCCCGATTGATGATCCGCTCCTTCGGGGAGCGCGGCGGCCGGTTCATGATGTCCGGCTCGCCCTTCTCCAGTCCCAACGCCAGCGCCGGGGCCCCGTCGCTCAAGAGGTTCAACCACAGGAGCTGGATTGCGGTGAGAGGCGCCGGCCACCCGACGAGGATCGCCCCGAAGATGATGGCGATCTCCGCGAAGTTGCAGGACAGGAGGTAGTACACGGTCTTGCGGATGTTGGCGTAGATGATCCGCCCCTGTTCCACCGCGGCGACGATGGAGGCGTAGTTGTCGTCGGTGAGGACCATGTCCGCGGTGTGCTTGGCGACGTCGGTGCCGGCAATGCCCATGGCGATCCCGATGTCCGCTCGGCGCAGGGCCGGGGCGTCGTTCACCCCATCCCCGGTCATGGCCACGATGTCCCCCCGAGCCCGCAGCGCGTCCACGATCTGGACCTTGTGGTGGGGGGAGACGCGGGCGAACACGTCGATCTCGTCGATCTGGAGGGCCAACTCCCCCTCCACCATCCGATCGAGCTCGGCCCCGGACACCACGCGGCCGTTCGGGCGCAGGAGCCCAATCTGCCTTGCGATCGCCTCTGCGGTGGCGACGTGGTCCCCGGTGATCATGATCGTGCGCAGCCCGGCCCGGCGGGCCTTCTCGATCGCGGCAGCGACCTCTGGCCGGGGCGGGTCCTGCATCCCGAGGAGGCCGAGGAACACGAGTCCCGTCTCGACCGTGTCCGGGTTGACCTCCTCGGGGAGGTCAGGGAGTGGCCGGTAGGCCACGGCGAGGACGCGCAGGCCTTCGGAGGCCATGGCCTCGTTGGCCTTTTGGAGCTCGACCCGCTTGACCTCGGTCAACACGGCCCTTCCCGCCGCCTCCTGGACCTCTTCGCACAGAGAGAGGATTACGTCCGGGGCGCCCTTGACCAGGCAGATGTACCGTGCCCCATCCGCTCGAATCGGGGCCTCGTCGTTCAGGGGATGAATGGTGGCCATCCGCTTGCGGTCGGAGTCGAACGGGACCTCGGAGACGCGGGGGAACGTGGCGGCCACGGACTTGTCCAGCCCGGCCTTCATCGCCGCCACGATCAGCGCCCCTTCGGTGGGGTCGCCGATGACCCGGTACCCCTTCGCCTCCTGCCGGAGCTCGGCGTCGTTGCAGAGGAGGCCCGCCCAAAGGGACTGATAGAGGACGGGGTGATCCTGCGCCCGCACCTCTCTCCCGTCCAGGGAGAACCCGCCCTGGGGATCGTACCCCTGGCCAGTGACCCCGTACCCCCTTCCCCCGGCCCACACCCGGGTCACCGTCATCTGGTTCTGGGTAAGCGTGCCTGTCTTATCCGTACAGATGACCGTGGCCGAGCCCAAGGTCTCCACCGACGGGAGCCGCCGTACCAGGGCGTGCCGCTTGAGCATCTCCCGCATTCCCAGGGCAAGGCACATGGTGACGATCGCCGGCAACCCCTCCGGCACCGCCGCCACCGCAAGGCTCACGGCGACGATGAACAACCCGAGCAGAGTGGTGCGCGCCACCCGCAGGTAGGCCCCGAGCCCCTCCTGCCAGAGGACGCTGATCTGGGGGTCGCGGACGATGGACAGGATGAACACGAGGGCACAGACGACGAGGACGACCGTGCCCAACACCTTCCCGAACTCCTCGAGCTTTCGTTGGAGGGGCGTTTCCTCCTCGGTCTCCTCGATCATTTCCGCGATCTGGCCAAGTTGGGTCGAGGTCCCGGTGCCGACGACCACCCCTCGCCCGCGACCGTAGACGACGGTGGTCCCCATGAACGCGCAGTTGGCCCGGTCGGCGATCGCCGTGTCCGCAGCGAGGACGGCCTCGGCCTTCTTCTCCACCGGGACCGACTCTCCGGTGAGGGAGGATTCATCAACCCGCATCTGGGCCGTCTCGACGAGGCGCAGGTCGGCGGGGACGATCGCGCCCGCATCGAGGAACACGATGTCCCCGGGGACGAGGTCTCGGGCAGGGACCTTCGTGCGCACGCCGTCCCGCAACACCTGGGCCTCC
>JACIWI010000018.1:3475-6070 GCA_014361055.1 Candidatus Bipolaricaulota bacterium
AGGCTCGCGAGGGCCTTCTCGGCGCGGCTCTCCTGCAGCGCCCCCACGAATGCGTTCAGGATCACGATGGCCAGGATCACTCCGGCCTCGACCCAGTCCCCGAGGGCCATCGAGATCGCCACGGCAGCGAGGAGGATGAGGACCACGAACCCCTTCAGTTGCGCGACGATCCTCTTCCAGAACGGGGTCGGTGGGGTTTCAGGCAGGGTGTTGGGTCCATATTCCTTGAGCCGTGCCCGCGCCTCGTCGTCGGAAAGGCCCACCGCCGGATCGACCCGCAGCCGGCCGGTGACCTCGGCGACAGGGAGGGCGTGCCAGGCGGCCTTGGTTTCCACCGTTGCCATCGTCCCTCCTTCTTCCCTCCGCGCGGCCCCCGTAACCGCTGGCTATCTCCAGAGGAGGATTAGCACCGGGGCGAACACCTCGGCCACCAAAGACATCACGGTGATCATCGTGTTCAGAGACGGCCCGGCGGTGTCCTTGAACGGATCGCCCACCGTGTCCCCAGTGACTGCGGCCTTATGAGCATCGGAGCCCTTGCCGCCCAGCGCCCCGGCCTCCACGTACTTCTTGGCGTTGTCCCATGCCCCGCCGGAGTTGGCCATGAACAGGGCGAAGATGATCCCGGTGAGGATGCTCCCGGCTAGGCACCCGGCGAGGGCTTCCCTGCCGAGGAGGAGCATCACCGCGATGGGCACGAGGATGGCCAAGGAGCACGGGAACAAAAGCTCGCGCAGTGCCCCCCGTGTCGCGATGTCCACACACTTCTTGTAGTCAGGCCTGCCTTGCCCCTGGAGAAGCCCGGGGATCTCCCGAAACTGGCGCCGTATCTCCTCCACCATCCGCCCGGCGTTGCGGCCCACGGCGAGGATGAGGAGCGCCGAGAAGAGCGGCGGCATCATCGCCCCGATGAACAAGCCGATGATCACCGGGTAGCTGATGAGGTTGATCCCCCGGGCGAGGTCGATGTCCACAAGGTGGGTGTACGCGGCGAACAGGGCGAGCACGGTGAGGGCAGCGGCCCCGATCGCAAACCCTTTGGTGATCGCCTTGGAAGTATTGCCCTGCGCATCGAGCTGATCCACGACCTCCATCACGTCCTTCCCCAGGCCCCCTTGCTCGGCGATCCCCCGGGCGTTGTCCGAAATGGGGCCGAACGCGTCCGCGGAGATGATCGTGGCCACGATCGACAGCATCCCCACCGCGGACACGGAGATCCCGTAGAACGGATTCACCCCGAACAGCTCGGCGAACTTCCACGCGGCCAGCGTGGCGACGCAGATCCCGAGGATGGAGGGGACGATGCTCACGAGGCCATAGGAAAACCCGGTCAGGATGTTGATCGCCGCTCCCTTGCTCGCCGCCTCGGCGGTGCGCCGGGTGGGCTTGCGGTCGATGGAGGTGAAGTAGTCGGTGGTCATCCCGATCACGATCCCCGCCCCGAGCCCGGCCAGGGTGGGGAGGAACACCCCCAGCCACTGGTTCCCCGACATCCCCGCGGTGTAGGTTACCGCGAACAAGAGCGCGATGAAGATCCCCGAGGTGGCGAAGGTCCCCCCGTTCAGCGCCGCGCCCGGATCGCCCCGCATCAGAACCTGCACGAGGAACACGCCGCTGATCGAGGCGAACAGGCCCATGGCAGCGATGAGGAGCGGGAGGACGGTGAGGATTCCCCCACCGAGCTCCGCGCCGAGGATCATCGCCGCGGCGATGGCCGCGATGTAGGAGTCCACGAGGTCGGCCCCCATTCCGGCGACGTCGCCCACGTTGTCCCCCACGTTGTCGGCGATCACCGCCGGGTTGCGCGGGTCGTCCTCAGGGATTCCCAGCTCCACCTTGCCCACGAGGTCGGCGCTGATGTCCGCCGTCTTCGTGTAGATCCCGCCGCCGGCCTTCGCGAACAGGGCGAGGGCACTGGCCCCGAAACTGAACCCAAGGACGATGTTCGCCGCCTCAACCTCCGTCCACCCCAGCCCGCTCCGGCAGATGAAGTAGATGAGGCTCACTCCAAGGAGGGACAGGCCGACGATGGCCAGCCCCATGATCGCCCCGCCGTAGTAGGCGACGGGGAATGCCTTCTTCAGGCCCGCCCGCGCGGCGTTGGCCGTGCGCACGTTGGCCCTCACCGCTGCCATCATCCCCAACGAAGCTGCGATCGTCGAGCACCCCGCGCCGATCAGGTAGGCGATGCCGATGCTTACCCCGTACACGGTCCCGTGGGTAATGCCAACCAACACTCCAATCACCGGGGCCATGATCCCGAGGAACGCGGCCAGGGTGAGGTTCTGGCGCCGTAGGTAGGCCCTCGCCCCGCCCTGGATCGCCTTGGCGATATCCCGCATCTTCTCCGTGCCGCTGTCCTGGCTGGTCACGTAACGATAAAGGTGGATGGCCAGCGCGATGGCAAGAAGCCCCGCCCCCGCCCCAAGGAACTCCCACGTCATCTGTGATCACTTCCTATCTTGCAGACCTGAGGCAGCCGATTCACAGTACAGGCTTGCCACAAGAGGTCAATCTTGCCCTCGACCGGGGGTACCTGCAACCGATGGCCGTGGTCGATGGGCAAACCGAACGCCGCCCCGCCTGAGGCGGGGC
>JACIWI010000019.1 GCA_014361055.1 Candidatus Bipolaricaulota bacterium
AGCCCGCAGGAGGGTCGGGTGGTAGTCCAGGAGGCTTTCGTACACGCTGCCGAGCTCCTCCACGTCCAGGGCGGCGTAGTTGACCCGGCGCCAGGGGGTGCGGTCGTTCTCCTTGTACATGGAAAGGTACCAGAAGGCCTGCAGTAGGTCCCGGTTGGTGAGGCAAAGGTCGTTCAGGTCGGCCGTAGCCTCGGGGTCGAAGAGCGGCCCATTAAGGGGCGGCAGGCTGAGCTTCGCCCCCAAGGTTTCGTCGGCTAGCAGATGGAAGGTGAGCTTTAAGCCCTCCCAAAGGTCGAGGTGATCGGTATAAGCGCGGCGGTTCTCGCAGAGGCGGCGCAGCCGGGCCACGCTGTAGTGCTCCCGGTAGACGGGGTTGGCAGTGAGGAGCTCGCGCTCTTCGGCCACCAGGAGAAAAAGGAGGCGGTAGATGAAGCGGAGAAGCTGTTGGTAGTAGTCCGCGGGGCCAAGCCGGTTGGTACGTACCTTGTCCCGGAGGGCCTCGTTGGCGGGATGCGCCAGCAGGGCCTGCCCGAGGATCTTTATGGCCTCCTCCACGCCGTCGCGCAGGCGGTCCCGCACCCGGCCGCCCTGCTCTATGGTTTCCTGGTAGTAGCGCTCAAGCCAGCACTCCGCCGCGCCGTCCCGCGGTAGGCGGGAACGGTGGGCCAGCCGATAGAAGAGGGAGAAGTCGGCGAAGTCCTTGCCAGCCATCATCTCCCGCAGGTCGAACTCGAGATAAGTGGGCCGGGTGAGGCGCGTGGTCTGGCGCAGAAGCCGCAAGACAAATCCGTTGGTGGCAATACCCCAGAGGTGCTCGGTACGGTTTAGGTATTCCTGCACGAGGGAATGGGGCGCAAGCCGCGGCCGGCCGGTCTCGGGACGGCGGTCGAGAGGCTGGCGGCAGCCCACCACGTGCACCGGCGGCGCGTCTTGGCCCGCGTCGGCGCGGTGGGAGATGAAATAGGTCTTGCCCTCCACCTCGGCCGCCCGGGGGGTGTAGACGAGTTCATATCCCAAAAGGCTAAGAAGCGGTACTACCCACTGGTCGCGGGTGACGGTGGTGGCCGGGTCAGTTTCCGGCAGGCGCTCCAGGCGGTGCGTAAAGGCCTGCCAGTGCTCTAAGGCCTCCTGCCAGGCGTCGGAGATCTCGCTTTCCAACCGAGAACTTAGGCCGAAGTCGGCGGCCTTTTGCCCCGGCGCGGTCCCGTCGTATATCCGGTCCAGAAGATCCGAAGCCAAAAGCCCGCCCTCTATTTTGAGGCAAGGAAAGCGCATCTCACTTCACCACCCCTTTGGGCACGGGTAGCAATACCAGAAGCCCCAGCAGGTCGGGCGGGAACTTGGGCCGGACCTCCACGCCCCGGCGGGCCAGGCGCGCGGCTGCCCGCACCCGGCGATGAGATTCGCGCACGCGCCGCGCTCGGTCGCTCAGGCGCTCCTCAAGGTGGGGCAGAATGGCTTCCCACCAGGAGAGCACCTCGGCCAGCACCTCCCGGCGCTCCCCGGGCGTTACAGGCGCATCGGGACCGGTCTCCAACAGCAGGCCGCGGGAGTCTGCCTCGGTCAGGAAATTGAGGCGGTCGGGAGGAAAGCCGGCAAAGCCCTGCG
>JACIWI010000002.1 GCA_014361055.1 Candidatus Bipolaricaulota bacterium
CGGCGAGGAACGCCCCATCCACTCGGGCATCGGCGTCGAGGAGGAGGACGATGTCCTCGGTCACGTGGTCCAAGGCCAGGTTCAGGGCGGCCGGCTTCCCCCGTACCTGGGGGTCGGACAGGAGTTCCAGGTTGGGGAACTCCAGGGTAAGCCGGCGCAGGATCTCCGGGGTGGCGTCGGTGGACTCGTCCACCACCAGCACGCGGACGCCGGGCGGGGCGGTGGTGAGGAGGGTGCGGAGGGTATTCTCGATGACGTTCTCCTCGTTCCGGGTGGCGATGACCACGGCCACGCTGGCGTCGTCTCGGCCGCGGAGGCGCGTCAGGCGTCGGGTGGCCCACCGCGTCTTGAGGTATCCGAGTCCCGCGAGCAGGAATCCGACCCCGATCCCGAGGGTGACGCCTGCGAGCATCGCTTCATCCTCCGTTCGCGTGGGGAGTGAGCGCTGGGCCCCGCCTCATCGCACCACGATGGACACGAGCTTCCCGGGGACGGCGATCACCCGGTCCACCTCGTGGCCGCGCAGGCGCTCCTGGACCGTGGGATCCCCTAGCGCCATTGCCTTCAGGGCTTCCGCGTCCGCGGCATCGCGGGCGGGAAGGCGGACGCGGGCCCGAACCCGGCCGTTGATCTGGACCGGGATCTCCACCTCTCCCTCGGACAGGGCCGCCGGGTCGTAGCCGGGCCATGGGGTCTCCAGGATGGGCTTCTCCTCGCCCAGGCGGTGCCACAGCTCCTCGCACACGAACGGGACGAACGGGGCGAGGAGGAGGACCACGGTGCGGATCGTCTGGCGGATCAGCGTAAGGTCGGCATCGGAGCGCTCCACGTACGCAGAAAGCTCGTTCGTGAGCTCCATGATCGCGGCCACGGCCGTGTTCAAGCCGAGCCGGCCCTCGAGCTCCTCGGTCACCTTCTGGACGGTGGCGTGGAGCTTGCGCCATAGGGCGAGCGCTGCGGCATCGAACCTCGCGGGATCGGGCTCCCTGCGTACGGCGGCGATCCGGGGGAGCTCCCCGATCACGAGCTGCCAGAACCGGTTCAGGAACCGCCATGCCCCCCGGATCCCCTCCTCGGACCACTCGATGTCCCGCTCCGGGGGCCCCATGAACAGAGTGTAGAGGCGCTCCGTGTCCGCGCCGTATCTCTCGATCAGCTCGTCCGGAGGGACCACGTTCTTCTTGGACTTGGACATCGCCAGCACGGATACCTCGAGCGGGGCCCCGCACTTCGGGCACCGGTCCCCCTCCCTGACCTCCCGCGGGGAGATCCAGTGGTGGGTGGGGCACCAATAAGCGGGGTAGGTGATCATCCCCTGGGTGAAGAGCCGCCTAAACGGCTCGTCGAAGGCCAGGAGCCCAAGGTCGTGGAGGAACTTGGTGATGAACCGGGAGTAGAGGAGGTGCAGGATCGCGTGCTCCACCCCGCCCACGTACAGGTCCACGGGAAGCCAGCGGTTGGCGAGCTCCGGGTCGAACGGGCGTTTCCCGTCGCTAGGGGACACGTACCGCAGGAAGTACCAGGAGGAGTCGACGAAGGTGTCCATGGTGTCGGTGTCCCGTCGGGCCTCCCCGCCGCAGCGCGGACAGCGGGTGAGGATGAACTCCGGGATATCGGCGAGCCCTTGCTTGCCCAGGGTGGGCACGTCCGGCAGGAGCACCGGCAGGTCCTCCTCGGGCACCGGGACCTCCCCGCACTCCGGGCAGTGCACGATGGGGATCGGCGCCCCCCAGTACCGTTGGCGGGAGACCAGCCAGTCCCGCAACCGCCAATGCACGGCAGCCTTGCCCACCCCGCGTTCCTCCAGCCAGCGGATGGTGGTCGCCACCGCCGCCTCGCCGGGCGTCCCGGTGAGGGGGCCGGAGTGGATCATCGTCCCGTGCTCGGCATGGAACAGGACGTCGCGGTAGAAGTCGAGGCCGGCGAGCATCTCCATCACCGTGCGCTTGTCCCCTACCTTCGGCTCCAGCTCCTTGCACCGGGCGAGGATCTTCCGGTCGGCGGCCACGCTGTCGAACGGGACCACGCCGTCGTCGAAGACGAACGCCCACCGCGCCCCCACCACCTCGCACCACGATCCAGGCTGGAGGTGGGCGCGCACGAGGTCGATGTACCGGTCGATCTCGGCTTCGCCGCGCAGGGTGACGTAGAGAGCCTCGCCCCGATCGCGGTGGGGGCCGGCGGTGAACGCGATGTTCGCCCGCGCAAGCGCCTCGGCTAGCCCAGATCGGACCGAGCCCGGGAACACGAAGCTCTTGGCGAGCCCGTCGGGGCGGGCGATGACGGGGATGATGGGGAGGCCGTGCTTCAGGGCGAACGCGAAGTCCCGCTCGTCGTGGGCGGGGACGGCCATGATCGCTCCCGTCCCGTAGGTCATCATCACGTAGTCGGCGATCCAAATCGGGATCCGCTCCCCATTGGCTGGGTTCACCGCGTGGGCCCCGGTGGGGACACCGGTCTTGTCCAAGGCCTTCGCCGTCCGCTCCATCTCCGTCTTGGCCGTGGCCGCTTCCCGGTACGCGGCGACCGCGTCCCGGTGAGCGGGGTGGGTCAGCGCGTCCACCAAGGGGTGCTCCGGGGCGAGCACCAGGAACGTCGCCCCCCACAGGGTGTCGGGGCGAGTGGTGAACACCACGATGTCCTGGCCGTCCTCGGCCTTGAACGTCACCTCCGCCCCCTCCGACCGGCCGATCCAGTTCTCCTGCATCCTCTTCACGTGCTCAGGCCAGTCGAGCTTCTCAAGGTCCCGAAGGAGCCGGTCGGCGTAGGCCGTGATCTTGAAGTACCACTGGGCGAGCTCCCGCTTCTCCACCTCCGCGCCGCACCGCCAGCACCGGCCGCCGATCACCTGCTCGTTGGCCAGGACCACCTCGCAGTGGGGGCAATGGTTGACCTTCCCCTGGGCCCGGTAGGCCAGTCCCCGCTCGTAGAGCTTGAGGAACAGCCACTGCGTCCACTTGTAGTAGTCGGGCTCGCAGGTGGCGATCTCCCGATCCCAGTCGTATTCCACCCCCCAGGCCCGGAACTGGCGCTTGAACTCCCGGATGTTCGCCCAGGTCCAGTCCCGGGGGTGGATCCCCTGCTCGATGGCGGCGTTCTCCGCGGGAAGGCCGAACGCGTCCCACCCCATGGGGTTGAGGACGTTCCACCCGCGCATGATGAGGAACCGGACGATGGCGTCGCCGAGGATGTAGTTCCGGCCGTGGCCGGCGTGGAGCTTCCCCGAGGGGTAGGGGAACATGTTGAGGTAGTAGAACTTGCGGGAGGTGTCGTGGATGCGGGCCTTGAAGAACCCCCGCTTGTGCCAAAAATCCCGCCACCGGTCCTCGATCGCGTGAGGGTCGTAGGGTTCGCCTTTCACAGGAGCCCCCCCTTCACCAACTGCTCCGCCGCGTCCAGCACATGGTGGACCCCGTCCGGGGAGTCCATCTCGCAGTACAGGCGGAGAATAGGCTCGGTGCCCGACGCCCGGAAAAGGAGCCACCCCCGGTCGAACCGGAGCTTCAAGCCGTCCAGGGTCTCCACCGCCACCACCCGCTGGCCGGCCAGCTCATCCGGGGGCCGGGCCTGGAGGCGGTCCACGATCTCCACCCGCCCTACCAGGTTCAGGTCCCGCCGCGCGTAGTGGTGCGGGCCCACCCGTTGGAACAGGTGGTGCACCAGGGTCGAAAGCCTTTCCCCGGTGGCGGCCACCAGCTCGAGGAGGAACAAGTCGGAGAGAATCCCATCCCGCTCCGGGATGTGCCACTGGTACCCGTAGCCGCCAGATTCCTCGCCGGCGAACGCGGCGGTGCCGGTGACGAGCGCTTCCACCGCCCACTTGAAGCCGATCTTGATCTCCTGGCAGGGAAGGCCGGCCTCCTGGGCCAGCTTCTGGATCATGTCCGTGAGGGCGAACGACTTGAGCACCCGCCCCTGGAGCCCCCGGTGGCGGATGAGGTGCCACAGGAGCAGGGCGGCCATGCGGTGGGTGTCGAGGAAGCTTCCGTTCTCGTCCATTGCTGCGGCCCGATCCCCGTCCCCGTCGGTGATGAGCCCAACCACGATCCGCCCCCGGCTCCGGGCACGCAGGGAGCGGATCACCGCCCGCAACGGGACTACGTTCTCGGCGAGCGGCTCCGGTCTCTTCCCCCCAAACAGGGGGTCCACGGTGGACCGGATGGCGAGGTGGGGCAGGCGGATCTCCCGGAACAGAACCGGGAGGTACCCCTGGGCCGAGCCGTACATGGCGTCCACTACCGCGTAGATCGGGGCGCGGGCGATGGCCCGGAGGTCCACGAGCTTCCGCAGCCGGTCCAGGTAGTCGGCCTGGATCGCCACCGACTCCAGTTCCGCCGCCTCGTCCACCGCGGGCGGGTGGGCAGGGAGGAGGGCCTCGATCCGGGCGGTGACGTCGGCAGTGGCCGACCCCCCATACTCCGGCTTGACCTTGACCCCGCTCCAGTAAGACGGGTTGTGGGAGGCGGTGATCATCACCCCCCCGGCGAGCCCGCGGTCCACCACGGCCGCGGACAGGGCCGGGGTGGGCACGGGGGAAGACGTGATCTGCACCGGAATCCCGGCCTTGGCCACCGTCCGACCGAGGTGGACGGCGAACGCATCGGACAGGAACCGGGTGTCGTAGCCGACGATCAGTCCAGCCGTGGCCGGCCGGTACGGCGCCCCCCACGCCCGGTAGATCGCCATCCCGCTCCGGCCCGGGTCGTCGAGGTAGGCGGCGATGGCCGCCCCCACCCGGGCCACGTTGGCGAACGTGAAATCGTCGGCAATTACCCCCCGCCAGCCATCGGTCCCGAACTGGATGCTACCTTTTTCGCCCATGCCGTGCCTTTCGACGCCTCCGGCCCTGGTTCAGGTCCACCCGCTCCACGTACGGTGGGATCTTGACGCCATTCCCCTGCAGCAGTTCGGCGATGAGGTCCATGGGAAGCGAGGTCTCCAGCCAGAGATCCCGGATGGACACCACCCCATTCCGCACCGGAACGCGCTCAAACGCCCGCTCAATGGCCCGCCGGTACCCGTCTTCCAGGCGGGACAGATCCTGTTCCATCTCCGCCATGTATCTTAGATCGATCAGTACCGCCACTCCACCGTGTACCGCACCTCGGCGCTCCCGAAGGCCGGGACCACCACCCGGAACCGCACGCGCTGCGCATCCACCTGCTCGTACGGGAAACTGCTCTCGGTGATGGTCCACGTGCCGGGGAGGGTCTCCACCACCTCCACCTCCACCGGTTCCCCCTTGGCGGAGCGGAGGGCGATGCGCCAGGTATCCCGGTAGAGGTCCTCGGCCAGACGCCGCCGCGCCTCCTGAACGCGCTCCCCGGTGAGGTCGAACGCCGCGCCCACGGCCAGCTCCACCTTCTCCCCTACAGGGGTGTGTCCGATGGGCGCTGCCCCCACGAACAGCCGGCCGCCCTCGTCGAACGTGCGGACCTCTCCCGCCGGCAAGGGCAGGGCGGTGTTCTCAAACCGCACCAGCACCTCCACTGGCCCACCGGTGAACCGGTAGGCCCGCGTGTACGCGAGCGTGGCCCTCACCAGCGGGACGAGGGCCGTCCCGTGGGGGAGATCGACCGGGCCGGGAAGATCGTACCGGTGGTATTCGGCGGCCGGGGCCACCGCCACATCCGCCGGGGCCATGGCCAGCGCCCGCACCAGTCCTTCCCCCGCTCCTTTCGAGGAAGGACGGTACACGTCCCCGGCCACCAGGGTCACCTGGGCACCGGGGAAATCCACCCCGGTGCGGTTGATCAGGGTCGCCATGCCTACCAGGACGAGCCCGTCTTCGCCCAGGACCGCGGTGTAGCTGGCCCGCCAGGCGAGGCCGTCGGCCAGGTAGCGGAGGGTGATCGCCCCCGGGCCCGGGGTGGCCCCGCGGTACCCCAACCGCACCGCCTGCTGCTCGGGCAGCTGGGCCAGGACGCGATCGTAGCTCGCCAGGAACAGGAGGCCATCGGCGGTGGCGAGGACGAGCCCGTCGGTCACCCCGACGAGGCGCCCCTCCAGGCACTCCCCGTGGGCGAACACCTGCACCGTCTCCCCCACCAGCCCCGCGAGATCGGGCCCGCCCGACCAACGGGGCTCAACCCAGGTCAGGGAAAGGCCGTCGATGGTGAGGCTATCCAGGAGGATGGTATGGGGGAGGTCGCCCAGGGCGAGCTCGCCTTCCCGGGCCAGGGTCACGGTCCGCGTCTCCAGAACGAGCCCGAAGCCGCCGGAGTAGAGGACAAGCTCAGGGGCGGAAAGCCCGACCATCGCCCACAGTAAAAGGGCCGTAAAAGCAAACATCTTGCGCACAGGGATCACCCGCCTTTGCCGCATGTTATCCGGCGCGCGAGGCCGGGTAAAGCCGCGCCGAACGCCGTCGGCCGCCTTGGCCCCCAACCCTTTCAAGGTGTTGTTCGCAGTGCGGTTCAGGGCTTCCGCCACGCCGCCCGTTGGGCGGCGAGCCACGCCGCGGTGCCCCGGGCCGCCCGGTCCCGCAGGTTTTCGATGTGGTAACCCGGCGGGCACCCGGGCCGATCGTCGGGCACGAACTCCCGAAGCTCCCGACATGGGAAGTCCGGACAGAGACCACAGTGCTCGATGTCCCGGGCGAGGCAGCACCGCACAAACGGGCAGTCCAGGTGCTGGAGGGGGATGCAGCCCGGACACTTCCGCGAAAAGTGTGGGCACTTCCCACACCAATCCCCGCATGCGCCCGCCTCACGGTGGCCCATCGCCCGGTAGGGTAACGGCTTTCGCCCTGGTCGACCAGCCAGCGCCTACCGACCGAGGTGAGCCCGCGCCACGGCCTGGCCGGCGAGCAAGGCCGCAAGCGCCCGTTTCAGGGCGGGCACGTTGTCCCCGGTCTTGGCGGAGATGCAGATGTGGGGGATCGCCTCGAGCTGGAGCGCCGCAAGCCGCGCTTGTTGCGCTTCGCTCTTCACGAGGTCGATCTTGTTGAGCACGTGCAGGATGGGGGGATGGGGTTCCCCGGGCCGAAGGATCTCCTCGGCGACCACCCGCCGCACAACCCGGAGGTGATCCGGCGCGGACGGGGAGGAGGCATCGAGGACGAGAAGCAGGAGGTCTGCGTCGCGCACGCTCTCCAGGGTGGCTTGGAACGCAGGGACAAGCTGATGGGGCAGGTCCCGGATGAACCCCACCGTGTCCGTCACTACTACCACCCCGCCTCCGGGGAGGGGGGCCCTCCGGACACGGGTGTCCAGGGTGGCAAACAGCTTGTCCTCTACGAGCACGTCGCTTTGGGTGAGCTGGTTGAACAGGGTGGACTTGCCGGAGTTGGTGTACCCGACGATGACCATCTCGGGCGGGCCGACCTTGCGGCGGCGACGGCGGCGGATGTCCCGGGCCTGGTGGGCCCGCGCGAGTTCCCCACGGATGACCTGGATCCGCCGCCGCACGGCGCGCCGGCCCTGCTCGAGGCGCGTTTCCCCAGGGCCACGGGTGCCGATCCCCCCGCCGGGATCGGTGAGGGCCTGCCCCCATCCCCGGAGGCGCGGGAGGAGGTACTCGAGCTGCGCCAGCTCCACGGCCAGGGCCGCTTCCTTGGTCCCGGCGCGCTGCGCGAAGATGTCCAGGATGAGCTGGGAGCGATCCACCACCTTGAGGCGGGTCGCCTCCTCCAGGTTGCGGGCCTGGGCCGGGGAGATCGCGGCCCCCACGATGAGCGTGTCTGCCCCCAACTCTGCGGCCAGGTCCCGGATCTCCCCGGCCTTGCCCCAGCCGAGGAACGTCGCCGGATCGGGGCGTGCTCGCCGCTGCACGAGTTGGGCCATCACCACCACCCGGGCCGTGCGCGCCAGGGCGGCCAGCTCCGCCATCCGCTCGTCGGGGTCGACCTCGGGTTGAGGAGATAGGACGTCGGCCAGGATCGCCCGTTCCTGCCCATAGACCCGGGCCCGCCGGCCGAGGTAGTCCTCGATGGCCGGGATCAGGGTTCGCTTGCCTCCCATACCGTTGCCCCCAACCCCCGAAGTTTCCCCACAAAGTCCTCGTAGCCGCGGGCGAGGTGGCTTCCCCCGCGGATCTCAGTGCGCCCGTGGGCGGCTAGGGCAGCCAGCACCACCGCCGCCCCGGCCCGGATGTCGGTGGCCTGCACCGCTGCCCCGTGGAGCCCGCTCACGCCTTCGGTGATCGCCGTGTTCCCGGAAACGCGGACCCTCGCCCCCATGCGCACGAGCGCCTCCACCTGGCCGAACCGGGATTCGAACACGGTCTCCGTCACCGTGGCCTGTCCTTCGGCCAGGCACAGGAACGCCACCACCGGGGGCTGGAGGTCGGTGGGGAACCCGGGATAGGGACCGGTCTGCACGTTCACCGCATGAGGACGGGCCGACGCTGCGACCCGCACCGCCGCCTCCTCTACCGCCACCTCCACCCCGGCCTGGGAGATCTTGGCGAGCAGCGCATCCAGGTGGTCCGGCCGCACTCCGGTCACGGTCACCGTCCCCCGGGTGATCGCCCCGGCGAGGAGGTAGGTTCCGGCCTCGATCCGGTCGGGGATCAGCCGGTGCGTGGCCCCGCCCAGCTCCAGCCGCCCACGGATGACCACCCGGTCCATGTGCCACACCACGTCCGCCCCCATCGCGGAGAGGAGGCGGGTCAGGTCCACCACTTCCGGCTCCCGGGCTGGGTTGACCACCACCGTCTCCCCCTCGGCCAGCGCCCCGGCCAGGAGGACTTGCTCCGTGGCCCCCACCGACGGGTAGTCGAGGTACACCGTGGACCCCCGAAGCTGGCGGGCCTTGGCGTGGACGACACCGCCGTCCACAGCGATCTCCGCCCCCAGGCAGGCCAGCCCCCGCAGGTGGAGGTCCACCGGCCGTGGGCCGATGGCGCACCCGCCGGGAAGCGGCATCCACACCTCGCCGGTGCGGGCGAGAAGGGGCCCCAGGGCGAGGAACGAGGCGCGCATGCGCTGGACGAGGGCATCCGGGGCGACTTGGGCAAGCTCATCCCCCCCGCAGAGCCGGACCGTGCCCCCCTCTTGCCCCACCTCCTTCCCCAGGGTGCGGGCCAGGGTGAGGGCGGTGTCCATGTCCAGGAGGCGCGGGGCATTCTCGATGACCACCGGGTCCGTGGTGAGGAGCGAGGCCATCACCGCAGGCAAGGCGGCGTTCTTGGCCCCGGACGCTCGCACCGTGCCGACCAGGGGACGGCCGCCGTCGACGACGATCACGGGAGCAGGGGTAACGGGTCCACCGGGTTGTCCCCCTGGCGAACCTCGAAGTGGAGGTGAGGACCAGTCGAAAGCCCGGTGTTCCCGGACCGGGCGATGGGTTGCCCTGCTTCCACGAACTGGCCTGGGAACACCAACAACCGCGACAGGTGGCCGTAATAGGTGGTGTACCCGTTCCCATGATCGATGACCACGAGCAAGCCATAGCCCCCATGCCAGTCGGCCTCCACCACCCGTCCCGGGGCGGCGGCGTACACCGTGGTCCCCTCGGGAAGGGCGATGTCCACCCCGGAGTGGAACGAGGGTACCCGGTAGATGGGGTGAACGCGGGGGCCGAACGGGGACGAGATCGGTCCTCGCGCCGGCCACACGAACAGGCTGCTCCGCCCCTGGCCGAGCTCGACCGCGGTGGCCTGGGGCACCGTCCCCGGGGCGGGCACGAGGAGCCGCGCTCCTGGTGACGGCTCGCCGACAAGGTTATTGGCGCTGCGGATCGCGTCCTCGGCCACGTCGTAGGTCTTGGCGATGTCGGCCACGGTCTGCCCTGGCTTCACCGTGTGCAGCACCCCCCCTTGGGGGATGTAGAGGAGCTGGCCCGGGCGTACCAGCGACGGGTCGGTGATCCCGTTGCTCGCCACGAGGTACGCAAGGGGGACGCCGTACCGGTCGGCGATTCCGGACAAGGTATCCCCCGGGCGGACCACGTAGGTCGGAGAAGCGGAGGTGGTCGCCGGCGGCGAGGCCACCGGCCCCCCCGCCTGGGGGCTCGGGAGGAACGGGACCAGGAGGAGCGGGAGGAACAGGAGGGCGATGGCCACCGCCAGGATCGGGTTGTCACTCACTGTTCATCAGCTCCAGGACCTGCTTGTTCGTCCGTGTCTGTTCCATCTTCTGCTTGATGAACTCCAGGGCGCTTCCTGGATCCGGCATCTCGGACAGGAGCTTACGCAGGATCCACACCCGGCGAAGGACATCTGGCTTGAGGAGAAGTTCCTCTTTTCTCGTGCCCGATTGGATGAGGTCGATGGCCGGGAAGAGCCGCCGGTTGGCAAGATCCCTGTTCAGAACAAGCTCCATGTTTCCGGTGCCCTTGAACTCCTCGAACACCACCTGATCGAGGCGCGACCCGGTGTCGATGAGGGCGGTGGCGATGATCGTAAGCGATCCTCCTTCCTCGATGTTCCGGGCGGCGCCGAAGAACTCCTTCGGCTTGTAGAGGGCGGTGGGGTCGATCCCACCGGAGAGGAGCTTCCCGGACGGGGTGATGGACAGGTTGTAGGCCCGGGCCAGGCGGGTCAGGGAGTCCATGAGGATCACCACGTCGTATCCCACCTCCACCAGGCGCTTGGCCTCGGCCGTGGCCAGCTCCGCCACCCGGGTGTGGTGCTGGGGCTCCATGTCGAACGTGGCCGCGATCACCTCGGCCCGTGTCACCGAGCGCCGGAAGTCCGTTACCTCCTCCGGCCGCTCGTCCACGAGCAGGATGAGGAGGCGCATGTCCGGGTAATTGGCCTCCAGGCCTTGGGCGATGTGCTTGAGGAGGGTGGTTTTACCGGCCTTGGGCGGGGACACGATGAGCCCGCGCTGCCCCTTGCCGATAGGGGAAAACAGGTCGATCATCCGCGTGGAGAGCTCCTCGGCGTTGTGTTCCAGGACGAGCTGCTCGTTCGGGTGGAGGGGGGTCAGGTGCTGGAAGTCCGCCCGCTTGCGCACGGCCTCGGGGTCCATCCCGTCCACCTGGTCCACCTTGAGCAGGGCGAAGTAGCGCTCCCCTTCCCGGGGCGGGCGGACCAGGCCCTGCACGATGTCCCCGTCCCTGAGAGCAAACCGCTTGATCTGGGACGGGGACACGTACACGTCGTATCGGCTGGGGAGGCAGGACCTCTCCCGGAGGAACCCGTAGCCGTCGGGCATGATCTCCAGCACGCCCTCGGTCACCAACTCCTGGCGTTCGGCCAGGATGCGCATCGTGGCGAGCTCCAGCTCGGCCGGAGCGAGCTCGCCGAAGCCGTTGACCCCAAGGTTTTGCGCGAGCTCCTGGAGCTTCTCCGGGCCAAGTGCGCGTACCTCGGTCATCTGCATGCCGATCACCTCACGCAAGACAGGTAACGCTCAGGCGGATCAGGCCACTGTCCCCATGGGACACGGCCGGTATGGGTGTGGGGATCCCTCGGGTTGGGAGATGAGGTACCATCGAACCGCCCCCTTTGCCGTGATGAAACGCTTTCTAGTTTAAATCTTCTTGAAAAAGGACTTGAGGACATCCCAATACATGGCCATGCGATCGACCATCCCCGCCCAAAACCCGCGTTTCTCTTCCTTGCGCACGTGGCTTACCCCGCACAGGACCACTTTTTTTTGGCGCCATCCTTCCTTCAACGCTAGCTTGGTCAGGGCGGCTTCGATCCCGAACTCCGTGTCCTCCACCGCCCCACTGGCCCGCTCCCAGTTCTTGCGGGACATCACCCGCTGGCCGGACAGGAAGGACGCGATCCGTTGGGAAAGGTCGGTGGCCATACGCCCCTCCCGGAACACGCCGATCACCACGTCCGCATCCCCCTCCGCATAGGCGCGGATCATGTCCTCCACGTGGTGGACGCGGAGGCCGGTGAGGTCCGCATCAAGAAACAGGAGCACATCACCTTGGGCGTTCGCGACCCCGGCCGCCATCGCCGCGGCCTTGCCGCGATTGACCGGGAGACGCACCACATGCACCCCGTAACCATCCGCCACTTCCGCAGTGCCATCGGTAGATCCATCGTCCACAACGACAATCTCGCCCACCGAGGGCGCAGAGAGCAACGGTTCCAGGACAGCTCCAATCCTTTCCGCTTCGTTGTACGCCGGGATGATGACTGAGACTTTCATCGGCTGGTCAACCGGTCAAGCGATGTATATAGCCAGTATAGCGCGGGACGGGCTCCTGATCAACTGGACTCGGCACGGAGGAGGTCGTACACGCCATGGGCCAAGGCGTCGGGTTCGGCCGGGACCTTCCGCCGCGCCCCGTCCCGGCGCCGCTCCAGGTCCACCTCGCCCTGGGCCAACGCCCGCGGCCCGATCACCACGAGCACCGGGATCCCGAGGAGCTTGGCGTCGTGGAACTTCTCCCCGGCCGTTCTCTCCCGGTCGTCCACCAGCACCTCCAACCCGGCTCGGTCCAGGCATTCGGCGACCCGGACGGCGAACGTGGCATGGTCCGGACGGTCCGGATTGAGCACGGCAACGAACACGTGGAACGGGGCCACGGAGGCCGGCCAGATGATGCCCTGGTCGTCGTGATGGCGCTCGATCACCGCGGCGAGGAGCCGCCCTGTCCCGATCCCGTAGCAGCCCATGATCAGGGGCCGCGGCCTTCCTTCGCGGTCCAGGAACGTCGCCCCCAGCGCCTCGGAGTACTTGGTCCCCAGCTTGAAGATGTGCCCGAGCTCGATCCCTCGCTTGACGCGGAGCGTCCCCCCGCAGCGGGGACAACGGTCGCCGTCCCGGGCCATCGCCACGTCCGCCACGATGTCGGCGGAGAAATCACGGGGGAAATTGACGTTCCTCAAGTGCCACCCCTCCCGGTTCGCCCCGGCCACGAGGTTGCGGGCCTTGGGGATGGAATCGTCCACCACTACCTTGACCCCATCCCCCCTGATGCCGATGGGCGAGGCATAGCCGGGGACCGCGCCCACCGCGGCGATGTCGGCCTCGGTGGCCGGGGCGAGGTCCGTGGTCCCCACGGCCCGGGCGAGCTTGGTCTCGTTCACCTCGAGATCCCCACGGATCACCACGAACACGAGCTCGCCCTTGCCCCGGTAGAACACGGCCTTGGCCGTCTTCCGCTTGGGGACCCCGAGGAAGCTCGCCACCGCGTCGATCGTGTAGCAGTTCGGGGTAGCCACCTTCTCCAGCGGGCGCTCCCGTTCCCCCTCGTCGGCATCCTTGACCGCCACCGCCCCCTCTCGGTTGGCCGCATAATCGCCGCGCTCGCACTGGACGAGGGTGTCCTCACCGTGTTCGTTCAGGAGCATGAACTCGTGGGACCCCGAGCCGCCCATCAGTCCGGGATCGGCCTCCACCGGGAGAGGCGCGAGGCCACAGCGCCGGAAGATGTTCAGGTAGGCCTGGTACACCTGGGGGTAGTAGCGGTCCAGATCCTCGAAGCTCTCGTGGAAGCTGTAGGCGTCCTTCATCGTGAACTCCCGCACCCGAACGAGGCCGCCGCGGGAGCGGGGCTCGTCGCGGAACTTCGTCTGGATTTGGTAGAGCATCA
Source organism: Candidatus Bipolaricaulota bacterium (assembly GCA_014361055.1). Taxonomy (GTDB): domain Bacteria; phylum Bipolaricaulota; class Bipolaricaulia; order Bipolaricaulales; family Bipolaricaulaceae; genus JACIWI01. Next base: position 13,446 of record JACIWI010000002.1, read on the forward strand.
GGGGAAGCTGGCGCCAGGACTGGATCTCCCGCCGGGCGAGGTCGGTCACCACCTCCTCGTGGGTGGGGCCGAGGACCATGTCCCGCCCGGCGCGGTCCCGGAATCGTACAAGCTGGGGCCCGAAATCCAAAAGCCTCCCGGTCTTGGCCCACAGTTCCGCCGGATGGACCATGGGCATATGGATCTCACACCCGCCAATGGCGTCCATCTCCTCGCGGATGATGGCCTCGATCTTCCGCAGCGCCCGCCACGCCAGCGGGAGGTAGGTGTAGATCCCGGCAGCAAGGGGACGGATCATCCCCGCCCGCAACATCAGGCGATGGCTGGGGATGTCCGCATCGGCAGGGTCTTCCTTCCACGTGGGGAGCAGATATTGACTGGCACGGACGTAGGCCATCGTGGCCCCAAGGTTAGCGGAAAAGGTCCCGCAGGGCAACGGCCAGCTCGTCCGGTCCATCGACCATCGTCGCCGGGACGGGGAGCGCGGCCAGGAAGTGTCCGCCATACGACTGGGTCGCGATCCGGGGGTCGGCGAGCACCACCGCCCCGCGGTCGAGCGGGGTGCGCACAAGGCGGCCTACGCCCTGGCGCAGCTTGAGCACCGCCCGCGGCAGGAACAGCTCGTGAAACGGGCTGCCGCCCCTGGCCTGGACCCGTTCCGCTTCCGCCTCGGCCACCGGGTCGGTGGGTACGGGGAACGGGAGGCGGACGATCACGAGGAGCTCCAGCTCCTCGCCGGGGAGGTCGATCCCCTCCCACAGCGTGTCCAACCCGAGGAGGAGGACCGGCGGTGGGTGGCGGCGGAATCGGGCCACCAACTGGTCGCGCTCCCCATCGCGGCCCTGGACGAGGATGGGTACCTCGGGGAGATGCTCGGCGGTGGCGAGGAGCAGGCGGCGGGACGTGAACAGGACAAGGCCCTTGCGGGGGGCAGCGGCCAGCGCCTTCCCCAGGGATTGGGCCAGGGCCGCTGGATAGCCCGGATCGTCGGGGTGGGGAAGGTAACGGAGGACGAACGCCCGGACGCGGCGGTAGGAAAAGGGCGAAGGCCAGGAGCAAAACGGGGTGTGGTCCGGGTCCAGGCCGAGCTCACGGGCGATGGCGGTGGCGTCGTCCCCCACGGCCAAGGTGGCCGAGGTCAACACCCCGGCCTGGATCTCCGCCCACAACCGCTCGGCCAGCGTCTCCCCCACTTCCACCGGGGAAGCGGTGAGAACGAGGCCGGTGGGCCCACACGCATACCAGAACACGAACCCCTCCTCGTCCGGAGCGAGGAGGAACCGGACCAGCGCCGCCAGCCGGCCAGCCTCGGCGGCCATGGCCGAGGCTTGCTCCGCCTCCTCCTCCGGGAGATCCCGGGCCAGATCGGCCAGGGTTTCGGCCAGTTCGGCCACGGCCTGGGCCAACGCCGTCCCGGCCGGGGAAAGGGGGCGCACATTGTCTAGCTCGTAGCGCCCGATCTCCCGTTCGAACGTGGCGGAAGCCGCCCTCCAAAACGCCCGGTGCGTGGCCACTGCCCGCTCCCAGACGCGGATTGCGGTCTCCACACCGGCAAGCTCTCCCCAGCCGGCAAGGAGCCCGGCCGGGCCGCGGCGCAGCTCCCCGAGGAGCCGGGGGATCACGGTCGGGGTGAGGCTCAGGCTCAGCGCCTCACGCATCGCTCCGGGAAAGCCGTGGGCCTCGTCCACCACCAGGAACCGGTACGGGCCGAGGAGCTTCCCCTCGCTGGCGAGGTCGGCGCCGAGGAGGGCGTGGTTGACCACCACCAACCGGGCCGCCCGCGCCCGGTCCCGGGCCGCCCGGGACGGGCAGCGGCCCCACCACGGGCAGGCCGCCCCGCCGCACCGGTACGGGATGTCCCTGAGCTCGGCGAGGAGCGACGGACCCCCGGGGACGGACCGCAGCGCCGCCAGCTCGTCCAAGTCGCCGCTCGCGGTGCGCTCGGCCCAGGCGAGGAGAGGGACGAGGATCTCCGGAGGCAGGAGCCGCCGGCGTGCGTCCTCCAGCCGGCGGGGGCACAGGTAGTTCTCCCGGCCCTTGAGGAGGGCGCACGGGACGTTCACCCCCAGCTCCGCAATCAGGAAGGGGAGGTCCCGCTGCCAGAGCTGCTCCTGGAGAGCGCGGGTGCGGGTGGCCACCACCGCCCGCTCCCGCCCCCCCGCCAGGGCGAGGAGGAGGGGGACGAGATAGCCAAACGTCTTGCCCGTGCCCGGACCGGCCTCCAGTAGCCACACGCCCCCTTGCTCCAGCGCCACGTGCACGGCCTGGGCATACGCCCGTTGCTGGGGGCGCCGGTGGAGGCGGCCCTGCGCCTCCAGGCGGGCGAACGCCTCGTCCACCCCTGGGGGCGGCGACCGGGCCTTGGCCGGGCGGGGAGGCGGAGGGTTCCGGGGGACGAGCCAGCCCGGATCCGGGAGGAGCCCCTGGATCATGGCCTGCGCGCCAGGAGGAAGTGCGCCCACTGCCGCCAGCGCCGCCAGGAACACGCGCCCCGTGGCCTCAGCCTCGGCCGCGACGTCCCCGGCAGCGGGCACGGGCAGGCCCAACCTGTGGATCAGGACGGGGAGGGTATGGTCGGCCTCGCCCGGCCACACCGCGCGGGACAGGACCAACGTGTCCACCCACCGCGCCTCGGGGAGCCGGTCAAACGCCTCGGCTAGTGCGGCCCGCAGGCGGGGCACGTCGTGGGCGACGAAGGGGAACCCGGCGAGTTGGGCCAAGCGCTCGTCCCGTCCGAGGATCCCACCGGGTTCACCCCGACCACCGCAGGAGACCCGCACGGTCTCCTTGGGCTTCCCGTCGCGGAACCGCACCAGCGCAAGTGCGTTTTTGCCCAGTGCGACGGCGACGAACTCCACTGCGGTTACGGCTTCAGCCGGTGCAAGAGGTCGATGCGGCGCACCACCCCTACCAGGTGCCCGTCCGCGTCCACCACCGGGATCTGCTTGAGTCCCTTACGGATCATGATGTCCGCGATGTGAAAGTCGCCATCGTCAGGACGCACGGTGACCACCTCCCGGGTCATGAACTTGGCGATGGGTTCGTGCGCGATCTCCCCGAGCCTCCGGGCGAGTTGGTTCACGCTGGGGAGGAAGGACGCCGACTGCAGCATGTCCAGGTATCCCGGCAGGGCGGCCCGGATGAGGTCGCGTTCGGACACGATGCCCACCACCCGTCCCTCCTCGTCCACCACCGGAAGCGAGGTCAGCCCGGATTGGTCCATGAGGTAGATGACCCGGGTGACCGGGGTGTCCAGGTCCACCGCGGTCAGGTCCCGGCGCATCAGCTCATGGGCCTTCATCCGCCCCCCTTGGGCCGGATCACCACGTGGTCGAGCTCCCGTTCGATAGCCGCTTTGTCTAGGCACAGCTTTTCCTCGACCTCGGCCGTGGCCACCGCCGCCGCCATCCCATACTTGACGGCATCGAGGAGAGCGGCCCCACGCGTGAGTTCCACGAGGATCCCGCCCACCAACGCGTCGTCGGCCCCCACCAGGTTCTTGAACGTGGTCAGGGGGACCTTGGCCTCCAGTTCCCACACCCCATCCGAGGTGATCAGGATGTCCCCGGTCACGTGATGGGAGATGAGGCAGGCCTTGACCCCACACTCCACGGCCCGCCTGCCGGCCCGGATGATCTCCTCTTCCGTGCGGAGGGGCATGTCCCCAAACCGGAGCTCCTCCCGCACGTCGGGCTTGACCAGGTACGGCCCTTCCTGGACCGCCTCCACCAGCGGATCGCCGCCGGTGTGGAGCACTGTGGGCACACCCCGCAGCTTGGCCGACTGGACCAGCGTGCGGTAGAAGTCGTCCGGGATTCCCGGGGGCAGGGCCCCGGCCAGCACCACGTATCCCGCCCGCGCCAGCATGCGCTCGTACTTGCGGAGGAAGACGTCCACCGCGGGGTGCGGGACCTCCGGCCCCTCCTCGTGGATTCGGACCGGGTGGTACTCCTTGCCTTGTTCGAGGATGGTGACGTTGGTCCGGCTTTCCCCCTCGATCCACACGAAGTTCGCGGTCACATCCCGGCTCAAAAGATCCCGGAGGATGATCTGCCCGGTGTGGCCAGCGAGGAACCCCATCGCCACCGTGTCCACCCCATGGGCAGCGAGGAAGATGGAGACGTTGATCCCCTTCCCGCCCGCGGAAGTGCTGGACTTGAGAGCACGGATCACGATCTCCTCCTCCACCCGCTCCAGGGACAGGGGGAGGTGATCCACCCAGTAGAACTTGTCCAGGGTCGGGTTGAGGGTGACGGTGAGGATCATCGCCCCCGCTCCTCCACCTGGCCGATCATCGCCCCTGCGGTCGCCCCCTCCACCGCCACCTCCACCAGTTTCCCGATCATACTCGTATCTCCCGGGAAGAGCACGGTGCGGAAGTCCCGCGTTTTGCCCATCACCAAGCCCTTGTCGGAGAGGTAGGCCTCGGCCAGCACCTCCACCGTGGCCCCGATGCGCTCCCGATGGAGCTCCCGGGCGATCCGGCGGGTAACGGCGAGCACCTCCGCCAGGCGCCGCCGCTTCTCCGCGGGGGGGACGGAGTCGGGGAGGGCGGCGGCCCGGGTCCCCGGCCGCGGCGAGTACGCGGCCACGTACACCGTGCCGAAGCGCACCTCGTCGATCAGGGATAGGGTGTCCCGGAAGTCGGCCTCCTCCTCTCCGGGGAAGCCGACGATGACGTCGGTGGTGATGTTCACGCTCGGGATCCGCTCCCGGAGCCGGCGGACGAGCTCGAGGTACTGGGCGCGGGTGTAGCCGCGCCCCATCGCCCTGAGGACCCGGTCGCTCCCGGACTGGACGGCAAGGTGCACGTGCTCGCAGATGTTATCCCCTTCGGCGATGGCGGCGATGGCCTCCTCGGTCATGTACGCGGGGTGGGAGCTGGTGAACCGGATGCGGGGTATCGGCACGCGGGCGACGGCACGGAGGAGTCGGGCAAAGTCCATGCCCCCTCCCAGGTCGCGCCCGTACGCGTCCACGTTCTGCCCGAGCAGGGTTACCTCCTGGTACCCCTGCATGGCCAGGTCCTGGAGCTCGTCCATAACCGCAGCAAGCGGGCGGGAGCGCAGGGGCCCCCGCACCCCGGGCACGACGCAATAGGCGCAGGCATGGGAGCACCCTTCGGCAATGGTCACGTACGCCTGGAATCGGCTCCGGCGGAGGACGGGCAAGGCTTCAACGCCGTCGGGGTCCGGCAGGAACGCGAACCGCTCCCCTCGCCTCGCCCGCTCGATGAGGCGGGGCAGCTCCGCGATGCGGGCCGTGCCGAACGCGAAGTCCGCCCCGGGACAGATGCGGAAGATCGCGTCCCGCCGCCCCTGGGGCATGCATCCCCCCACGCCGATCACGAGCGGGCGCTCCCGGCGCAGGCGCTCGAGCTCCCCCACCCGCCCGGCGGCCTTGTCCTCGGCCCGCTGGCGGACCATGCACGTGTTCAGGATCACCACGTCCGCCTCCGCGGGCTGGGCGACGAGGGCATACCCCGCCGCGGCGAGCACCCCCGCGATCTCCTCCGAGCGGTGTTCGTTGAGCTGACAGCCCCACGTAAGCACACACGCCTTCATGTGCGGGAAAAGATAACCGACTTATCCCGGCGTGCTCAACCGCGGTGGGAGAGGGACGGGATCACCGGTTATGATCGGACGTGCAGCGCCGGGTGGATCGGTACCTCGCGCGGGAGATCGTGCCACCGTTTGGGGTGGCCCTGCTCGCGTTCCTGGTGTTCATCGGCCTGGAGCTCGTGATCTCCCTGTCCGATGCCGTGTTCGCCCGGGGGGCGGGGGCCGCGGAGATGCTGCGCCTCCTCCTCTACAAGCTCCCGAGCCTCCTTACCTTCGCCATCCCCGCCGGAGCCCTCCTCGCCACCTTCCTCGCGTTCGGTCGCCTGGCCGCGGACCGGGAGCTCCTCGCCTTTCAAGCCCTTGGGTACTCCCTGCGGCGCCTGACCGTGCCGTTCCTCGTGTTCGGGGTCGCGGCGAGCGCGCTTTCCTTCTCGCTCGGGGAGTTCGGCGCCCCCCCGGCCGAGGCCGCCTACCGTCGGGAGCTCATGGCGATCCTGTACCGGGGGTCGGTGCCGACCATCCAGGAGGACGTGTTCTTCCGTGGGGCGGAGGGGGAGCTCTACTACGTGGAACGGTACGACGGGCAACGGGTGATGGGGGTGGTGGTGTACGACCTCCGCGGAAGGCTGTACCCCCAGGACGGGCCGTTCCCCAACGTGATCACCGCCCGTGAGGGCTGGTTCCGCGGGGGGACGCTGGAGCTCCACGGCGGGCGGGTGCTGCGGTTCGCCTCGGACGGGGGGCTGGAGGAGCTGGTGCGGTTCGAACGCTTGTCCCTGGAGGTGGGGGAGGACGTGCAGCGGGCGGTGCTGGGCGGCAAGACCCCGAGCGAAATGTCCCTGCGCGAGCTTGCGGAGCGCATCGACCTCTTGCGCCGGAGCGGGCTCGATCCCCGGGCGCTGGTGGTGGAGTACCACGGGAAGCTCGCGATCTCCGTGGCGGCGTTCGTGTTCGTGCTGTTCGGCGCCCCGCTGGGGGCGCTCCTCGGGCGACGCGGCCGGGCCACCGGCGCCATCGCCGGGTTCCTCCTCGCCGCCGCCGCCCAGGCCTTGTTCGTCTGGGCCCGCACAATGGCCCGCCGCGGCGTGCTTCCGGCGTTCCTCGGGGGGTGGCTCCCCCACATCGCGTTCGGTCTGCTCGGACTGGTGCTGTTCCTGGCGGTGGACCGGCTCCGCCTGCGGGGGACCCTGGCGTTCCTGTTCCTCCTGGCGATGATCGGGGTGGGCGCGGGTGCTGTCCCTCCGTTCGCCGAGTTGTGGGCGGACGAGCTCGTGTTGGATTCCGCGGGCACGGTCCTCACCGGGACCGGGGTCCGCGCCCACTTCCAAGGGTACACGCTCGTCGCCGCGTACCTGGTGGCGAGGGAAGAGGAGGGGTGGACGGTGGAGGCGACCCAGGCCTCCCTAACCGGTTCCGACGGCGAGCTCCAGGCCGAGCACCTCACCGTGCGCTTCACCCCCGACGGGGAGCTGGCCGGGGCGGTGGCCACGGGCTTCACCGGCCGGTCCACGTTCCGTGGCCCAGAGAAGGAGGAGACGCTCCTCTTCTCCGGGGCATGGGGGGAAGCCGAACTTGCGGGCGGGGAACTGGTGCGGCTCGAGGCGCGGTCGGTGCGGTTCACCACCTGCCCCTGTTTCCCTCACGCCCCCTACCTCGTACGCGCCGATCGGTTCGTGCTCCGGCCCGCGAAGTGGCTGTTCGCCGAAGGGGTGACGGTGGAGTCGTTCGGCGTTGCCGTGGGTTGGCTTCCGTTCTACGCGGCCCGCCTGGGGGAGGAGGCATCGCCCCTGTTCCCCGAGGTGGGCCGGGCCGGGGCGGATTGGTTCTTGCGGTGGTCCTTCCCCTGGGCCCTCGGGGAAGGGGTGGCGGGGGCGGCAGATCTCACCTGGTACGTGGGGACGGGACGGGTCGACCCGGCCATCCAGGCGGTGTGGGATACGGGGGGGATCTGGGCTAGCCCTACCGAGCTGCAGTTGCGTGCGGAAGGACGGTGGGAGGGCGAGCCGTGGCGGGCGGCGCTGCGGGTGACCGGGGACCAGCTCTCCGCGGACCTGTCCGGGGACCTGGCGGGGTGGGCATGGTCCCTGTCCGCGGGCCAGGTGGAGCGAGACGACAGCGTGTACGAGCGCTACCCTGAGTTCGCGCTCGCCCGGCCGCAGATGGCCTGGCTGGAAGGGACGCTGACGGTTCGGTTGGCCGGCGGCCGCTTCCGCGAGGGGCAGACGGAGAGCTGGCGGGCCGGGGTGGACCTCTCCTGGTCCCGCCGATGGGTCATGGGGCCGGCCGTCGTGGACGTTCCGTGGCAGTTGGGGGTTGATCAGTACCGGGACGCAGGGCGCGCCTTCTTCTCGCTGTCCCCCCGGCTGACGGTGGGGGGGCTGTCCCTTGGGTACCAGGGGCGGTGGGAGATCGGCCGGTCGCCGTTCGATTTCGACGCCACTCCGCCCCTGAGTCAGCTCGCGGTGGAGCTTTCCACCCGCGCCGGAGGGTGGCAGGAACGGCTGTCCCTCGGGTGGGACCTGGCCGCGGGGGCGGCGCTCCCAGCGAGGTGGAATCTCTCCCGGCCCGGGCTGTCCTGGGAGGTCACGTTCCTCCCGGCCCCCTTCGCCCTGCACGGGGGCAAGTGGTCCCTGAGCTGGAAGGACACGGGGGTGGCGGTCACCGTGGTCGGCGGGTTCAGTGCCTCCCCGTGGCGGTGGGAGGACACACTCGTCAAGGGACACTGGTCGGGAGAGGCCTTCTCCCTGTCCGGCGGGGCACGGGTGGCGGCTTCCCCGGTGCGGGTGACCAGGGTCGCGCTCGCCGGGGAATGGCGGCCGGTCCCGGAGTGGGGCCTCGGGCTCGCGCTGGAATTCGACGGCCCGACGGCGCGCCTCGTGCAGCTCGAGGGGAGCGTGGTCCGTGTGTTCGCCGGGTGTCTGCGGGTGGGGGTGGTCGCCACCCTCACCGGGATCCGGTTCACCGTGGAGGTGCCCGCGTTCCCCCAGGCCAAGATCCGGTTCGCCCCGCTGGACGAGGGCCTGCAGATCGGGGAGTAGTATAATTAAGTACGTATGACCAGGAGGAAGAGGATCCCTGACTGGCTTACGGCGAGCCGGGTCCTGATCGCCCTGGCCATCTTGGCCCTGATCCCAGCCGGTCCCCAGGCCCTGCGCGCGGTGGCCTGGCTCCTCCTCGTGGGGTGGACCACCGACATCGTGGACGGGCGTCTCGCCCGCCGGTGGGAGAAGGAACCCAGTTGGATCGGAGAGCACGATTTCCAGATCGACATGCTCATGGTGCTCGCCAGCGCGGTGTACCTGGTGGCCACCGGCCTCGTGCCCCGCGGCGTGGGCATCGTGTACCTCGCGGCGGGGCTCCTGGTCGCCCTGGCCGTGCACAGCCGCTCCGCTCAGTTCCTGCGGTTCAAAGCGGTGACGATGCTGATCGCCTTCCCCTGGGTGTTCCTCCCGTTCGTGGTGGCCTACTTCTATGATCCGTTGGCTGCCTACGTGGGGCTGGCGTGGACGGCGGGCGCCCTCCTCGTGGACCGGCGCCGGTTCTTCGGGGTGGTGGGGGACTTCCTGTCCGGGGCACGGGCGTTCTTGCGCCGACCGTGAGCCCCTGTTAGAGGAGCCGGCTCGGGGTCCGTTCGAGGTGGGCGTAGGCCTTGTCCGTGGCCAGCCGTCCCTGGGGGGTACGGCGAATGAACCCCAACGCGATCAGATAAGGTTCGTAGAGCTCGGCGATCGTGTCCGGGTCCTCCCCCAGGGCCGCGGCCAACGTCTCCAACCCCACCGGTCCCCCGTCGAACCGATCGATGACGACCTCCAGGATCTTGCGATCCAACCCGTCCAGTCCCTTCCCGTCGATGCCCAGCATGGACAGGGTTTCCTCGGCCACGGCCAGGCTCACCGTATTGGCCCCGGCCACCTGTGCCACGTCGCGGGCCCGGCGGAGGAGGCGGAGGGCGATGCGGGGCGTGCCCCGGGCCCGGCTGGCCAGCTCCCAGGCCGCCCGTTCCTCCACGTCCACCCCCAGCCGGGGCGCGGCCCGGCGGATGATCTCGGCCAGCTCCTCCGGCCGGTAGAAGTCGAGGCGGAACACGACCTCGAACCGATCCCGAAGGGGGGCGGTGAGGAGCCCCTCCCGGGTCGTGGCCCCGACCAGGGTGAACGGGGCGAGGTCCAGGCGGATGGAACGGGCGTGGGGGCCTTCCCCGAGGACGATGTCCAGCTTGTACTCCTCCATCGCCGGGTACAGGATTTCCTCCACCTGGGGCCGCAGGCGATGGATCTCGTCCACGAAGAGCACATCGCCCGGGGAGAGGTGGGTGAGGATCGCCGCCAGGTCCCCCGGCCGTTCGATGGCCGGGCCGGAGGAGACCTTGATGTGCCCCCCGATCTCGTGGGCGATGATGTAGGCGAGGGTGGTCTTCCCAAGGCCAGGGGGGGAGAGGAGGAGGACGTGGTCCAGGGGCTCGTTCCGCGCTCTGGCCGCCTGGATGTAGACCTGGAGGCGCTCCTTGATCTCCGTTTGCCCGACGAACTCGGCCAGGGTGCGAGGACGCAGGGCCCGCAGGGGCTGATCCGTGTCCTGCCGTTCCGCGCCGAGGTCCCGTTCAGCCATCGTGGGCCATTGTAGCCCGCCCGCGCGGGGATGGGCAACGGGTTTGTCACCGCGTGCGTCCGTCCCTAAAATGGGCGTGCAATGCGCTGGATCCTGGGGGTGTTCGTGGGGTTCCTGGTCCCGCTCGGCGCCGGGGGGGGGTTCCTCGCCCTGACCTCCCTCGACTGGTCCGTCGACGGCCAGTTCGTCCTGTTCTGCGAGGCCGGTGATCTGTACATCGGCCTTGCCCCAAGCGGCCGGGAAGCGCGCCCGCTCACGACCGGTGCCGGCACGGATTGGGGACGCTTCGGCCCCGGGGATTGGTTCGTGTACGCGACCCCGGTGGAGGGAGGGTACACCCTGTGGCGGGGCCGGCTGTCCGGGGAGGAGCCGGAGGAACTGTTGTTCCTGCCGGCCCTCATCGCCCGACCCACGGTGTCCCCGGATGGAAGGCGGATCGCGTTCGTATCCAACCGCGACGGCCCCCGGGATCTGTACCTCCTGGATCTGGAGACGCGTCAGGTCAAACGCCTGACCGAGACGGATCCGGAGTGGCTTGAGGACACCCCTGACTTCTCCCCCGATGGCCGGTTTCTCATGTTCGTCGGGCTGTGGGGTACCGGCCTGGAGAGGAGCTGGGACATTTTCATCCTCGATCTCTTGTCCGGTGGGGTGGAACAGTTGACCGAGGACCCGTTCTTCGATTGGTGTCCCCGTTTCTCCCCGGATGGGGAATGGATCGCGTTCGAGTCCAACCGACGCGGGCCTTCGGACATCTACTTCATGCGCCGCGACGGCCGGAACCTGACCCCGTTCACCCAAGACGCGTGGCGAGATGCCTTCCCCTGCTGGTCGCCCGCCGGAGATCAGATCGGCTACGCCTCGTTGCGCGTCGGCGGGTGGGTCCTCCTCGCCGAGGGGACCTACTGACCCTGACCGTTCCTCCTGAACCTGCCATGGGCGACCGCGTGGGGATGGGGCGGCTGGTGGCGGTGGGACGGTTCGACGGTGTCCACCTTGGCCATCAGGCGTTGTTCGCCGAAGGGCGGCGCTTGGCCCAGGAGCGTGGCCTCATCCTCACCGCGTACACCTTCCCCCCGCGGGGACCATCGCTCCTCACGCTCGCGGCCAAGGAACGGCTGCTTGGGGCATTGGCCGACGAAGTGACGGTGGTGCGGTGGGAACAAGTGCAGGACATGGCTCCGGACGTGTTCCTTCGGGAAGAGTTGGTGGGGCGGCTGGGGGCGCGCGGCGTGGTGCTGGGGCCCGATCACCGGTTCGGTCGTGGCCGGGCCGGCGATGTGGAGCTCCTGCGGCGCCTGTCCGGCAAGCTCGGCCTGTCCGTGCACGTGGTGGAGCCGCTCGAGGTGGATGGGGGGGCGGTGAGTTCAGCGCGCATCCGGGACCTCCTGCGCTGCGGCGAGGTGGCCGCGGCGGCGCGGCTCCTCGGCCGCCCCCCGTGCGTGGTCGGCCAACCGGTGCCCGGGGTCGCCCTGGCACGACGGATCGGGTTCCCTACGGTCAACCTGGAGCTCGCGCCCGAGCTCCTGCGGCCGCGGGAGGGGGTGTACGCGGCGTGGGCCCATTGGCCAGGAGGAGACGGAGGGGCGTTGTTCTACATTGGCAGGCGCCCCACCTTCCCCGGACTTCCCCCGTCGGCCGAAGTCCACCTCCTGGCCCCTCCGGCTGGGAAGGTGCCCGGCCCGGTGGAGGTCCACCTCCTCCGGTTCCTGCGGGGGGATGAGCGGTTTTCCGATCCGGAGGCCCTCACCCGCCGGATCGCCCGGGATCGCGAGGAGGCGGAGACGGTCGTACGCGCGACCCGGCCCCCTGCCCCGCTTCTGGTCGGGTGAGCGGGAGAACGGCGGTTGCGCACGTGGGCCGAGAGCCTCTATCATCGTCCATGCGGGTTTTAGGGATCGAGACGGCCGGCGAGCAGGGCGGAGTAGCCCTTGTCGACGAGGAGGGCCCGGGATACGTGATGATGTTCCCCACCGGCCGTGGCCAGGGCGAGCTCCTCGCGCCCGCGGCGCGGGCGGTGCTGGACTTGGCCGGAGTGCGGCCGAGGGAACTCGGCCTGATCGCGGTGGATGTGGGCCCAGGATCGTTCACCGGCCTTCGGATAGGACTCGCGTTCGCCAAAGGATTGGCCCAAGCCTTGGGGGTGCCCGTGGTGGGCGTGCGGCAGACCGAGGTGGTGGGGAAGCCGCTGGCGCGGTGGTGGCCGGGGCGGGTCGCGGTATGGGTCCACGACCGACGGGAGTTCGTGTACATGGCCTGGGTGGACGCGCACCGGGCGGGGAGTGAGATCGTGCTCCCGTGGCCGGACGCCCTGGCCAGGATCGGCGATCGGGCAGGGGTGCTCCTCACGGGCTCAGGGGCAGTCCGGTTTGGAGAAGCGGTCCGGGCGCAGGCGCCGGGGGTGACGGTGGTCGATCCCCGGTGGGCCTGGCCGAGTCCGCTGGAGGTGGCGCGACAAGGTCGGGCCAGGTTCCGCGAACTGGGGCCGGACGATGTGCTGCGGCTTGAGCCGCACTACGTACAGAAGGAGGGGTGATGGGCAGGGTATGCGAGGTCTGCGGGCGGGGGCCGGAATACGGGACACAGGTGAGCCATTCTGGGCACCACAGTCGGCGGGTCAGGCTCCCCAACCTGCAGTACGTGCGGGCGGTGTACCACGGGCGCCGGCGGCGGATGCGCGTATGTGCTCGCTGCATCAAGGCGGGCAAGATCGGGAAGGCGTGAGGGGCTTGCCCTCCCGCCTCCCCAGTGGGCGGGGGCCCGTTCCTTTGGTTGAGGAGGGATGATGCAGTTCAAGGTCGGTGACCTCAGCCTGGGCAAGGTCTTGGAGATCCACCCCAACGGGGCCCTGATCGGCCTTGCCGAAGGAGAGGCCGGGTTTCTCCACCTCACGGAGATCGCCGAGGAGCCGGTGGGGCGGGTGGAGGACTACCTCACCGAGGGCCAGCAGGTGCTGGTGAAGGTGATCGGGTACGACCGCCTCGGCCGGCCATCCCTGTCGTTGCGGCGGGTCACCGACCGGGATCGGGAGGCGGCCGAGTTCCATCGCGAGGCCATCGAGTTCCGATCCGTGCTGGCCAACCGCTCGATCAGCGTTCCGCTTCCTGAGCGGCCGGAGGAACGGCTGGAGTGGCGGCTTTCCCGGTGGCTGGACGAGGCGGAGGCCGCCTTGGCCAGGCTGCGGAAACACCGTGCCGGCCGGCTCTCGGAGAAGTTCTACACCGACTGAAGGGGGAGGGATGCCCAAGGGAATGGCGCTCATCGACCGAGAACGGTGCAAGGGCTGTGGGCTGTGCATCGCCGCTTGCCCGTTCGGGGTGCTGGGGTTCTCCGACGAGTACAATAGCTCCGGGTACAACGTGGCCGCCATGGTCCACCCGGAGAAGTGCACCGGGTGCATAACCTGCGCCCAGGTGTGTCCGGATGTGGCCATCGAGGTGTACCTCTTCCGTCCGGCCCCGGTGCGGGAGGCGCGATGAGGGTGCTGATGCGCGGCAACGAGGCCATCGCCGAAGCGGCGATCCGCGCCGGGTGCAAGTGCTATTTTTGCTATCCCATCACCCCGCAAGGGGAACTGGTGGAGTACATGGCCCGCCACCTCCCGCAGCAGGGTGGGGTGTTCCTGCAAGCCGAAAGCGAGGTGGCCGCGATCAACATGGTGTACGGCGCATCCGCAGCCGGGGTGCGCACGATGACCTCCTCCTCCTCGCCCGGGATCAGCTTGAAGATGGAGGGCATCTCCTACCTCGCCGGGTCGCGCCTGCCCGCGGTGATCGTGAACGTGATGCGGGGAGGGCCCGGCCTCGGGAACATCGCTCCGGCCCAAGGGGACTACTTCCAGGCCACCAAGGGCGGAGGGCACGGGGACTACCGCCTGATCGTGCTCGCCCCGTCCACCGTCCAGGAGGCAGCGGAGCTGGTGATGCTGGCGTTCGATCTTTCTGACCACTATCGGGTCCCCGCCATGATCCTCGCCGACGGGATGCTCGGGCAGATGATGGAGCCCGTGGAGCTCCCGGAGCCGGTGGACGAGGGCACGATCTTGGAGAAGCCGTGGGCCCTCACCGGGGCCGAGGGGCGGGAGCCCCGTGTGGTGCTGAGCTTCGATCTCGATCCGCAAGGGCTCAAGGAGATGAACCTCACCCTTCAACGTACGTACCGGGAGATCGAGGCCCACGAGGTGCGGTGGGAGGAGGTGGACACCGCGGACGCGGAGATCCTCCTCGTGGCGTACGGGACGATGGGCCGGATCGCCAAGACCGTGGTCCGCCTTGCCCGGGCGGAGGGGATCCGTGCCGGGCTTCTCAGGCCGATCAGCCTGTGGCCGTTTCCGTACGAGCCGATCCGCGCGCTCGCCGAGCGCATCCCGGTGGTACTCACCGTGGAGCTCTCCGCGGGCCAGATGTGGGAGGACGTGCGGCTGGCGGTGGAAGGACGGGCCGCGACCCCGTTCTACGGGGAGCTCGGCGGGGTGGTGCCCACTCCTAAGGAGATCCTGAGCGAGGTGAAAAAGCATGCTCGCTGACGCGAAGATCCCGGAGGGCTATGTGCGCGTGTTCAGGCGACCGGATTCCATGTCCGATGCCCCGTACACCTACTGCCCCGGCTGCCACCACGGGGTCATCGGGCGGCTGGTGGCGGAGGCGATCGATGAACTGGGGATCCGCGGGCGCACGGTGGGGATCGCTCCGGTGGGGTGTGCCGTGTTCCTGTACCGGTTCTACCGCTGCGACTTCGTCCAGGCCGCCCACGGCCGGGCGTGCGCGGTGGCTACCGGCCTCAAGCGGGCCAATCCCGATCTCATCGTGTTCTCCTACCAGGGGGACGGGGACCTCGCTGCCATCGGCACCGCGGAGACCGTCCACGCCGCCAACCGCGGGGAGAACATCACCGTGATCTTCGTGAACAACCAGATCTACGGGATGACCGGGGGGGAGATGGCCCCCACCACCTTGCCTGGCCAGCGCACCGTGACCACCCCGGAAGGGCGGGACGTCCGGGCCACCGGCTACCCCCTCAAGATCTCGGAGATGTTGGCCCAGCTCGATGGCCCGGCGTACATCACCCGCCAGGCCGTGTACGACGTGCGCCACGTGCAGATGGCCCGCCGGGCCATCCTCCAGGCCTTCCGCAACCAACTGGAGGGGAAGGGGTTCTCCATGGTGGAGGTGGTGGCCGCGTGCCCCACCAACCTCAAGGTGTCCCCAGTGGACGGGAACAAGTGGGTGACCGAGCAGGCGCTCCGGTACTTCCCTTTGGGTGACCTCAAGGTCCGTGATCGGTGAACCGTAAACCGTGATCGGTGATGGACGGTTTCAGGCAGCGTCGGCACGGCCCGCGGTCCTCACCGTTTACGCGTCACGGAGGTGACATGGAGACTGGGGTGATCTTCGCTGGGTTTGGCGGACAGGGGATCCTCCTTGCCGGGAAGGTGCTGGCCCGGGCGGGGATGGACCAGGGGCTCGAGGTGACGTGGCTTCCTTCCTATGGTCCGGAGATGCGCGGGGGGACCGCCAACTGCACGGTGATCCTCGCCGACGAGCCCGTGGGGTCGCCGATCGTGGACGCCCCGCGGGCGCTGGTGGCGCTGAACGGGCCGTCGCTGGATCGATTCGAGCCCAAGGTCGCCCCGGGCGGAGCGGTGGTGGTCAACAGCTCCCTCGTCCCGCGGCCGGTGCGCCGCAAGGACGTGCGGGAGATCCCGGTGCCGGTGAACGACATCGCCCGGGAGCTCGGGGAGCCGCGGACGATCAACATGGTCGCGTTGGGGGCGGCGGTGCGGGCGCTCGGGATCCTGCCGCTCCAGGCCGTGATCCAGGCCATGGTCGAGGAGCTGGGGGAGCGGGGCCGCAAGCGGCTGGTGGAGGTCAACCGGGAGGCGCTCGCGCGGGGGTACGCCGAGGCCGGGAGGTTCTTGGCATGAGATGATGGGCACGGTGCTCCCGTTTGCTGTGCCAAAATGGCATTCTTTTTTGTTCTCTTCCACCGGCCTTGACACGACCTTGTGCCCCCGGTAACATCGATTTTGCAACATCCTTGCCTTCAGGGGGTGGTGCTCGGGACACAAGCCCACGAGGAAACCTCTCAGGAAACCAACACCAAACCGCGATAAGACGGGTGAATCATGAGAGTGAGGCCGTGCTGGACGCTTGCGGTTGTGGTCCTGGCAGGGGCCATGGGGCTGATCGCGGAAGCCTCTGGACTAGGGCAAAGTAGGTTCACACACGACGTACAACCACAGACGGCATGTATTCCCTGTGCCAAAATGGCGGTTGGTATGTCCAGCACAACATGCTGGTGGGAGGAAGTAGGGGACCAGGTCTGCTACTACTGTGCTGAGTCTTTTTGCTCCAGAGAAGGTTTAAACCCTGTGTGCTATTACTCGTGTCTCCCCGCATGTGCGACCGGGTGTCTAGGGGCCGGTTGGTGGAAGGGTTTCTGGTGCGGCTTGGGCTGCTACTATATCTGTCAGGAGTTGTGTTGGGGGTGTGCGGAGTGGGGCTACAGAACGGTGTGTTACCACTGCACCGATCCTGGCGTGCCTTGGCCCACGGGTAAGCCGTTTGTGCTTCTCAAATAGGTCTTGAACGGAGGCGAACTACGTGCACTGGAAGAAGAACGAGGCCTGGACCGAAGTTCTCTTGATCGGTATGTGGGTGGGCTTATTGTTCCTCGCTCGCTCCCAACCGGCTGTCCTGCTCTGGTATACCTGCTTGGCCACATCGTTCATGGCCCTACGTGGTGCCGCAGCGGTGGAGGTGCTCCTACCCAACCGATGGGCCCGTGGGCTCATCTCCCTTGGGTTCGCCGGCGCGCTCGCTTGGTTCACGGCCTCAGGCACCTGGGGTAGGTGGACCACGGACATGATCTGGGAGCACTTGAAGCCCGGGCACCTCGTGTTGGCCGCCGTGGCCACGTTGGTGACCGTTCTTGTGGTTGCGTCCCTCCTGCCGACTCGCCTGCGCACACGCGTGTTTGGTCACAGCATGCTCACGGGTGCGCGGTCGGAGGGCACAACCAAACCCGACAGGAAGTGAGTACGCGGGGGTACGCCGAGGCCGGGAGGTTCTTGGCATGAGATGATGGGCACGGTGCTCCCGTTTGCTGTGCCAAAATGGCATTCTTTTTTGTTCTCTTCCATCGACCTTGACACGACCTTGTGCCCCCGGTAGCATCGATTTTGCAACATCCTTGCCTTCAGGGGGTGGTGCTCGGGACACAAGCCCACGAGGAAACCTCTTAGGAAAGCAACACCAAACTGCGATTCAAGGAGGGTGAACCATGAGAGTCAGGTGGTGCTGGGCGCTTGCGGTCGTGGTCCTGTTCCTGGCAGGGGCCATGGGGCTGGCTCAGGGCAAGACGTTCATCATCGGGACCACCCAGGAGCCGGATGAGTTCTCGCCGTTCTCCACCATGGCCACTACAACCCAAATCGATGGGATGATGAGCGCGGGGATCTACTTCCGCACCGACACTTGGGACACGATTCCTTATACAGTCAAAGCCCTTCCGTCGTTTGACGCAGGGACATGGCAAGTATTCGAACCCGGAACGGGGCCCAAGGTGGTGGACGAGTGGACGGGCGAGCTCGTGGATGTGGTAATGATCACCGAGTACGAGCTGTGGCCCAACATCCGCTGGCATGATGGGACTCCGTTCACCGCTTCGGATTACCTGTTCGGCCGTCAGTTCTACCTCAACAAGAACGTCCCTGTGGTGACCCGAACGGTGGCCGAAAAGGTGGCCTTGCTTCAGGCGGTCGGCCCCTACAAGTTGGTGGCCTATTGGAAGGAGAAGTACCCGTTCGCCAACCTCACCTTCGGTTCCGGGGCCTATCCGGAGCACGTCCTCGGGGTTGCCTACAAGCAGGGCGTGGAGACCGGGGATTACAAGGCCCTCATCCACCACCGTTACTGGACCGTGGACTACTTCAGCAACGGCCCGTACAAGCTCGCGGAGTGGGTCCGCGGGTCGCACATCAAGCTCGTGCGCAACGACGACTTCTTCCTGACCAAGCTCAACCCCGAGGATTACGCGTACCTGAAGCAGTTCTACACGTGGGTCGATGGTCCAATCGGCCCCGAGTACTTCCGCCCCAAGTTCGACGAGATCGTGTGGCGGTTCATCGAGGACACGATGACCCTGGAGGTCATGCTCCGCACCGGAGAGCTGGACGCCAACCTGGGGGTGACGATCCCGTTCGACCAGGCCCTCGCCCTGTTCAAGGACGTGCAGGCGGGGAAGGTGGCCGCGGACATCTTCGTGGGGTTCGTGGAGGCGGTGGTCTGGGAGCACATCGACATCAACAAGGCCGACGACGCCTACTACCAGGAGCGTGGGCTGGACATCCCCAAGTACGGGTACATGCGGGAGGCGTTCCGCGATGTGCGCGTGCGGCAGGCCTTGGTCCACGCCATCGACCGTGAGGCCATCACCGAGGTCATGTTCGAGGGGCGCCAGAAGGTGTCCCACGCCCCGCTGCAGATGAAGCACCCCCTCATGTCCCCCGAGGCCGAGGCGGTCATGACCGTCTACGAGTACGATCCGGCGAAGGCCAGGGAGCTCCTGGCTGCGGCGGGGTGGACGCTGGGCCCTGACGGGATCCTCCGCGACGCCCAGGGGCGGAAGTTCGTGGTGAACATCCGCACCACGGCCGGGAACACCACCCGGGAGCAGATCCAGCTCCTCATCGCGGACTACTGGAAGAAGGTCGGCATCGAAACCGAGATCGACAACATGCCCGCGAGCGCCCTGTTCTCCAAGGAGCACATGTACGAGTTGCAGTTCCCCGGGGCGATCATGTTCGCTTGGGTCTCGTACCCAACGAGCCTGGGCGACACGCTGTGGCAGTCGAAGCAGATCCCGCCCAAGGGCCAGAACGTGGCGTTCTACGTGA
>JACIWI010000020.1 GCA_014361055.1 Candidatus Bipolaricaulota bacterium
GACGGGTACATGTTGGGCATCGTGTCCTCCGGGGTGTCCCTGGTGGCGGAGCGGGTGCGGGAGGAGCTCGGGCTCCACTTCGCGGTGGCCAACGAGCTTCTGATCGAGGACGGCCGGTTCACCGGAGAGGCGGTGGTGCGGGTGGGCCTCGACGACAAGCTCCCCGTGGTCGAGGCCCAGGCCCGGCGGCTCAGTTGCCCCCTCGCCGAGGTTGCGTTCGTCGGGGACCATCTGAACGACATCCCGGTCCTCGCAGCGGTGGGATGCGGCATCGCCTATGCCCCGAAAGCGCCCGCGGTCGCCGCCGCGGCCCGGTTCGTGACCGATGACTTCCGGACCATCCCCGCCCTCCTGCACCGGGCCACACGGAGTTGACGGGCCCCATGGCGAGGGCCACAATGCTTGCGGATCCATGGATCGGGACAAGGAGAAGGAGGAGCTTAGCCAGAAGTGGCGCCAGCTTATTTCCGGCGTGCAGGACCGGATGCTGAGGGCCTGCCTTCCCATGTCCCCGGACAAGGTCCACCTCGACAAGAATGTCCTCCTGATCGAGGTGGACTCGTCCTTCAAGAAGAACTACGCCCAGCGAAAGGCGGCCAAGCTCGCCGAGGCCGCCCGGCCCCTGTTCGGTGAGGTCGAGGTGCGGATCACCGAGCTGCCGCTCATCGAGGAGATGGAGCGGCGGAAGGAGCCGGCGCGGGCCCCGGCCCGGATCCTGGTGATCGGGGTCGGGGACGGCGGGATCAACGCCCTGGAGCGCATGCGCCAGGTGCAGATCCCCGGGGTGCGGCTGGCGGCGGTGGACACCGACAGCCAGGTCCTGTCCGCGACCAACATCGACCAGACGCTCCTCCTGGGACAGCGGGTGACCCACGGCCGCAGCACCGGGGGAAACCCGGAGAAGGGAAAGCTCGCCGCGGAGGAGGCGACCTGGGAGATCGAACAGCTCATCGGGGATGCCCATCTCGTGTTCCTCACCTGTGGCCTCGGCGGCGGCACCGGCACCGGCGCGGCCCCGGTGATCGCCCACCACGCCCGGGGGCGGGGGGCGCTCACGGTAGGGGTGGTGACGTTGCCGTTCACGTTCGAGGGCATCGTCCGCACCCAGCGGGCCCGGCAGGGGCTGGAGCGCCTCCAGGAGAAGGTGGACGTGCTCATCGTCATCCGCAACGATCGCCTTCTGGAGATGGTGCCCACCGTGTCCCTTCCCAAGGCGTTCGAGCTCGCCGATGAGGTCCTGCTGCGGGGGGTACGGGGGATCAGCGATCTCATCACCGTGCCCGGGATCGTAAACCTGGATTTTGCCGACGTGGCCTCCGTCCTCCGCGGGGCGGGCACGGCGATGATGGGCACCGGCGAGGCCCACGGGGAGGCCCGCGCGGTGCGCGCGGCCAAGGCCGCCGCCGCGAACCCGCTCCTCGAGGGGGGGACGATCAAGGGGGCAAGGCGAATCCTGCTCAACATCACCGGCGGCGCGGACCTCACCCTAACCGAGGTCACCCAGGTCGCGGAGACGCTCCGCAAGGCGGTGGGGGCCGAGGCAGACCTCACCTTCGGCGCGGTGGTCCGCGGGGAGTACAGCGGTCGCGTCCACGTGACCGTGATCGCCGCCGACTTCCACGGCGCCTCCGTGGAAGAGGAGGAACCGGAACGGCCGCCCCGGCCGTCCATCCCCCGGCGAAACCCCAACGAGGACGTGGACGTCCCGGCGTTCCTGCGCCGGCGGGAAGAGGAATGAACGTCGAAAGGAGACCCATGCGCATCCTCACGATCCTGGCCGTGGTGTTGCCTCTGACCTGGATCGCCGGCCTGGGCCAGATCCTGCCCCAGCCGGTGCCGGAGAACTTCCCCGGGGGGACCCTGCCCCTGCTCATGGCCAAGGTCCAGGAACTGGAGAAGGTCCTGGCAAACTGGACCCTGGCCTGTGACGGCTGCGCCGACCGGTTGCGCTGGGACGACCGGAAGATGGCCGAGTTCACGGCTGGCCGCCTCACCGGCCTTGGGTTCCCGTCCACGCTGGCCCGGGCAGGGACGGAGTGGTGGGTGCTCGTGCGCATCCAGGCCGGGGGAGCGGAGCTCGCGGTGCCGGTGCTGCCCGGGGTCGGCCCGCTGGGGAAAGAGGGGTGCCGCGGGGTGTACCTCGGCCGCATCCCGTGGGCGGCGGCGGGCCGGTTTGACCCCAAGTACCTCGCCCCGGAGGAAACCTTGCCCCTTCCGGCGAACAACCCACCGCGGGCGGCGTTCCGCGCCCACCCCTTCGATCCCCGGCCCGGGGAAGCGGTGTGGTTCATCGACCTGTCCACGGATCCGGACGGGGGGATCGTCCTCCACCGCTGGGAGTTCGGGGACGGAGCGACCTCCACCGCGGCAAGCCCGGACCACGTCTACACCCGAGCCGGAACGTACACGGTGACCCTGACCGTGGTCGACGATCGGGGCGGCGTGGGAACCGCGTCGATGGGGATCGAGGTGAAGACGCCGTCCGGGACCAACGGGGGCTGCGGTTGCGGCGGCTAATCGGGCTCTCCCTCCTCCTCGCCCTCACCGCGTGCGCCGCCGATCTGCGGTACGACCTCATCCTGTCCGTAGCCGCCGATGGAGCCCTCATCGGGGAGGCCACGGTCACCGGCATCGCCCCGGGGGATTGGACGGAGGCCGTGTTCCGCCTGTACCCGGCGGCCACGGGAGCCGACCGACTGGCCCTGCGGGCGGTCTCCGTGGACGGGGAAATGCGCCCTTGGGAGACGGTGGAGCCCACGGTGGCCGTCGTCCCGTTGTCCGCCCGCGCCGGCGAGACGTTTTCCGTCTCCTTCGCGTTTGAAGGACGCGTCCCCGAACTGGAAGATGCCGGCGGGTACGGGATCTTCGCCCGGACGGCCCACAGCATGACCTTGGCCCAGGCCTACCCCATGCTCGCCCCGTGGAAGGGGGAGTGGCTGGTGGAGCCGGCGTTTCCGTGGGGGGACGCGGTGGTGGCCCCGGTGGCCGACTACCGCGTGATCGTCGAGGTCCCGGAAGGATGGACGGTGGTCACGAGCGGCAGGGAGATGGAGGTTGGCCAACGCCTGTACGAAGCACAAGGGGACAACCTACGGGAGATGATGATCGTGCTCCTCTCGGGGTACGAGGCGCAGACGGCGTCCCTGGCCGGGGTGCGGCTGCGCAGCTTGGCCATGCCCGGACACCGCACCGCCGGAGCGGCGGCGCTCGCCGTGGCCTACGACGCCCTCCAGGTTTACCAGGAGCTCCTCGGGCCGTGCCCGTTCCCCGAGCTCGACCTGGTGGAGGTCCCCCTCCTCGGGGTGGCGGGGGTGGAGTACCCCGGGCTGATCCTGGCCGGTACCTCGTACTACGAGCGCTATTCGTATGAGCGGTTCGTGTTCCCGATGATCTTCGCCCACGAAGCCGCCCACCAATGGTGGTACGCGGAAGTGGGGACCAACCAGGTCGCCGAGCCGTGGGCAGACGAGGCCCTCGCCACCTACACCTCCGGCCTGTACTTTGCGGCCCAAGGCCGGTTCCAAGAGATCCTGCGCTACTGGGAGGATGGCTACAGACGAGCCCGGATCCGGAATCGGGAAGCCACGGTGGCAAGCCCGCTTTCGGCCTTCCCGGG
Source organism: Candidatus Bipolaricaulota bacterium (assembly GCA_014361055.1). Taxonomy (GTDB): domain Bacteria; phylum Bipolaricaulota; class Bipolaricaulia; order Bipolaricaulales; family Bipolaricaulaceae; genus JACIWI01. Next base: position 3,617 of record JACIWI010000020.1, read on the forward strand.
CGGGGAAGGGTATGGGGGGATCGTGTACTCCGGCGGGGCCCTGTTCCTCCACGAGGTGCGGACCCGGATGGGGGACGGCGCGTTCTTCCAGGCCCTCCGCCGGTACCGGGACGAGTTCCGCTGGGACATCGCCAGCGGCGGCGATCTCCTGCGGATCCTGGAGGAGGAGAGCCCGGTGCCCTTACAAGATCTGTATCGGCGCTGGCTCGGCCGGTAAGAACACTGGGTCATCCGCGACCCGCGCTGCCCAGCCCAGGCACCCTGATCCGCCGCTCCACCCAGCGCAGGGCGAACGTGAGGAGGAGCACGATCCCGAGGTAGATCACCGCGGCGAGCGAGAACAACTCGAGGAACCGGAAGTTACGGGCGGCGATGGTGCGCGCCACCCCCATCAGGTCCATCACCCCGATCATGTACACGATGGTCGAGTACTTGAGCATGTAGATGAGCTCATTGGACCACGGAGGAAGCGCCAAGCGCAGGGCCTGCGGCAGCACCACGTGGCGGATCGCGGCAACACGGGTCATCCCGAGCGACCGGGCGGCGAGCATCTGCCCGGCTTTCACCGCCTGGATCGCCCCGCGGAAGTACTCGGCTTGGTAGGCGGCGGTGTTGAGCCCCATGGCGATGAGTCCGGACAGAAAAGGGGTGAAGCGGATGCCCACGCTGGGAAGGCCAAAATGGATGATCATCAGCTGGACGAGAAGCGGCGTTCCCCGGAAGAACTGGACGTAGGCGCTCGCCAACCAGAACAGGGGCAAAAACGGCCCCCGCGCGTACACCCGCAACAGGGCGAGCACGATCCCCAACGCCGCCCCCATCGCCATGCACGCCGCGGTGAGCTCCATCGTGATCTTAAGCCCGTGAGCAAGCTGCGGCAGCCACGCCCAATCGAGGCCCATCACGCTGCCTCCCCATAGAGCTCACTGATCTTGCGCAGGAACTCCGCGGTCCGCGGATGCGCGGGGGCGCGGAACAGCTTCTCCGGCGGCCCCTGCTCCACGATCACCCCCCGCTCCATAAACACGATCTCGTCGGCCACGCTCCTCGCAAACCCCATCTCATGGGTGACCACAAGCATCGTCATCCCCTCATGGGCGAGCTTGACCATCACCCCGAGCACCTCGCCGATCAGCTCCGGGTCGAGGGCGCTCGTGGGCTCGTCGAACAGGATCAACTTGGGGTCCATGGCCAGGGCCCGGGCGATCGACACCCGCTGCTGCTGCCCGCCGGAGAGCTGGGCCGGGTAGGCGTCCGCCTTGCCGGCGAGCCCGACCCGTGCCAGCTCCGCCTGGGCCCGCTCGGTGGCCTCCTTCCTCCCCATCTTCTTGACCTTGAGGAGGCCCAGGCGCACGTTGTCGAGCGCGGTGAGATGGGTGAACAGGTTGAAGTCCTGAAACACGAACCCGATCTGAGACCGGATCTTGTTGATGTTCGCGTGGGGCGCGGTCACCTCCATCCCCTCCAGCCACACCCGCCCCCGGTCGGGCTCGGTGAGCCGGTTGATGCACCGCAGGAGCGTGGATTTCCCGGTCCCGGACGGCCCGATGATGACCTTGGTCTCCCCCTTCTCCAGGGAAAAGGAGACGCCGCACAGGACCTCTTCCGCCCCGTAGCGCTTGCAAACGCCCTCCACCACGAGGAGCTGCCCCACCCCTACCTCCTCACCTCGAGCCCAGGGATCCGCAGCCGTCGCTCCACGAGCCCGATGGTCCAGTTGCCAAGGTACGTGAGGATCAGGAACAAGAACGCCACGGCGATGAACGCCGGTAGGGCCAGGCGGAAATTGCGGGCTGTGAGGTAACGGGCTTGGCGCATCACCTCCACCACGCCGATCCCGTAAGCGAGCGTTGTGTCCTTCAGCACCGAGGAAAACTCGTTCGACCACCCGGCGAGGGACAACCGCAACGCCTGGGGCAGGACGACGTGCCAAATCGCCCTCAGGCGCCCCATCCCCAGCGACCGCGCGGCGAGCATCTGCCCCGCGGGAATGGCCTGGATCGCCCCGCGGAAGATCTGGGACTGATATGCCGAGGAGCGGAACCCCAGGGCCAGCACCGCCGCCGTGAACGCGGAGATCTGCACCCCAAACTGATCCGGACCAAAGTAGAACAGGAACAGGAGGACCAGCTCCGGAACCCCGCGGAAGAACCACTCGTAGGCCACCGCCGCTGCCGCCACCGGGCGTGGGGCATACACCTCCACCAACGCCACGGCCATCCCCACCACCAGGCCGAGGGCGAGGAGACCGAGGAGGAGCTCGAGGTTCACGAGGAGCCCCCGCAGAAGCACGGGGAGCGCGTACCAGACTTGGATCCAGCTCTCGACCGTCAACCGATCAGGGTAGAAAGGGGGAGGGGCCGTCCAACCCGTTGAGCAACGCGGCGTCTCGAACCGCTGCAGCCGCCAACGTGGCTATCGGTCTTGTCGGCCTCCCCCCCGCTGGGATCACTGCGTGGCCCGGTCGGCGAGGCACTGGGCGTAGCGGACCACATCCCGCTCCTCAACCAGGATCGAGATGCACGCTTCCCATGCCGCCTCGATCTTGTCCAACGACGGGCCGAAATAGGCGGCCACCAGGTTGTCCCATGCCCCGGACGCCTTGAGCTTGGCCATCCCCTCGTTGATCCGCGGCAGGATCCTCTTCGGATCCCCCTTGGCCACCAGGAACCCGAACTCCTCGTAGGTCTTGATGATCCCGGCGATCACGAGCTGGCCTGCATACTCCTTGACGGCCTGCTGGGATGGGGCTTCGTCCTGGACCACCGCGTCCAGCCGCCCGGCGAGGAGGTCCAGCACCGCCTCGGGGTAGGTCTCGTAGAGGACGAGGGTCACGTTCACGCCCTTGCCCACCAGGTTGTCCTCCACCCAGCCCGCGCCGGTGGTGCCCCGCTGCGCCCCCACCTTGGCCCCGCCGGACAGGGCGGTGACGATGTTCAGTCCGGACCCCTCGCGCACCACCACCGCCTGATCCGAGGTCCAGTAGGCCTGAGAGAAGTCCACGACCTCGGCCCGCTCGGCGGTGATGGTGAACCCCGACGCCCCGATGTCCACCTTGCCCGCGACCACCGCGGGGATGATGGAGTCAAACGCGGTGTCCCGGATCTCGATCTCGTAGCCCTCGAGGATGGCGATCATGCGCATCACGTCGAGGTCGAACCCGAGGTACGCCCCCTTGGGCGACACCCACTCGAACGGCGCCCATGCGATGTCGCAGCCCACCACGAACTTCTCCGCGCCGAGGGCAACCCCACCGACGAGCACGATCCCCACCAGGGCCCACAACCATGCTCTCTTCCTCACCCCGACCACCTCCTGGCGATGGAAAACCCCACCACTATAGCGAACCCGGGGGCACCCCGTCAACCGGAACCTCTTGGTGCGCCAGGAGATCGTTACCAGGCAGAGAGGTTGGTGGGGAAGTGGTTGAAGAAGGCCGGTGCTCCTCCTAAGAACGCCTGGAGAAGAGGAAAGGAGGAGCACCGGCAGTGGATCTTGCCTACAGGGAAGCGTATGCCATGAACCGGGAGGCAGCAAGGATGAAGCTGGTGGAGACGTACCTCGAGACGGGGAGCATCGCCGAGACCGCCCGCAGGTGGCACACCTCACGGAACGTCGTCCGCAAGTGGGTCCAGCGTTACCAGGAGAGCGGGGCAGGCGGACTGGCCGATCGGTCTCGTCGTCCCCGCCGCTGTCCCACCCAGACCTCAACGGAGATCGAGGACGCCGTGCTGGAGGCCAAGCAGGCCACCGGCTACGGCCGGAAGAGGCTCGCCTGGTACCTGTGGCGGGAGAAGGGCCTCGCCCTGTCCCCGCACACGATCCGCCACATCCTCCGCCGCAACGGGTTTGCGGGACGCAAGACGAAGCGGAAGATGTTCTACCCTGCCCACTGGGCGTGGGAGGAGGAGCAGCCGTTCGCCCTCGCCCAAGTAGACGTGAAGGACGTCCTCGACAAGGGGACGCTGGGAACCAAGCTCTGGGATCACCTGGCGAAGCGGAAGCTTCCCCGCTACCAGTGGACGTTCCTCGAGGGGCGGACGAGGCTCCGGTTCCTGGCCTGGAGCCACGAGATCAGCCTCACGAACGGGCTGTGCTTCATGGCGCTGGTGATGCTGTGGCTGCGGGGGCACGGGATCGAAGGGGAGGTGGCCTGGCAGACGGACTGGGGGGAGGAGTTCGGGGGCAGTAACCCCGCCAAACTCCACCGGCTCCAGGCGAGACACTACGCGCCGCTGGGGGCGAGGCTGGCGCGGATCCCGCTGGGGAGGAAGGAGCACAACGGCCGGGTGGAGCGCTCCCACCGCACCGACGACGAGGAGTTCTACCTGCCGTTCCTGGGCAAGGTGCGGACGGAGGAGGGGTTCCTGAAGAAGGCGGCGGGGTGGGTGTACTACTACAACCTGGAGCGGCCGCACTACGGGGAGGGGATGGACGGAAAGTCCCCGTTCCGGGTGCTCCGGAACCTGGGGTACGATCTACCCGAGGAGTTCGCCTTGTTCCCGCCGCTGATACTGGATCGGATCAGTGCCGACTGGGCCCTCAGGGGTGGTAACGATCTCTTGGCCCACTACAAACCCGGATCGTCAGGGCATGGGCATGTGGCGCCGGCCGAACTCCTCTTCTTGAGAGCGGAGGAGGAAGAGTTCGGGCGAGGGGAGCTTCTTCAGGCGCACGATCCACCGGTACGGGAAACCGCGGGTGAGGTCGAACCACCCCAGGGCCAGGTCGTTGTAGCGGTTGCGGACGATGTCCAGCTCCTCGTCGGCCTCGGCGAGGCGGTTCTGGGCGGCGCGGACCTCCACGGTCCGCTCGCGGGGCAGGGCTCGGTAGATCTGGCGCAGCACGGTCTGCACACGGTCGTCGGCCTCGGCCTGGACGCGGGGACCCTCTCCTTGGGCGCGGCGAAACGCGTCGAGCGCTTCCCGCAGCCGGGCCTGGCCCTCGGGGACATACCCGGCCGAGCGCAGGGCCTCCAGCAGCGTCTCCAGCGCCCGGGTCCGGGCGGCGAGGGCCGCGGCGAGCTCCTGCCACGCCTCCTCCACCCGCCCCCGGGTTCGACTGAGGCGCAGGTTCCACCGCCACCAGAAGAACGCCATGAGGAGGACCCCTGCGATGACGACGATGGCGCCCATGGCGTCACCAGCTCCGTCCACCGCCCCCGCCCATCCCCCCGCCGGAAAACCCACGACCGCCGAACCCGGACCCGCCGCTCCAGCCGCGCCCACCTTGAGTCGAGCGGGGGGCAGCGGTGGCCGCCGCGGCCGCGGCGTGCTGGAGGGCTATGAGGCGCATCCCGAACCAGTACGGGGCGAACGTGGGGAACCGGCCCTCGTACCAGTCCGGGGGCCTCGTGAGGAGCCCCTCGAACTTCTTCGTCCACACCTCGGTAAGCCCGAACGCCATCGCATAGGGGAGGAGCTGGTCGAAGTGACGCTCCCGGGCGGCGAACTCGATGCGGTCCACCTCCGTCCGGCGGATGTACTCCAGGAGCCCCAGCACCTGGCGCAGGGCCGCGATGCCCTGGCCCGTCTTCCTGGGCATGACCGGGGCGAACGCGAGCACGACCAGGCCCGAGACGCCGACCGCAAGGCCGAGGTACAGGGAACCGGTGAAGAACCCAACGGCCGCCCCGAGGGCGATCGTCCCCACACCGAGCCCATAGTACAGGCTGCGCACGCGGTCCGGGTTGCCCATGTAGTACCCGGCCTCGGTGAGGTCCATGTACAGGCGCGTCGAGAGCCCGGGCATCTTCTCGTACAGCTTGTACTTGAGGTCGGAGAGCCGGCGTTTGTCCGCTCCCCCGAGGAGGGCGGAGCGCAATGCCTCCTCGTACGGCGTGAGGGGTTCTCTCCCTGCGGTGGCCACGAGCTCGAAGTCCTGCGGCTCCCGGGCCTCGCCTTCCCACACCTCGCGGATCCTGAGCCACCCCTTCGTGGCCAGGGACAGGATCCCGGCCGCGAAGTCCCGCGGGTCCACGCGGTCGTCAATGAGGACCCCAACTTCGGCCGGGCCGATGCCCTCTGGGGGCTTGAACTCCGGGGCCACCGTGCCCAGTTTGGGATCGCGTCCCCGTCGGTACCACAGGACGAACATCCCCAGGAGCACCAGGATCGGGATCCCGGCGTACAGGTTGTCCTGGAGGAACCAGAGAAAACCCTGCCAGGCCCCGGGGAGGCGCACCGCCCCTTCCGGGACCCGCACCGCGATCGTGACCCCTTCCCCCGGCCGAAGCCCAACCGCCTCCCCCACCAGCCGCCCCCCCTCCCACGCCAGGGGGAACCGGCCCTGGGACCCGTAGTACCCGCGGTACCCGGCCCAGGCCACGTCACCTTCGCTCAGCCCAGGCGGGACCGCCACCTCCACCCGGGCATGGGCGATCGGCATCTCCCACTCTGTCCCGATCGCGTTCCAGTACAGCTCAACCTTCCCGTCGTAGCGACGGAGGGCCCTGACCAGGCGGTAGCGCACGGTGTACTCCACCTCGCCGCGCACCACCCGGTCCGGGTCGCCGATCTTGAGGAGCACGTTCCCCTCCTCGCCTGAGCGGCTAAACTGGACCGGGGCCCCGTCGGCGAGGACCTCGCCTACCTCCACCCGTAGGGTGTACCGTTCCCCGGTGGGGAGCTTGTAGGAGACCGGGATGTCCCGGATGATCCCGTGCCGGGCGACGTCGAAGTACACGAGGATGTCCTCGGTCACCCGGACGAGGCCATCCGCCCCGATCTCCACCTGGACGAGGAAGCGCTGGATCTCCTCCCCGAGGGCAAGGAGGGAGGTGCAGAGGAGGGCCAAGACGAGGACGCGCTTCATCGGACGAAGCTCACCTTGGGCGGCTCCCGCATCTCTTCCGAGGGCAGGGTGTAGAACTCCCGCTCCTGGATCCGGAAAAGGTTCGCGATCAGGTTCTGCGGGAACACCTTGATCGCCGTGTTCAGGTCGCGCACCACCGCGTTGTAGTAGCGGCGGGAGCGGGCGATCTCCTCCTCCAGCCCCTCCAGGGACTTCTGCAGGGACATGAAGTTCTCGTTGGCCTTGAGCTCCGGGTAGTTCTCCACCACCGCGAACAGGGTCTTCAAGGTGCTGGAGAGGAAGTCGTCCGCTTCACCCTGTTCCCGCGGCGTCTTGGCCCGCAGAGAGGCGGACCGGGCCTCGGTGACCTTTTCGAACACCTCTCGCTCGTGGCCGGCGTAGCCCTTGACCGTCTCCACCACGTTCGGGATGAGGTCGGCCCGCTTTCGGAGCAAGGTGTCGATCCCGCGCCATGCCTCCTCGGCCCGCACCTGCAGGCGCACGAGCCGGTTGTAGACGAGCGCGATCCAGAAGAACAGGAGCACGAAAAGCCCCACGATGATCCAGCCGATCATCGCACCTCCTTTTCGACCGCCATTCTAAGCGAACGGACGTGAGGAAGCGAGCGGGCGTGGCCGTTTGCGTTCAACCTCGCTACACTGGCGCATGGTCGATTCCAGAACCTGAGGAGGGCAGGATGAAGCTCTATCTGGACACGGCCAACGTGGGCGAGATCCGCGAGATGGCATGGCTGATCGACGGGGTCACCACCAACCCGACCCTACTGAGCCGGGAGAAGCGACCGGCAGCCGAGGTGCTGCGGGAGATCTGCGGGATCGTCCCGGGCCCGGTCTCGGCCGAGGTCACGGCCCTCGATGCCGAGGGCATGGTTCGGGAGGCGCGGGAGCTGGCGAAGGTGGCGGACAACGTGGTGGTCAAGATCCCGATCACCGCGGAGGGGCTCCGGGCGGTGCAGGCGCTTTCCAAGGAGGGGATCCGGACCAACGTAACCTTGGTGTTCTCGGCGAACCAGGCCCTGCTCGCCGCCAAGTGCGGAGCCAGCTACGTGTCCCCGTTCGTGGGCCGCGTGGACGACGCGGGCGGGGATGGGATGAGTGTGGTGGCCGAGATCCTCACGATCTTCCGGAACTACGGGTTCCCCACCGAGCTGATCGTGGCCAGCGTCCGCCACCCGGGGCACGTGGTGGCAGCGGCCACGCTGGGGGCGCCGATCGCCACCGTGCCCTACGAGGTGTTGAAGAAACTGTTCGTGCACCCGCTCACCGACGCCGGGATCGCCCGGTTCCTCAAGGATTGGCAGCAGGTTCCGAAGGGCTAGACGCCCGTGTACGGAATGGCCCGCGGAGCCTGCGGCCACGCAGCGAAGATCGGACCCCCGCGGCTGGATAGACGTTCACCGCAGAGCGCGCGGAGATCGCTGAGAAGGGCGGTTGAACGGTTCGCCGGTTGACGGTGCTCCAGTTCAACCCAAGTTCATACCGCGAAGCGACCAAAGCGCGAATGGAACAAGGATCCGGATGAGGCGGAATGGCGCGATCACCTCGAGTGTTGGTGGTGAGGAACGGGTCAGGTGCTCCCCCTTCGCCAGGCAGTTCCTCTGCATGTCGGCGGCCTCTGGGGTAAGATCGTGGCGAACCCACAGCTGCGTTACACGGCAGGAGAAGAGCAATGAAGCTACCCCCCAAGTACGAAGGGAACGTTCTCACCCGCGAGGGCTACGAGCGGCTCAAGAAGGAGCTCGACGAGCTCGTGCGCGTGCGGCGGCCTCAGGTGCGCGAGCGGCTGCGGGCGGCGCGGGAGCTGGGGGACCTGCGGGAGAACTCCGAATACCACGCGGCGAAGGAAGAGCAGGGCTTGGTCGAAAGCCGGATCGCTGAACTGGAGCGCCTCCTCCGCGGGGTGCGCATCATCGAGTAGCTGCGTGGACAGGGGAATAGGGCGGGGGCCACAGCGCGACGCCGGCCCTCGGCCCGTGCTCGGAGGCAGACGACTGCGCCGATGAACAAGCCACACCTGGATGCCCCCCTCGCCCTGGCCATCGCGGCGATGGTCGTCATGTGGGCGTCGGCGTTCGCCGCGATCCGCAGTGCGCTGGGCGTCTTTCCGCCTGGGGAGCTCGCCCTGCTGCGGTTCCTCGTTGCCTCGGTCACACTGGGGGCTCTCACGTTTGCCCGACGCGCGCCACTGCCGAAGCCTTGCGAGGTCCCGATGCTCTTCCTGCTGGGCATCCTGGGGATCACCGTGTATCACCTGAGCCTCAACTGCGGCGAGGTGACGGTCACCGCTGGTGCAGCAAGCCTCCTCATCGCCTCCGCGCCGATGTTCACCGCCCTCCTCGCCCGGCTGTTCCTCAAGGAGGAGCTGGGCCGCTGGGGCTGGTTGGGGATCGCGATCGGCTTTGCGGGCGTAACCTTGATCACCCTCGGGGAGGGCGAGGCGTTGCGCCTCGAGCCTGGGGCCCTCGTCGTCCTTCTCGCCGCCATCTCCGCCAGTGGCTACAGCGTGCTCCAGAAGAAGTTCGTTGCTCGCTATCCTCCGCTTGCGTTCACGACCTACGTCGTCTGGGCAGGGACGATCCCGATGCTCGTCTTCCTCCCCGGGCTTCTCTCCTCCCTCCGTGGGGCGCCGTGGTCGGCGATCCTGGCCGTGGTCTACCTGGGCGTGCTCCCCGGTGGTCTCGCGTACGTTCTGTGGGTATACGGGCTCACGCGGCTCCCCGCCTCGAACCTGTCGAGCTTCCTCTACCTGAGCCCCGTCTTGGCGATCGGGATCGCTTGGGTTTGGCTTGGGGAGATCCCGAGCTGGCTCTCCCTTTTGGGCGGACTGGTCGCGATCGGTGGCGTTGCCCTCGCCAACGCCCGGCGACGCGCGGCGCTTCGCCCGTCAGCCTGACCAGAGTGGCCCCTGGCGCTCCCACGGATCCTGCCACAGGACGACGAATCGCTTGACGAGATCCGCGGCCTGAGCCTCCTCCGTCTGGACGAGGGAGCCCATGCACCCGGAGAAGGTGGAGGTCTCGCTGACCCAGATCGGCCGATCTCTGTACCCGAACTGACCTAACACGATGCGCATCCGGCACAGGATGTCCTCTCCGGTGCGATAACTCTGGGCATCGGGGAGATCATCCGTGGGCCGGGCGAGGCCGTAGTAATGATGTCTGGGATGACCTCGAAGGCCAGCTGGGCCTGCTCGCCAGCTGCAGGAGCGGGAGCTCCTTCGCTCAACTTGACATCCTTCCCCCAGCCCACCGCATCCACGACGGTTCCGGCAGAGGGAGGACCCCTGAAGATGGCTACAGTGCCGGTGTCGTTCTTAAGCTGTTCCGCTTTATAGCCGATGCTCCAGTCCGCGCCTACGGGGAGCGCGCCGGAGACCTGGACCAGGTAGAAGCTGTGTGGGGGGATTGTCGCCCCTGCTGGGAACTCCCTCTTGCGGTACGGACAAATGGAGCGCAGGTTGTCCAACCCTCCTGGGTTCTTAACGCCCAGAGTTCCACGGGTTGCTGTCCCAACGTGCGGGTGGAGCAGGAAATCGCGGACTGTTTAGCTCCTCTTCTCCGAGGTGGTACCGAGGTCGCCGGGACTGTACACGCGGAATCCAGGGATCCGCAGGAAGCCCTTGTCCGAGCTGGCGATCGCCTCGACCCCCGCCTGCCGGGCCATCGCCGCGGTCACGGAGTCGTTGACCATCAGCCCGTACGTGCTGCGGTACTGCCGACTCGCGGCAAGGATACCGCTGTCGAGGGGGACGAGTTCCACCCCCATCCTCAGGACAACCTCTGCCTGCTCCTCGGATTGGGACAGTTCCTTCACGACTTCGGGGTGTTCGCGCAGCTTCCGGGCCACGTTGCCGGGCGACACCAAACCCCTGGTCACAGCCTCCACCATCTTCAACCGATGGAGCACCTCAAGGAGGACGTGGACTCCGGTAAGCCCCGTGACGTTCCCCCGTTCACATTGCCCCAGAAACCGCGAGCACTCCGCAGAAACGCCGGTGAAGTGGTACACGAAGATGTTCGCGTCAACGAAAACCAGAGCCCCGTCGGGGACATCGCTGAGCCTACGCGTCAAGGAACCCCTCTTCCTCCTCCATGATCGTGCGGACCAACTCCGGCGGGGCCCGCAAGGCCCCGCGGGAACGGTCGACCTGCGCAGCTGTGCCCTTGCGCTGCAGGTACTGGCGGAGGGCGTCCTCGATCAGCTGGGACAAGCGCAGGTTGTCGCGAGCGGCAACGAGCTTGGCCTGGCGGAGAAGCTCCTCGTCGATGACCGTCCCCACCTTCTTCCTCATCGCGATCACCCGGCTCAATGATAGGCGCGGCCGGCCAGATATCAAGATCGATGAAGAGGTTTCTAGATGGTGAGGTCTGTGGGGCGCCGGCCGAGCGTGGGCTTTGACGTTCAGGAACGAACCAAGGTGGGGACAACCTGGCCGTCGCGGCCGACAATCGGCGTCGCCGCGAAGAGGGCCGAGAGCACCGCTTCTTCGGCCGCCTCGGCCGCGGCCCGGTAGAGGTCCCCCATGACCTCTGATCGGTCGGGGATGAACTCCACCACGAGCCGTTCGCTCTTCCTCGGGATCCGCCACCCGGTGGAGAAGGCGAGGAAGAAGTCGCCGCTCCCCGTATCCGCGGGGGCCCCGGTACGGGCCGCCCCGAGGGCCGCCCGGCGGGCGAGGCGCGCCAATTGCCCTGGCAGAAGGGGGGCATTGGTGGCGAGGACCACGATCAGGGAGCCACTCGGGTTGTCACCCTCTCCCCTCCGAGGGAGAGGGTGAGGGGGAACTCCGAGGAACCGGAAGTCCTCCCGCCGGCCCATGTTGGGGAGGGCCAACACGCCCACCGTGTAAGGCCCCACCACCCGGGACGTGGTCCCGATCCCGGACTTGAACCCGAACGCCACCATCCCCGTGCCCGCCCCCACACACCCCTCCGCCACGTCGTCCCCGGCCGCCGCGAGCGCGGCCAGAGCATCACCTTCGGTCACCGCCCGCGCCTCGATCGCCGAAAGGTAACCGTCGTTACACTCAAGGACGACCGGGTTCACGGAACGGGCCTCGGGATGCCGACGGAGGGTCCAGGTGACGAGGGCATCAGCGCACCGGAAGACGGCGAGGGTGTTGGTGAGGAGCACCGGGGTCTCGAGCTCCCCGAGGTGGAGGACCTGCGCGAGGCCCACGGCCTTCCCGTGGCCGTGGAGCACGAACGCCCCGGCCGGGAGGGGCTCGGCGTACGGGTCCCCGGGAGGGATGATGGCGGTGACCCCGGTCCGCACCGCCTCCGCCCCCTCGCCCCGCACGAGGGTGCGGTGGCCCACCCGCACCCCGGGGACGTCGCCGATGGAACAGGTGGGGCCAGGCGGGAACCGCCCAAGCGTAAATCCAGACCGGCGGAACGCGTTCACCCTAAAGCCCGTACAGCCGGAACTCGTACGGATGCGGCCGGGCAGCCACCTGGGCCGCCTCGGCCCCCTTCGCGGCCAACCACAGCTCGACGAGCTCCTCGGGAAACGCCCCGCCCAGGGTGAGGAAGCCGGGGTCGGCGCGGAGGGCGTCCAGGGCCTCCTCGAGGCTGCGGGGAAGCACGGACACCCGGCGCCCGCGCCGCCCGCGCTCGTACAGGCTCCCCTCGTGCGGCCCCCACCCCTTGGCCACCGGGTCGATCCCCCGGCGGATCCCGTCCACCCCACCGAGGAGGCACGCGGAGAGGGCGAGGTAGGGATTGCAGCTCGGGTCGGGCGGGCGGTACTCGACCCGGGCCGAGGCGGGATCGAGGTAGCCGGGGATGCGCACCGCCGCGGTGCGGTTGCTGTGCCCGAACGCGAGGTGCACCGGGGCCTCAAATCCCGGGCGCAGACGCCGATACGAGTTCGTGGACGGGGAGACGAGGGCGCTCAAGGCCCGGCCGTGGGCGAGGAGGCCCCCGATGTAGTGCAGGGCGAGCTCGGAGAGGCCGTCCTCCCCCGCGAACAGGTTCCGGCCCTGTCCCACCAGGTACTGGTGGAAGTGCAGGCCGCTTCCAGCCTGATCATGGAGCGGCTTCGGCAAGAAGCAGGCCACCAGGCCCTCGTCCGCGGCGAGCCGGGCGATGAGGTCCTGGGCCAGCACCGTCCAGTCTGCGGCCTCGAGGAGCTTTCCAAACCCAAGCTCGATCTCCATCTGGCCCAACGAGCCCCCCTCGTGGTGGTGGTAGCGCACGGGAATTCCCCACCGGGTGAGTACCTCCACCGCCCGCTCCCGCAGGGCGCGGCCGCGGTCCTCCGGCCCGCCCGCGTGGTAGGCGGAGCGGGGGTTGGGCAGGGCCTCCAGGGATAGCGAACACTGGCCCTCGAGGGGGACGATCTCCACCCCCTGGGAGAGCGGGGCATCGTCCACCTGCACAGAATCAAACAGGTAGAACTCCAGCTCCATTCCGAACAGGGCGTGGTCGGCGATCCCGGAGGTTGCGAGAAAGGCCTCCGCGGCCCGAGCCACGCTGCGCGGGGCCGCGGGGAATGGGTCCTCCCCGGGCCGGGCGAGATCGCACAGGATCACGAGCGCCGGGGGATCGCGTGTCGGATCGATGCGGGCCGTGGCGGGATCCGGGAGGACGACCATATCGCTGTCCTCCACGCCGGCGAGGCCGTAGTTGGAGGCATCCACCCCGATCCCGCGCTGGAACACAGCAGGGGAAAGCTCCCCCGCCGGCAAGGACAGGCACCGCAGCCGGCCGGCGAGGTCCACCGCCCGCAGGTCCACCCACCGGATGTCCTCCGCCTGGATGAGGGCCAGGAGCTCTTCGAACGTCATGAAACCTCCCTCAACGGTCACGGCGTGGGGACGGCGAGGTCGGCCGGCCCCCAGCCGGAGAGCGCTGCCCCGGGCAGGGATTCCTGGACAAGTTCGTGCAGGATCTCCGCGTGCTTGACCTTCTCCCGGCCCCAATCGGCGAGGGTCTTGCCCGCCACCCATGGCTTGTAAAGCGCCCCCGGCCCGGCCACGCACGCTGGCCCCGGCTCGAGCTTGAAGTAACAAGGGGAACAGACCCGCACCATCTCCGGGGCCTCGTAGAACCGGTTGAACCCCCCGAACGAGTCGGTGAGGTAGATGTGGAGGTCGAGGGGCATGCGCACCGCCTTCCGGATCGCGGCGAGCTCGGGCAGGTCCAGGTCAGCCAGGGGATTGAACGTGTTCGCCCCGAGGGCCTCGAGCACCTTCGCCCCGGCCGGGTTACCGTGCCCGGCGAAGATCGAGACCTTGAACACCACGTCCTTGGGGAGGTCGCCCGCATCCCGCATCTGCGAAAGGAGCCACAGGAGGCCCTCGTCGAGGACGAGGAACCCGCGGAACCCGAGCTCCACCGCGCGCAGGATGTCGGCGATCACGTACCGCAGTTGGTCCGCCCCCCGGAACCGCAGGCCGGAAAACCCTCCCTCCGGGGTCACGAGCTGGCGCCCGGTGTCCCAGGCCGAGCGGGGCCCGGGGGTGAGGATCACCTCGACCTTGGCCTCGGAGGCGATCTGGGCGAAGTCCTTGAGCTCGGCCCGGGTGAGGAGGGTCGCCCCCATCACCGTGGAGATCATGCGGTGCACCGGAACGTTGCGTTTTTGGGCCTCGTCCACGATGGCCTCGAGCACCTCCGGCCGCTCCACCCCGGAGACCTCCATGCGGTACTGGGCCCGGTCCGGGAACCGCAGTGGGCTCGTGGGAAGATCGTACGCATCCCGCCCGGGGATCCCGTGCCGCTCCATGAGCTCGGCCACCTTACGCTGATCCATCGCGCCTCCTTCGTTTACGCCAACCCGTGGCCCTCCCCCATAGTGGAGGACTGGATCATCGCCCGAAGCTCCTCCCACTCCTCTTTGGGGATGTGGTACACGTGCTCGGGGCCGGGGAAGGCCCCCTCTTTCACGTCGCGGATGTAGCCCTGGAACGCCTGGAGCATGATCGGCGCGAGATCCGCATAGCGCTTGACGAACTTGGGGGTGAACGCCTCGAACAGGCCCAGGATGTCATGGACGATCAAGAGCTGACCGTGGCAGGCCGGGCCGGAGCCGATCCCGAGGATCGGGACCTTGGCCCGCTTGGCGATCAGCTCCGCCACCCGGGCCGGGATCGCCTCAAGGAGGATTGCGAACGCCCCCGCCTCCTCGAGGCACGCCGCGTCGTCGATGAGCTGCTTGGCCGTCTGGGCGGACCTCCCCTGGGACTTGAGGCCACCGATCATGCTCGCCGCCTGGGGAGTAAGGCCGATGTGCCCCATCACCGGGATCCCGGCCTTGACGATCGCCTCCACCCGGTCCGCCATCCGCACCCCGCCCTCGAGCTTCACCGCGTCCGCCCCTCCCTCGGCAATGAACCGCCCTGCGTTTTTGATGGCCAGTTCGTTGGATGGCTGGTAGGACATGTACGGCATATCCCCGACCACGAACGCCCTGCTCGCCGCCCGCGACACGGCGGCGGTGATGGCGACCATGAAGTCCATCGTCGCCGGCAGCGTCGTCTTGTGCCCAAGCAGGCACATCGCCCCCGAGTCCCCGACGAGGATCATGTCCATCCCCGCCCGGTCCTCGAGGAGGGCGCTCGGGTAGTCATAGGCGGTGAGGAACGCGATCTTCTCCCCCCGCTCCACCATGGCGAGAAGGTCCGGGATCGTGAGCTTCCGTCTTTCCTCCATCGCCCCTCCTTCCGCCCCATGGTAGCGCGGGCGCCCAGGGCGGCCAACCGCGGGACCTGATCGCCCGACCACCCCAAAGACCAGCCCCCAAGGTGAGCCCACGGCCCCTCTGGGATAGGCTTCCCCTGTGCCCAAACCCTCGGAGGCGGAATTCGTGATCCCCTTGCGCCAGGCCCTCCTCGCTTGGTATTGGGCGCACCGGCGGGACCTCCCGTGGCGGTCCACACGCGATCCGTACCGGATCCTCATCGCCGAGGTCCTTCTCCAGCAGACCCGGGTGGACCAGGCCCTCCGCCACTACGCCCGGTTCCTCACGGCCTTCCCCACCCTACAGGCCCTGGCCCAAGCGCCCGAGGAGGAGGTGCTGCAGGCCTGGGCCGGGGCCGGGTACTACCGGCGGGCCCGGAACCTGCGCCGCCTGGCCCAGCATGTGGCCGAAACCGGGCTTCCTCCCACGTACCGGGGGCTCCTCGCCTTCCCCGGGGTCGGCCCCTACACCGCGGCCGCGGTGGCGTCGATCGCGTTCGGGGAAGCCGTGGCCGCGGTGGACGGGAACGTCCGCCGGGTCCTGGCGCGCCTGTTTTCTCGGGAGAAGCCAACCCCGCGGTGGCTCTCAGAGACGGCCGAAGCCCTGCTTGCGCGGGATGAGCCGGGGACTTGGAACCAGGCCCTGATGGACCTCGGGGCCACGGCTTGCACGCCCAAGGCCCCTCAGTGCCCGGCCTGCCCGGTGAACCCGTTCTGCGCAGGAAAGCTCGCCCCGGAGCGCTATCCCGCCCCACGGGCGAGGCGCCAGCGGGCGGTGGAGGCAGCAGCGCTCGTGCTCAAGGGACAAGCTGGGTACGTCCTGGAGCGGCGGGACGGGCAAGCCCTGGGCGGGCTGTGGGGGGTTCCCATGGCCGAGGGGGAAGACGCCTTGCCGGCCCTCCTCGCCCGGTACGGGCTGGCCGAAGCCCGGCTTCTGGGCACGGTTCGGCACGCGTTCACCCACAAGCGGCTCACCGTCCACGTCCACGCCGCGCCCTGGCCTGGCCCCGGCGAGGACCCGGAACGCCGCCCCCTGTCCCGGCTCGACCAAAAGATCCTCGCCCTGGCCGAGGACGCCTCTCGGGGGACGTGACGATGCGCTTCAAACACGTCCCCGAGGACTTCCAAGTCGAGGAGCTCCTCGCCATCCGGCCCGCGCCCCGAGGGACCTACCCGGTGTACCGGGTGGAGAAGCGGGGCCTCCCCACCCTGGCCGTGCACGACCGCCTCGCCGCCCGGTTTGGCATCCCGCCGGGGGCAGTGCGGTTCCCGGCGCTCAAGGACAAGGACGCGGTGGCCGTCCAGTACTGCACCGTGGATGCGCCGTCAGCCTCGGCATGGGTTTCCGGCCCGGGGTTCACCGCCCGACGGGTGGGGTTCCTCCCCCGGCCGCTCTCGCCACGGGACCTTGCTGGAAACCGTTTCCGGATCGTGCTCCGCGATCTGGACCCCGCGGAAGCTCCGGCGCTGCGGGCGCGGTGGGAGGCCCTCGCCTGTGCCGGGTTCCCCAACTACTTCGACCTCCAGCGGTTCGGGTCGTGGAGCCAGGCTTTCGGGTTCCCGGGGAAGCTGATCCTCATGGGGGACGTCGAGGGGGCGCTGCGCTGCTATCTCGCCGAGCCCCTCGTCGGGGATCCTCCGCCGATCCTGAGGTTCAAGAAATTCGCCCGGGAGCACTGGGGGGACTGGGCAACCCTCAAGGCCCACGCCCCCAAGTCCAACCTGCGCAGTGTCCTCACCTACCTTTGCGACCACCCTGGTGATTTCAAGAAGGCCCTCAACTTGGTGACCCCCAGGGTGCTCGCCGTTTGGCTTTCCGCCTACCAAAGCTTCCTTTGGAACGAGGTCGCCTCTCGATGCCTCGCCGGGGCCCTCTCAGGGGCCGGGGTGGCCCTGGCCCATCTGGCCCTGCCCCTTGGAAAGCTCGTGATCCCAAGGAAGCCGGTGCCGGCCGAGCTTGCCGCCCGATTCTTGGCCACGGAGATCGCCCTTCCCTCGGCCAAAGCCAGGCCTGCTGACCCCGAGGTGAAGGCGGCGGTGGAGGAGGTTTTGGCCGAGGAAGGGTTATCGCTTTCCGACCTCAAGGCCCGGCCGCTCAAACACGCCTATCTTGGGCAGGGAAGCCGCAAGCTCTGGGTGGTGCCTGCCGAACCCCACTGGCTTGGGGATTCGGAGGACGAGCTTTTCCCTGGGAGGCGCAAGGTGGCCCTCCTCTTTGCCCTTCCCCCCGGTTCCTACGCCACGCTTTTCCTCCGCTTGCTGAGCGCCGGCAAATCGCCCTAGGGGGCGGTGCTGGGGCTCATGGCGAGGGCCGGAGGTTGAAGCCCAATGTAGCACCGGCGGCGGCGAGGGGGGCGCCGATCCAAAACGCCCACTCCCAATCCACTGCGGCGGCGATGCCGAAGGCGATCCCGGTCCCGAGCGACGAGCCCAGGAAACCGATGACCACGTCCCCGCTCGCGCCTAGGGCCTGGCCTGTCAGCACCACCCCCAGGCCCGCCCCGAGGGTCGACCCGACCGCATAACCCACGTACCCGGCCACAATCCCCGCCAGGTTCCCCCCGATCGTCCCCCATCCGGCCCAGGCCACGATGGCAGAAGCAACTTGGGCCCCGGCGAACCCCCCGGCGTAACCGGCGAGGGTCCCCACCAGGAGTTCCGGCGCCACCGCGTCCTCGGGCCGGGCCGCCACCCCGACCGCGCCCAGCACCGCAACCGCCGTTGCCAAAAATACAAGCCTCCGCAAGCGCCCTCCTTCCGACGATTCAGTTTAGCCTATCAACGTCGGGCATAAAGCCCGCGAGCGTCGGGCATAAAGCCCGCGAGCGTCGGGCATAAAGCCCGACGCTACGGGCCCATCGCTGTAACGCCTGAAGTTGCCCGGAGCCCCCGCCCGCGAAACAATGTACACCGCGATGGACGAACGGTTCATCCGCCAGACGATCCTCCCGCAACTCGGGCCGCAAGGGCAGCACCGGCTCGGGGAGGCGCGGGTCCTCGTGGCCGGGTGCGGGGCCTTGGGCACCCACACCGCGGAGGCCCTGCTGCGGGCCGGGGTGCGCCGGCTCCTCCTCGTGGACCGGGATGTGGTGGAGGTCCATAACCTCCACCGGGTGGCCCTGCTCACCCCCGCCGACCTCGGCCGCCCTAAGGCGGAGGCCGCGGCCGAGGCCCTCCTCCGGATCGATCCGGAGGCCGAGGTCATCCCTTACACCGCCCACCTCGGCCCCGCCCTCGCCGAGAAGCTCGTGCCGCGGGTGGACCTGGTGGTGGACGGCCTAGATAACCTGGAGACCCGCTACCTCGTGAACGACGCGTGCGTGAAACACGGGCTCCCCTGGATCTACACCGCGGTGCTCGCCACGTACGGGATGACCATGGCCATCGTGCCCGGACTGGGGCCATGCCTGCGGTGCCTGTTCCCCACGCCCCCGGCCCCCGGGACATTGCCCACTTGCGCCGAGAGCGGGATCCTCGGCCCAGTGCCCCAAGCCCTGGCCGCGATCCAGGCGGCCACCGCGATCCAGGTCCTCACCCGCAGCCCGGACCTCCGCCCCGGGGAGCTCCTCCACCTGGACCTGTGGACCCACCGCACGGAGCGGGTGACGGTGGCGCGGGCCGTTGGCTGCCCCACCTGTGGGGAGCGGCGGTTCGAGTTCCTGGCCCAGGGGTCCGGGACGAGCGTGCTGTGCGGGGATACGATCCAGGTGTTGCCGAGGCACCGCGGGCCCTTGGACCTGGCGCACTTGGCCGCCCGGCTCGCTCCGTTGGGCGAGGTCCGGCTGGAAAGGGGGCTGCTCGTGGCCCAGATCGGAAAGGTCGCACTGACCGTGTTCCCGGATGGGCGGGCCCTGGTCAAAGGGGTCCGCGACCCGGAACGGGCCCAAGCCCTGTACGACCAGTACCTGTCTAGGTGAGCCGGTTCACCAGCCAGAACACGAGCAGGATGATCGCCAGGATCGCCACGGGCACGAGCATCATCGGCAGGGCCAGCCGCTTGACCGCCCGCTTCTGGTCCGGGGAAAGCGGGACCCGACGCGGGTAGCGAAGCTCGAGGGACCGCGCCTTCTTCAGCATCTTCACGGACTGGGAGATCTTCTTCTGGCGGCGGTAGACGACCCCCAGGTTGTGGTGGGCGGCGGCGTGCTTGGGGTCCTCCTGGATCGCCCGCTGGTACGCGTACTCGGCCCGGCCGAGATCCCCGGCGTCGAAGTAAAGGTTGCCAAGGCGGAAGTAGACCTGGGCCTTGTCGAGCCCATAGCTCAGCGCGTCCACGAGGAGGTCGATGCCCTCCTTGTACCGGCGCCCCCGGCGCAGCTCCTCCGCCCGGGCCAAGGCCTGGGCCACCACCCGCTCCCGGTCCCCGGCGCTCAGGCTGTTGGGGTCGGGCAGCGGAGGAACGAGATCCTGTCCTTCACCGCTTGGATGTCCAGCCATGTCAGATGCTTGGGGCTCCCTTTGACCTTGCTCGGGTTCCTGAGGAGGAAGCTCGGGTGGAACATGGGGAACACCTCGATGCCCCCCTTCCACCGGTAGAACCGCCCCCGCAGTTGCCCGATGCCCTCGCCGCGGCCGAGGAACCACTGGGTCGGGGTGTTGCCCAGGGTCACGATGATCCGCGGCCGGATCAGCGCGATCTGGGCAGCGAGCCACTCCCAGCACGCCTCCATCTCCGAGCGGGCCGGGACCCGGTTCCCCGGCGGCCGACACTTCACCACGTTGGTGATGTACACCTCGTCCCGGGACAAGCTCACCGCGTTCAGGACCTGGGTCAGAAGCTGTCCGGCCGGGCCTACGAACGGACGACCGGTCTCGTCCTCCACCTCACCCGGCCCCTCGCCGACGAACATGAGCTCGGCGTGGGGGTTCCCCTCGCCGAACACGAGGTTGCGCCGCGTCGCCCCAAGGGGGCACCGGGTGCAGCCCCGAACGGTTGCAGCAAGGTCGGCAAGGGAAAGCTCCACCGAACAGGTTGGCAATGTACACCTCCGCGGGGTTTTGGAGCGGGCAACGGGGATCGAACCCGCGGCCTTCGGCTTGGGAAGCCGACGCTCTACCAGCTGAGCTATGCCCGCCTACGCCCCGGATTATACGCGCGCCCGAACCCTCCGGCTAGGCGGCCCACAGGGGCTCCAGCGCCGGCATCGACTTCCCGCGCAGGAAGTCCAGGGTTGCCCCGCCGCCGGTGGACACGTACCCGAACTTCCCGGCCAGCCCCAGCTTCTCCACCAGCTCCCCGGTCTCCCCGCCCCCGACCACGGTGAACGCGGGCGAGCTCGCCAGCGCCTTGGCCACGGCCTCCGAGCCCTTGGCGAACGGGGCGCACTCGAACGCCCCCATCGGCCCGGTCCACACCACCGTGCCCGCCCCCTGGAAGGCCTTGGCGAACGCCGCCGCCGTGGCTGGGCCGATGTCCAGCCCCATCCACCCCGCGGGGATCGCCTCCGTCGGCACCACCTGCGTCTCCGCCTGCGCCGAAAGCTCCCTGGCCACCACCACGTCCACCGGAAGGAAGATCCGCGTGCCCCGTTCCTCCGCCTTGCGGACGAGGTCCTTGATCGTGTCCACCAGTCCCGCATCCACCACCGACCGCCCCACCGCGTACCCCTTGGCCACAAGGAACGTGAACGCCACCCCACCGCCGATGAGGAACCCGTCCACCTGCCCCAGGAGATCGGTGAGCACCCCCAGCTTGTCCTTGGCCTTCTTGCCGCCCACGAGCACGTAGTACGGCCGGCGCGGGTTCTCCCGCAGCCCCCCGAGCACCTCCACCTCTCGCTCCATGAGGAACCCGGCATAGGCCGGGAGGTGGCGGGCCACCCCCACCGTGGAGGCGTGGGCGCGATGGGCGGTGGCAAAGGCATCGTTCACGAAAACGTCGAACGGAGCGGCAAGCTTGCGGGCGAACTCCGGGTCGTTGGCCTCCTCGCCCGGATGGAAGCGCACGTTCTCCAGCATCACCACCTCGCCCCGCCTGAGCCCGGCCATCGCCCTCCGCACCTCATCCCCAACGCAGTCCCGCAACCCGGGTACCGGCTGGCCGAGGAGCTCCCCCAGCCGGGCCGCCACCGGGGCCATGCGCAGCCCCTCCACCACCTGGCCGTCCGGCCGACCGAGGTGGGAACACACCGCCACCTTGGCCCCTCGGTCCACCAGCCACCGCAGGGTGGGCAGGGCCGCCCGGATGCGGGCGTCGTCGGCCACCCGCCCCGCAGCGAGCGGCACGTTGAAGTCCGCCCGGAGGAAGACCTTGCGCTCCCGGGCGTCCAAATCCCTGATCGTGCGAAGTTCCATGGACATCACCCAAAACCAATTCTAGACCGGCCTGTACCGGCAGACAACCACCCCCACCCGCGCCGGGGTATCATCGGGTCGTGAACCCGTGGTGGTTGATTCTCACGGTGGGCATCCTCGGGGCCCTGGTCGGGCTCACGGTGATGCTGTGGCCGCTGATCGAGCCCCTGGCCCCAGACCGCCCCGCCGGAAAACTGCTCGCCCTCCTCGACACGTGGGCCGGGGTGCGGGACCTGTCTGCCCGGGTCGCGCTGCGGAGATCCGGAGAACATGAGCTCGAGGTACGTTTGCTTTACCTGAGCAATTGGGCCCTGCGCGCGGACCTGCTTGCCCCGGCGGAAGTGGCCGGGGAGATCTACGCCCTGCGCCCCGTGCCCGACGGTTGGCTCCTCGTTCACTACCGACCCCGGATCGATCTCGGCATCGAAACCCGCCTCACCTCGGCCGACCTGGAAGCGCTGCTCCCGACCATCAGCTTGGATCAGCTCCGGTTGGCGGTGCGGCTCGGCCAGGTCAAGGTCACCGCGCCCGAGGAGGGGGCGCTGGAGGTGCAGGGCCGGCTGGGCGCCGCACATCGGATGCTACTCAGGCTGGAGGAGACCACCGGATTGCCCCGGGAGATCGTCTTATTCAGCGCTCAAGGAGACGAACTTCTTCACATCTCCATATCGGAATTAACAATAAATCCAGGTGTGGAGTTGCGGGATTTGCTGTCCCTCGACCCCCTGCCCGGCCAATGGCTCCGGCCTGGCCTCACCCCACCAGGCGCTTGAACTCGGAAAGCCGGAGCTCCCGGTCCACGAACTCCTCAAACTGCTCCTCATCGCCGAATGGAGATTCGATGGCCGACTGCTCGAACACCTCTTCCTCGATGTAAATGGGCGACCGCGTGCGCAACGCCAGGGCCACGGCGTCGGAAGGCCGGGCGTCGATCTCCCTGAGTTCGCCTCCCCCGTCCCGCACCACCAGCGTCGCGTAGTACGTGCTTTCTTTGACGCTGGAGATCACGACCCGCTCCAGCGCCCCGCCCAACGCCTCAAGCAAGCGCTTCATCAGGTCGTGTGACAACGGACGGGGGAAGGCATGGCCCTGGAGCTCGAGGGCGATGGACATCGCCTCGGGCTCTCCAATCCAGATGGGCATCGCCTTCGAGGAGTTCCGATCCTTGAGGAGCAACACAGGCGTCTTCGTCGTCGGATCGAGAAGAAGCGCCCTTACCTCCGCTTCGCGCATCACTGGCCTCCTCTTTTTCCCGTCGTACTTTCCCTACCATTATAGCAACGCCTCCCCCGGCGGACCATGGCCTGCGTTACGTTCGCGCAGCGCCCGGCCCGGGTGTCCCCCACAAGTCCTCCGCTCCCGTCCACCGCGTCGGCTGCTGGCGGAAGCCCTCGGCTATAATGCCGCGCGTATGTGCGGGATCGTGGGCTATGCCGGTCATCGCCCGGCCCAGGATGTTCTCCTCGATGGACTGGCCCGCCTGGAGTACCGAGGCTACGACTCGGCCGGGCTGGCCGTCCTCGCCGACGGTCGGATCGCCATCGTGCGGCGGGTGGGCAAGCTGGCCCTGCTCAGGAAGGCCCTGGAGGAGGTACCCCTCCCCGGCAACTTGGGCATCGGCCACACCCGCTGGGCCACCCATGGCCTGCCCACCGAGGAGAACGCCCATCCGCATCTCGACTGCACGGGCAAGATCGCCCTCGTCCACAACGGGATCATCGAGAACCACCGCGCCCTGCGGGAGAAACTCCTGGCTCAAGGGCATGCGTTCCGGTCCCAGACCGACACCGAGGTCCTGGTCCACTTGGTGGAGGGCCATTTCCATGGGGACCTGGTGCGGGCGGTGCGGGCGGCGCTGGGCGAAGCCAAAGGGGCGTTGGCGATCGCCGTGATCCACGCCGATTGTCCTGAGGAGATCGTGGTCGCCCGCACGGGAAGCCCGCTCGTGGTGGGGGTCCTCCCCGAAGAGGGGTTTGTGGCCTCGGACGCTCCGGCCCTGCTTCCCTACACCCGGGAGTTCTACTTCCTCGGGGATGGGGAGGTGGCCCGGGTCCGGCCGGGTCAGGTGGAGGTGTGGGATGAGCATGGCCGGCGGAAGGAAGCCCCCTTCCGCCATGTGCCCTGGGACCCGTTGGCCGCCGAGAAACAGGGGTACCGGCACTTCATGGAGAAGGAGATCCACGAGCAGCCGGTGGCCGTGGCCGACACCCTGCGCGGGGAACTGCATGCCCGATGGGAAGGGGAGCTCGGGGAGGCCAACCTCCGCGAGATCGACCACGTGTACCTCGTGGCCTGCGGCACCTCCTACCACGCCGCCCTGGTGGCCGAGTACCTGTGGGAGCCGCTGCTCGGGATCCCGGTGGCGGCGGAGGTCGCCAGCGAGTTCCGGTACAAGGACCCGGCGGTGGGACCACGCTCGCTCGTGGTGGCGGTGTCCCAGTCCGGCGAGACGGTGGACACCCTGATGGCGGTGCGTGGGGCCAAGGCCCGGAACGCGAAGGTGCTCGCCGTGGCCAACGTGGTCGGATCGGCGATCCCCCGGGAGGCGGACGGGGCCCTGTACACCCGGGCCGGCCTCGAGATCGGGGTCGCCGCTTCCAAGACGTTCACCGCCCAGCTCGCCGCGTTGGCCCTCCTCGGGCTGCGGCTGGCCTATGTTCGGGGGGCTCTATCCCCGGACGCGTTCGAACGGGCGACGGACGAGCTCGCCCGCGCCCCCGCCCTCCTCGCCCGGGCCCTGGAGGTGGAACCGGAGATCGAGGCCCTGGCCCGAGATCATTACCAGAAGCCGAATTTCCTGTACCTCGCCCGGGGCGTCCTCTACCCGTTGGCCCTGGAGGGGGCGCTCAAGCTCAAGGAGATCAGCTACATCCACGCCGAGGGGTATCCAGCGGGGGAGATGAAGCACGGCCCGATCGCCCTGGTCCACGAGGAGATGCCGGTGGTGTTCCTCTTTTCCCAGGCCGAGCTCCCGGACAAGGCGCTCGCCAACGTGCAGGAGGTCAAGGCCCGCCAGGGGATCGTGATCGCCTTCGCCGACCACGACCGGCCCGAGCTCCGCGAGCTCGCCGACCACCTGATCCTCCTCCCCCCTGCCCCACGGGATCTCCTCCCGTTCACGTTCACCCCTCCGTTGCAACTCCTTGCCTACCACATCGCCCGCCTGCGCGGCACCGACGTGGACCAGCCGCGGAACCTCGCCAAGACGGTGACGGTGGAATAACGCGAAGACCTCGGGTAGCCTCGTTCCGCCATGACCCGCCAAGTGGTGGCCCGCAACCGCCGCGCCCGCCGCGACTACGCGGTGGAGGAGAAGTACGAGGCCGGCCTCGCCCTCACCGGATCCGAGGTGAAGTCCCTCCGGGCAGGGCGGGTATCCCTGGACGAGGCCTACGCCCGGGTGAAGGACGGAGAGGTGTGGCTTTACGGGATGCACATTGCCCCCTATGAGCCCAGCGCCCGGTCCAGCCACGAGCCGGAGCGGCCGCGCAAGCTCCTCCTCCACCGCCGGGAGATCGCCCGCCTCACGGGCAAGGTCGCCCGCGCCGGGTACACCTTGATCCCCCTCTGTCTGTACTTCAGCGACCGCGGCTACGCCAAGGTGGAGCTCGGGGTGGCCCGGGGCCAAACCAAGGTCGACAAGCGGCGGCGGCTGATCGAGGAGGAGGAAGAGCGCCGGGCCCGCGAGGCGATGAAACGCTACGAGCGGGGCCGGGGGTGATCCACGGCCAGGGCCCGGGCCGCCTCCTCGGCGAGCAGGGGCTCGATCAAAAGGTCCAGATCCCCATCGAGCACCGCAGCGAGCTGGTGCACGGTGAGGCCGATGCGGTGGTCGGTGACCCGGGCTTGGGGGAAGTTGTAGGTCCGGATCTTCTCGGAGCGGTCGCCGCTGCCGATTTGGCGCCGCCGGGCTTCCCGAAGCTCGGCCGCCCGCTCCTGCTCCTCGAGGTCGCGCAGCTTGGCCCGCAGGACGCGCAGCGCCTGCTCCCGGTTGCGGTGCTGGGACCGTTCGTCCTGGCAGGAGACGACGATCCCGGTGGGGATGTGGGTGATGCGCACCGCGGTCTCGTTCTTCTGCATGTGCTGGCCGCCAGGGCCGCTCGCGCGGAACGTGTCGATCTTGAGGTCGGCCGGGTCGATGTCCACCTCGACCTCCTCCGCCTCGGGCAGCACGGCCACGGTGGCGGTGGAGGTGTGGATGCGGCCGCTGGCCTCGGTCTCCGGGACCCGCTGCACCCGGTGCACCCCAGACTCGTAGCGGAGCCGGCCGTACGCCCCGCTGCCCTCCACGGCGAACACGATCTGCTTGAACCCGCCAAGCGGGGTGGGATGGGAGTCCATCACCCTCACCTGAAAGCCCCGCCGCTCCGCATAGCGGCTGTACATGCGGAACAGATCCGCGGCGAACAGGGCCGACTCCTCGCCCCCAGCGCCGGCGCGGATCTCCAGGATCGCGTTCTTGCGATCGTCCAGGTTCTCCGGGAGGAACATCCGCAGAAGCTCCTGCCCGAGCCGCTCCGCCTGCGCCCGATCCCGCTCCAGCTCCTCCTTGAGCGCGTCCCGGAGATCCTCGTCCTCCTCTTCGTCGAGGAGGTCCTCCTCCTCGGCGATCTCGGCGAGGATCCGCCTGAGCTCTTCCCCCTTGGCCACGATCTCCCGCAGCCGGGCGTAGCGCCGGGAGAGATCCGGGAAATCCGGGCGACCGGCAGCCCCCGGCTGTCCCAGGGCCTCCTCGATCTCCCGCAGCTCCCGGGCGAGGTCGTCCACGCGGGCTAGGATCTTGTCCATGGGCATATCGAGGGTAGGGTAGCCGAACGGACGGACCCGGTAAACCCACGCCGCCTACCGAGACCCCAGCCGGACGTGGCGGACCCCGTCCCGGCCGGCCACGATGAGATCGGTGGCCAGGCCAAGGAAGAGCCCATGGCCTACGATCCCGGCCCGGCCCTCCAGCCTCCGGGCGAGCGCTTCGGGTTGGGCGATCGGGCCGAACCGACAGTCGAGGATCAAGTTCCCCTGATCGGTCTTCGCCGAGGCCCCGTCCGGCCCAGCGCGGAGGGCGACCTGGGCCCCCAACGCCTCCAGGTAACGGGCCTGGGCCCTCCAGCCGAACGGCACCACCTCCACCGGCACCGGGCACCGCGTCCCCAGGGCCGGGGAGAGCTTGCCCTCGTCCACCACGATCACCTCGCGCCGGCTCGCTTGGGCGACGATCTTCTCCCGAAGGAGCGCCCCACCGCCACCCTTGATCAGGTTCAGCTCGGGGTCCACCTCATCCGCCCCATCGATGGTGAGGTCCAGCTCAGGGTGCTCGTCCAGGGTGGTGAGGGGGATGCCGAGGCGCCGTGCCTCCCCTTCGACCTGGGTCGAACACGGCACCCCAACGATGTCCCACAGCGTGCCCGCCTTCACAAGCTCGGCGAGGCGCAGGAGCGCGTAGCGGGCGGTGCTGCCGTGCCCGAGGCCGATGACCATCCCCGGCCGCACCAGCTCCACCGCGGCCTCCGCCGCCCGCCGCTTCAGGTCCTCTACGCACACCACCCGTTCATGTTACCCGAAGGGGCCGGGCCGCGTTGCCGGTGGGGGTGCAGGGAATACAATCTGGCACGAGGAGGAAGAGGTGAGCATTCGCAACCTGGACAAGATCTTCAAGCCGCAGCGGATCGCGGTCATCGGCGCCAGCAACAATCCCGGAAGCGTCGGATACACGGTGTTGCGCAACCTGATCGGAGCGGGGTTCGACGGGGTGGTGTACCCGGTGAACCCCCGACGGGAGTCGATCCAGGGGATCCAGGCTTACCCGAGCGTAATGAGCCTTCCCAAGGCCCCTGACCTCGCGGTGATCTGCACCCCCGCCTCCTCCGTGCCCGGGCTCGGGCGGGAATGCGGCGAGGCGGG
>JACIWI010000021.1 GCA_014361055.1 Candidatus Bipolaricaulota bacterium
GGCCTTGGACTGCGTCTACCTTGACATCCAACGAGGCGAGGTTCATGCCATCGTCGGCGAGAACGGGGCCGGCAAGTCGACCCTGATGAAGATCCTCGCCGGGGCCCTGGCTCCGGACGCGGGCCAGATTGTGGTCCACGGCCAGGAGGTCCAGACCTACAGCCCCGAGGCCGCCCGCGCGCATGGGATCGCCATCATCTTCCAGGAGTTCAACCTCGTCCCCTTCCTCACCGCGGCCCAGAACATCGCCCTGGGCCGCGAGCCGAGCCGGTGGGGCTGGATCCAGCGGGCGCGAGAGCTAGAAGAAGCCAAGTCGCGCCTCGCCGAGATCGGGGCCGAGGTGCCGCTCCGGATCCCGGTGTGCCGCCTCAGCGTGGCCCAACAGCAGCTTGTGGAGATCGCCAAGGCCCTTGCCGTCGATGCGAGCATCCTGATCATGGACGAGCCAGCGTCGGCGTTGTCGCTCACCGAGCGGGAGCACCTGTTCGCCCTGATCGGTCGGCTCCGCGAGCGGGGGATCACCATCCTCTACGTGACCCATCACCTCGAGGAAGTGTTCCGCCTCGCCGACCGGGTGACCGTCCTCAAGGACGGGCGCGTCGTGCGCACGCTCCCCGTCCGGGAGACGGACCGGGACAGCCTGATCACGATGATGGTCGGCCGGAAGCTGGCCCAGGTGTTCCCCGCCAAGGCGTCCAAGGTCGGGGGACCGGTGCTCACCGTGGAGGGCCTGTCCTCGGGCCGTGAGGTGCGGGACGTGTCGTTCACCCTGCACAAGGGCGAGATCCTCGGGGTGTACGGCCTGGTCGGCGCCGGACGTACGGAGCTGTGCAAGGCCCTGTTCGGGGCCCGACCCCACTCCGGGCAGATCACGGTGGACGGCCGCAAGATGGCCGCGCGCCATCCCCACGCCGCCGTGGCGCAGGGCATGGCCCTTGTCGCCGAGGACCGCAAGAACGAAGGGCTGGTGATGGGCCTCTCCGTCCGCCACAACCTGGCCCTCCCGAACCTCGGCCGGAGGCAACGGCTGGGCGTGATCCAACGCGCCCAGGAGACCCAGGCCCTCCAGGCGATGGTGGAGAAGCTCGAGGTCCGCCCCACAGATCTGGAGACCCTGACCGTTCAGTTGAGCGGCGGCAACCAGCAGAAGTTGGTCATCGGCAAGTGGCTCCTGACCGAGCCCAAGGTGCTGATCTGCGACGAGCCGACCCGCGGAGTCGATGTTGGAGCGAAAGTCGAGATCTACGCCCACCTGCGGCGCCTGGCTGAACAGGGGATGGCGATCCTGATGGTGTCCTCGGAGCTCCCCGAGGTGCTCGGGATGAGCGACCGGGTGCTGGTCATGGCCGGGGGACGGATGGTGGCTGAGTTCTCCGGCGACGAGGCGACCGAGGAGCGGGTGATGGCCGCCGCGCTCGCCGACAAGGCCCACGCGGACCGACCTGCCTCGGCCTCCTCCGGCCGGCCTCGGGGGCTCGCCCGCCTGGGGCGGTGGCGGCCGGACGCGACCTCGGTTGTGCTGGCCACCCTGCTCGCCCTGTTCCTCGCGGGAGCGCTTTCCTCGCCGCGCTTCCTTGGGATGTACAACCTGATCAGCATCCTTCGCAGCGCCGTGCCGCTGGCCCTGGTGGCGATGGGACAGGCGATGGTTATGATCTCCGGCGGCGTCGACCTCTCGGTCAGCGCAACGATCACCCTGACCACGATCATCGGCGCCACCCTGATCGGCGGGAGCGACGCGCGCATCCTCCCGGCGGCGCTGGCCACGTTGGGAGTCGGCCTGGGGATGGGTGTGGCCAACGGTCTCGCCGTGACCCAACTGAAGATCCCCCCGTTCATCGCCACCCTGGGGATGATGTCGATCGGCCGCGGCATCGTGCTCGTGCTGGCCCGGGGCCCGGTGGGAGCGATCGGCCGTGGGTTCCGGGCGTTCTCCCGCGGCGCCCTTGGTCCGATCCCGGCGGCGCTGGTGATCCTGGGGGTCGTGTTTGCCCTCGCCGCGCTGGTCATGAACCGCACCCGGTACGGGCGCCACCTGTTCGCCCTCGGGGGGAACCGCGAGGTGGCACGCCTGGCCGGGATCCGCACCCGGTGGGTCGAGTTCTCGTCGTACCTGGTGAGCGGGATGTGCGCGGTGGCCGCCGGGTTGTACCTGACGAGCCGGATGGGAGCCGGTGATCCGTCGGTGGGGCCGGGCCTGGAGCTCGACTCGATCATCGCCGTGCTCACCGGCGGCATCCCGTTCGGCGGCGGGCGGGGGAACGTGCTTGGGGTAATGGCCGGCGTCATGCTGCTGACGGTCCTCGGCAACCTCCTCACGGTGTGGAACCTGAGCAGTTGGTACCACCAGATCGCCCGGGCCCTGGTGCTCCTCGCGGCGCTGGCCGTATTCAAGAAGGAGGACTGACATGGGATTTCGAGCGGCAGTAGTCCAGATGAACAGCGTCCTTTGCGAGGTCGACGCCAACCTGGCCAAGGTCGCCACCCTAGTGCGGGGCGCGGCGGCGATGGGGGCAAAGCTCGTCCTCGTCCCGGAGACGTTCACCACCGGCTACGACGTCGGTGATCGCCTGCCTCAGGTGGCGGACACGATCCCCGGCAGGACCACCGACGCCGTCGGCCGTCTGGCCCGGGAGCACGGGGTGTACTTCTACGGGAGTTTCATCGAGAAGGACGGGAGGCGCTATCACAACACTGCCGTGCTCGTGGACCCCAAGGGCGAGATCCTCGCCGCCTACCGCAAGGTCCACCTGTTCGCTGCCGAGAAGCGGATGTTCACCCCCGGCGACCGCCCGGCGGTGGTGGACACGGAACTGGGGACGCTCGGCCTGACGATCTGCATGGACCTCCTGTTCCCGGAGTACATCCGGGGGCTGGTGCTGGCCGGGGCCGAGTACATCCTGAACACCACCGATTGGCTGCGCTGGGGCCCGATCGACCGCTGGGGATGGTGCCACGCTCAGCCGCGGGCGCTGGCCGTGGTCCGGGCCCTGGAGAACACGGTGGGGCTGGCCATGGCCTGCCAGTGGGGGCAAGAGGGGGAGTACGTCAAGTTCGGGCACTCCTGCATCGTAAGCCCCTCGGGACGCATCCTGGCCGGGGTCGAGGAGGGCGAAGGCGTGGCCGTACACGAGCTCTCGCTCGACGGCATCGAGGAGTGGCGCAGGATCGCGACGTACCTCGCGGACCGGGCGGACCACCTCGCCCTGTACCGAAAGCTCCTCGACCTCTAGCCACCCCCGGATTGGCTGTCGATTGACTTTTTCCCGGGGCGGGTTATGCTGACGCCCTCGTAGGTCCCTTTGTTGCCTAAAGAAGGGTCTCCCTTTGCCAAAGCTTCAAAGGAACTCAAGGCCCGCTCGACGTTTGGGCCTTGTCGGTTTGGTATCGCCTTGATCCGGATGTGGAGGATGGGATGGACTTGAGATTTGACATCGCGAAGGTCCGCAACATCGGGCTCGCCGCGCACATCGACGCCGGCAAGACCACGGTTACCGAGCGCATGCTCTACTTCACCGGCAAGACCCACCGCATCGGCGAGGTGGACGATGGCCAAGCGACGATGGACTGGATGCCCCAGGAGCGGGAGCGGGGGATCACCATCACCGCGGCCGCCACCACTACCCAGTGGCGGGGGCACCGCATCAACATCATCGACACGCCGGGGCACGTGGACTTCACCGCCGAGGTGGAGCGGAGCCTGCGGGTGGTGGACGGGATGATCGCCCTGTTCTGCGCCGTGGGCGGCGTGCAGCCCCAATCCGAGGCGGTGTGGCGACAGGCCGACCGCTACCGGGTGCCGCGGATCGCGTTCGTCAACAAGATGGACCGCATCGGGGCCGACTTCTCGGGCGTGGTGCGCGAGCTGCGGGCTGAACTCGGGGCGGCTGCCTTGCCGGTGGTGTTGCCGATCGGGGCCGAGGAGGAGTTCACGGGCCTCGTCGACCTCGTGCGCATGGAGGCAGTCTACTACGGTGACGGTCCGGACGGCGGGGAGATCCAGCCGGGACCGATCCCGAACGCGATGGTGGCGGAGGTAGAGCGGGCGCGGGAGGCCCTCGTGGAGCGGGCGAGCGAGGAGGATGACCTGCTCCTCGCGAGGTTCCTCGCCGGAGAGGAGCCCACCGCGGCCGAGCTCGTCCAGGCGCTGCGCCGGGCCACCGTGGCCGGCCGCCTGGTCCCGGTCCTGTGTGGGGCCGCGTACCGCAACAAGGGGATCCGTCGGCTCCTCGACGCGGTGGTGGACTTCCTCCCGTCCCCGGCGGATCTCTCGCCGGCGATCGGTGCTTGGCAGGGCGAGGAGATGGTCCGGCCCCCTCGCGACGATGCGCCGCTTGCGGCGCTGGCGTTCAAGGTCCAGGCCGACCGGCACGTGGGGAAGCTCACCTACGTGCGGGTGTACTCCGGGGTCCTGCGCTCGGGCGACTTCGTCCTCAATGCCGGCCGAGGCGCCCGCCAGCGGGTCAGCCGCCTGTTCCAGATGCACGCCGACCGCCGCGAGCCCGTCCTTGAGCTTTCTGCCGGCGACGTCGGCGCCGCGGTGGGCCTCGGGGAGACCTACACCGGGGACACGCTGGCGAGCGCGGATGCCCCGATCGTGCTCGCGCCGATCGAGTTCCCGGCCCCGGTGATCGACCTCGCCGTGTCCCCGCTCCGGCGCACCGATGCCGACCGCCTCAGCCGGGCCCTCGCCGATCTCTCCGCCGAGGACCCGACGTTCCTCGTGCGGCCGAACCCGGAGACCGGGGAGATGGTGGTGTGCGGGATGGGGGAACTGCACCTGGAGATCGTGGTCGACCGGCTGCGCCGCGAGTTCGGGGTCGAGGTGGCCACCGGGCAGCCCCAGGTCGCGTACCGGGAGACGCTCGTCGGGTCGATCGAGCACGAGGGGAAGCTGGTGAAGCAGACCGGCGGGCACGGTCAGTACGCGCACGTCGTCCTGCGGGTGGAGCCCGGCGCCCCCGGCACCGGGTTCGAGTTCACAAGCCGGGTCGTGGGCGGGCGGGTTCCCCGGGAGTACGTCCCGGCGGTGCAGCGGGGGATCGTCGAGGCGATGGCCGAGGGCCCCTACGCCGGGTTCCCGGTGGTGGACGTCCGGGTTACCCTGGTGGATGGCTCGGCCCACGAGGTGGACTCCTCCGAGCAGGCGTTCCGTACCTGCGCCGCGGCCGCGTTCCGCGAGGCCTGCCGCCGGGCGGGCCTCCGGCTCCTGGAGCCGGTGATGGACGTGGAGGTGACCGTGCCCGAGGCCGACCTCGGGGCGGTGATGGGGGACCTCGCCGCCCGCCGCGGCCGGATCGGGGGCCTCGAGGCAAAGGGCAAGGCCCAGGTCGTGCACGCCGAAGTTCCGCTTTCCGAGATGTTCGGGTACGCGAGCGAGCTCCGGAACCTCACGAGCGGCCGGGGGGAGTTCACGATGCGGTTTGACCGGTATGAGGCGGTGCCGCGGGCGCTCGCCGAGGAGGTCGTGGCCCGCCGCTGCGCCGCCGTGGGCTGATCGCCCCCCTCTTCTCTCCCCTTCCCAGGGGGGCGCGGTCAGGCGAAGCGCACCCCGTCCACGGCCGTGACCATGCCCTTTGATTGCCGGGTCCCGGTTATAGGTTCTCCACCAACGCCGCGAGCTTGCGCGAGAGGCACACCGGGTAGCCGGGTTCGTCTATGGGGTCGAGGTCGGCGAGGTGGGGGGGCAGGGAGAACAGGCGCGTGCGGATTTCCTCCCGTCGGCGATGGAGGTCCAGCGGGGGCAGCACCCGTTGCCCGCCCTCCATGGCCTTGGCGAGGAGCGGCCGGCCGGGGAGGACCTCCTCGGCCAGGGCAATGGTGTCCTGGATTCGTCCTCCTTCTTCCCGCCGCCACACCTGGGTCCGGCCGGGCAGGGTGACCTTGCCCGGGCTCCGCTTCATGCGCGGCCCGTGGGCATCCTCGACCAGCTTGTACACGCCGGGGAGCGCGGGGAGGTCCCACGACACCCCGAGTCGGGTCCCCACCCCGTACCCCCACGCGGCCCCGCCCCGGGCCCGGAACTCCCGGATCCGGTGCTCGTCGAGGTCTCCGGACACGAAGATCCGCACCTCGGGGAACCCGGCCCGGTCGAGAAGCTCCCGCACCGCCCGGCAGTAGCTCACGAGGTCCCCGGAGTCGAGGCGCACCCCGGAGAGTTCACGCCCCACCGCCCGGAGCTCCCGGGCCACCGCCGCTGCGTTCCGGGCCCCCTTCATCACGTCGTAGGTGTCGATGAGGAGCACCGGCCGCGGGTGGTCCTCGGCGAACGCCCGGAACGCGGAGAGCTCGTCGGGGAAGGAGAGGACGTAGGAGTGAGCCATCGTGCCCACCACCGGGATCCCATAGCGCTTTCCGGCAAGGACGTTCGAGGTGCCGTGGAACCCGGCGAGGAAACTCGCCCGGGCGGCATGGACGGCGGCGTCGGCCCCGTGGTCCCGGCGGGGGCTGAAGTCCACCACCGTTGCCTCCTCTCCCGCGGCGAGGAGGATCCGCGCCGCCTTGGACGCGACCAGGGTCTGGTAGTTGAGGACGTTGAGAAGGTAGGTCTCCACGACCTGGGCCTGGATGCGGGGGGCGGTCACCTGGACCAGGGGCTCCCCGGGGAACACCATTTCCCCTTCCGGGACGGCCCACACCTCCCCGGTGAACCGGAGCGTCCCCAGGTAATCGAGGAACGCGGAATCGAAGAGATCCAGGGAATCGAGGTAGGCGCGGTCGTCCTCCGTAAACTGGAGGGCCTCCAGGTGGTCGAGGAGGGGGTCCAGGCCGGCGAACAGGAGGAACCGGCGGTTCGGGACCGGAGCCCGCACGAAGTACGCGAACGTGGCCGGATCATCCATTCCCCGCCGGAAGTACGAGTAGGCCATGGTCAGCTCGTACAGGTCTACAAGCAGTGCCTCCTCCATCTCCCCCCTCCTTGATCGAGAACCGACACGTCCGGACGCTGGCACACCGGCGAGACAAGTTTGCCGCGCCCGATGGGGCAACGCCACGCTGCCCGCGCTCCCTACCCACGGGCTTTGTACCCGGTAACATGGCGTCAGGAGGGAAAAGCATGGACTTGTGGAAGATCCTACTGTTGGGCGCGGTGGTGGTGGGCCTGGTCTTGCTGCTTCAGA
The DNA here is from genome assembly GCA_014361055.1 of Candidatus Bipolaricaulota bacterium. Classification (GTDB taxonomy): domain Bacteria; phylum Bipolaricaulota; class Bipolaricaulia; order Bipolaricaulales; family Bipolaricaulaceae; genus JACIWI01. Next base: position 7,122 of record JACIWI010000021.1, read on the forward strand.
TGGGATCCAGGCCCGTGGCGGTGCCCGAGCCCCTACCGGGGAGCCTGGTCGAACAGGGCACGTTCGCGATCGAGCAGGCCGGCCAGCGGGTCGGGGAGGAGGCGTTCACGGTGTGGCTGGTGGAGGTGGGGTTCCGCGTGGACTCGGAGGTTCGGCTGACCGTGTCCGGGCAGACGGTGGAACTGGCCGCCGAGCTCCTGCTCTCCCCTGATTGGGCCCCCCTCGCCTACACGCTGGTGGTCCAGGCGCCCCATGGGAAACAGCGGGTAGCCGCGCGCATCGCTGGGGAGAAGGTGACGTTCGAAGCGGTGGCCGGCCTCGCCCGGCAGGACCGGGAGCTTACGGGAACGCCGCCGTTCGCGGTGCTCGACAACAACGTGATCGGCCACTGGCACGCGCTGCACCGGTTCCTGCGGGCCGCGGGGCGGACGGGGGAGACACAGGGCACCGCCCTCATCCCCCAGGCGTTCGCCGCCCTTCCGTTCCGGACTCAGCCGCCGGAGCCGGTGGGGCTCAAGGTGGGTGAGCGGACGCTCCCTGCCGAGCGCTACCGGGTCCAACTCGCGGACCAGGAGGTGTGGCTGTATGGGCAGGGGGAGCTCCTCCTCGGGGTGGTGTTTCCCGCCCAGCTGGCGGTGGCCTACCTGGAGGAGGTCCTGCCGGATGGGCTGATCGTCGTCGAGCCCGTCCCCTCCCACTAGGTCTTTCTCCGCCCTCCTGCCGGGTGCCGGGCCTGTAGTGGGCCAAGAGATCGTTACCACCCCTGAGGGCCCAGTCGGCACTGATCCGATCCAGTATCAGCGGCGGGAACAAGGCGAACTCCTCGGGTAGATCGTACCCCAGGTTCCG
>JACIWI010000022.1 GCA_014361055.1 Candidatus Bipolaricaulota bacterium
GCCCCGACGACAACAGAAGAGAACAGCGTCACCAGCGCTGATCCGTCCCACCGGCCGGCCGCGGTCCACCAGCACCAGGGGGGACAACCAGTAGTCGGTCTCCCCTTCCCGGTAGCGGGCCTCGACCGCCTCCGCCATCCGCCGCGCGCTCGGCTCAATCGGCTCAGGCATGGAACGCCGCCCCCCGCTTGGCCTGAACGGCCTCCACCGCCAAGCGCTCAAGGCACTGGTCGAGTTCTTCGATGTTCGGGGCCACGGGTTCGTTGTCCACGAATACCACGTCCTTGCCGCAAGCGAGCGCGGTGCGGGCCGCCACGTCGACCCCAGCCGCCTTCAGCTCTGCCAACAGCACGTCGAAATCCCCTGCCGCCGCCAAGTCCTGGCGCAACTTGGGCCGGTTGGAGAGGTGGGGCGAAGCCCCCACCACCCGGCACCGGTAGCGCTCCTCGAGGTGCTCGACCAGGCGGGGCAGCACCGCGGCCGGGGCGGTGACCGCCAGGAACGCCCGGGCCCCATCCACCTCCCGCACCGGCCGCGGCCGGAACACGGTGCGGAACACGGGCACGTCCGGGCTAACCTCGCGCACCGCCGCTTCCATGGCGTCCACCTTGGCCTCGTCGGCGAGGGGCGGCTCGCACCCGGTGATCACCACCGCGTGGCTACGCAGGATCCGATACGGTCCGAAGTAGCCGCGCACGTAATCCACCGGCTGGTGGGCGCCGACGATCAGCACCTGCCGATCGACCTCGATCGGCGGGGCAGTGGCCCCACTCCCATCGAAGATGACGATGTCGAGGCCGAATTCCTCCGCCAGCTTGGCCCCCTCCACCACGTTGCTCACGAACGGTTCCCCCCCGCTCATCCCCCCGCCGCAGCGGCGGCAGCCGATGACCAACACCTGGGTCATGTAGGCATGCCCGAAGCACCCCGAGGCGGCGTGGAATCCTTGATCGGCGTAGCGGATGAGCTCCTCCACGCCGAGGTCAAGCTCCTCACCGTGGAGCACCTCCGGCTCCGCGGGCCCCCCACGGCCCATGGTCACGATCCCCACCCGGTGTTTCCCTTTGAGCACACGGGCGGCGTGGCCAGCGATCGCCGTCTTCCCGGTGCGCTTGCCGGTCCCGACCACGCTGATCGCGGGGAGCGAGGTCTTGACGAGCTTGGGCGGGGTGAACGCGAAGTCCTTGCCCACGTAGCGCACACCCAAAAACAGGAACAGACTTGCCATCTCGAACCGTTCCCGGTACCCGACCACCGGCTCATCGGATAGGTCCAGCGCGACCTCGGGCGCGAACCGGGCCACGGCTTCCCGCACCGACGCGGCAATGGTTTTCCCGTGCACCACGGGCACCCCGAGGTTCGCGAGGTCTTCCTCGGAACCGACCTTCTCCGTCCCGCCGAGGAACACCGCCCCGACCACCGCGTAGTCCTTTTCCAGAGAAGCGAGGGCCCATTTCACCACCGGGAGGTAGTGCTCCCCGTCCACCAGCGCGATGGCCCGAGGTTTAGGCAACGCCTTCGGTTTCATCGATCTCTCCTTTCGCGTCGAAGAAGATGGCTCGCTCTGTCACCAAGCCAACCCGATCGCCCTCCCGCACCCGCGCCCCGGCCGGGGCCTCGACCCGCCACTCGGCCCCATCGGCCTCGACCCGCACGTCGAGCCGCGCCCCGAGGAACGTGACCCGGGTCACTGTCCCTGTCACCTCCGCCTCCCCAGCGGGGAGAAGCTCCACTTCCTCCGGGCGCACGAACAGGATGCCGTTCGCCGGAAGCGCGCGCCCCGGCCGCGACGGGACCACGCACCGGAACCGGGGCCGGCGTGGGGTATCGGCCTCCGCCACCCCCTCCCCGCCCGCCTCCTCTACGAGCACCGCCGGGACGAAGTTGGCGAGCCCGATGAAGTCGGCCACGAACGGGTCGGCCGGCTCGCGGTAGATTTCCCACGGGGAGCCGACCTGGACCACCTTCCCCTGGTTCATGATCACCACCCGATCCGATAGCACCATCGCTTCGGCCTGGTCGTGGGTCACGTAGACGAGGGTCATCCGAAGGCGGCGGTGGAGGTCCATGATCTCAAACCGCATCTTCTCCCGGAGCTTGGCGTCGAGGTTGGACAGGGGCTCGTCCAGGAGCAGCGCGTCCGGCTCCACCACCAGGGCTCGGGCCAACGCCACCCGCTGCTGCTGCCCGCCGGAGAGCTGTTCGGGATAGCGCTTCTCCAGCCCAGCCAGGCCCACCAAGGCGATCGTCTCCATCACCTTCGTCCGGAGTTGAGCTCCGGGGACCTTGCGCAGCCTGAGCGGATAGGCCACGTTGTCGAACACGGTCATGTGCGGCCACACCGCGTAGTTCTGGAACACCATCCCCAGGTTGCGACGCTCGGGGGGCACGAGCTCCTTGGCCGCGGAAACCAACTTGTTGCCGATCCACACCTCCCCGGCGGTGGGGCGCTCGAACCCGGCGATCAGGCGCAGGGTCGTGGTCTTGCCACACCCTGAGGGGCCCAAGAAGCACACGATCTCCCCATCGGCGATGTCGAGCGAGACGCCGTCCACCGCCTTGACGTCGCCGAACTGCTTTGTCACCCGGCGCAGCGTGATGCCCGCCATCCTCCCCTCCTCAGGCGCGCCGACGGCCGCCGACGATCCTCCGCACGATGAGGTTGGTCACGAAGATCACAGCCACCACCAGCGCGGCCAGCGCGGCGGCGATGTGGTAGTAACCGGCGTCCTGGAGCTCGAACACGGCCACGCCGATGGTCGGCGTGCGTGGTCCGTAGAGCAGAATCGACATGTTCAGCTCCCGCAACGTGGGCATGAACACGAGGAGCCACCCCGCGACGAGCCCCGGACGAATCAGCGGCACCACCACGTCGCGGAAGTTCTGCAGCCACCCGGCCCCGGCGATCCGCGCCGCCTCCTCCAGCGACGGATGGATCTGCACGAGGGACGCGGAGATGTTGCGGAACGCGTAGAACGTGTAGTGGGCCACATAGGCCACGATCAGCATCGCAAATGTGTTGTACAGGTTGACCTTGAACTGCCCGGACCAGGCCAGGATCATCGCCAGCGCCACCACCGTGCCGGGGATGGCGTTCGGCAACGTGCACAGCATGTCCACAACCCTCCGTCCTCGGATCTGGGTCTTCGTAGAGATGTAGGCGAGGATCGCCCCCAGGGCTGTCGCCGCCGAGGCGGCGATGAGGGCGAGCGAGAGGCTATTGACGATCGCCGTTTTGGTCAGGCTGTACTCGAACAGGACATACCGGTAGTTCCGAATTGTAAAACTCGACCACGCGAGCGGCAGCCCCCATGCCCGGAGGAATGAGGTGAGGAACAAAGCCACGAGCGGGGCGATGATGGCGAGGGAGAGGAACAGGTAGACCACCCCGGCCACGGGGTACCTCCACCGACCGAGCTCGACCACGGTCGGGCGAACGCTCTTCCCGGAGATGATCGCCGCCCCGTGCTGTCGCCGTAGGATCCACTGGTTGAGCACGAGCAGCGCCACGGCCAGCACCATCAGCAACACCGACAACGCCGCGGCGAGCTGGATCCCGGCGAAGTCACCGCGGTACACGTAGCTGTAGATGCGCGTGGTGAGGACGAAGATCCGGGCCCGCATCCCGATCAAAGCCGGGATCCCGAAGTTGGCCACCGTGTACAGGAACGCGAGCATCATCCCGGACATCACGCTGGGGAGGACGAGCGGGATCGTGATGTCCCGCACCACCCGGAACCGCCCTGCCCCTGAGATCCGGGCTGCTTCCTCCAGCGACGGGTTCATCCGCTCCAGCGCCCCTCGCACGGCGATGAACACGAACGGGAAGGAATAGAGTCCCATCACCCACACCATTCCCCCGAACGAGTAGATGTTGAACGGAGAGGTCGTGGTGCCGACAAGGGACATCCACAACCTGTTCGCATAGCCCACCCGGGGGGCGAGGAGCTGGACCCAGGCGATGGCCCCGATGAACGGAGGGATCATGTACGGGAGCAAGCACAGGTTCTCGAGAAGCCACCGCCCCGGGAGATCGGTGCGGGCGACGGCCCAAGCCAGCGGGACGCCGATCGCCGCGGCCAGGAGCACTGTCCAGAATCCGAGCTTGACCGTGTTCCAGAACGGCAGGTAGTTCCGCCCGTCGGAGAACACCTCGCTGTAGTTCCCCAACGAAGGTTCTCCCGCCCGGACAAAGCTTTTGTAGAACAAGATCCCCAACGGAAACGCCACCAGCGCCATCAGCACAGCGACGGCTACCCCGAACGCGAGCGTCCGCGTCAGTCTCGGCCCCATGGTCAGAGTGACGGGGCGAGGCCGGTCGGCCCCGCCCCGGTTCGGTTACTGGCCAAGCAGGATCTTGACGAACTGTTGGGTGTAGAAGTCGATGTTGGCGACGATGGCCTCTATCTCCGCCGGCATCGCCTTCGCCACGAGCTCATCGAGGGTCGGCGCCCCGGCCGGCCCGGCGACGTCGGTCCTGGCCGGGATATAGGCCCCGACCTCAACGAGCGCCTGCTGTCCCTCTGCCGACAGCACGTAGTCCACGAACTTCTTCGCCGCCTCGATGCGCTCGCTCGTGGCGAAGATCCCGATCGGGCTCGGGAGGAAGATCGGGCCGTCGTCGGGGTACACGAGATCGATTGGGCTTCCCTGGGCCTTGAGGCCGCGGACCATGTTGTCCAAGGTCAACCCGACCAGGTACGCGCCGGCAGCGACCTCGGTCACGGACTGGCTGTTGCCCTGGACGACGGTGGTCTTGTTCGCGGCCAGGCCCCGGAAGTAGTCGAGCCCGTACTCCATGCCGAGGACGGCGGCGGCGATCGCATTGGACCCGGAGTAGCTAGGGTTGGCGGTTACGATCTGCCCCTTCCACTTCGGATCAAGGAGATCGGTCCACGTCCGGGGCGGGTCCTTGACGAAGTTCGTGTTGTACGCGATCACGAGCGCGAAGATGCGCGCCCCGTAGTAGTAGCCATCCTTATCCACAAGGAGTGCAGGGATGTTCTTCGCCTCTGGCGATTCGTACTTGTAGAGGAGGTTCTGGGCTTTGAGCTCTTCGAGGTACGTGTACTCAGCAACCCAGATCAGGTCGGCCTGGATCTTCCCTGCCTCCCGTTCCGCAGCGAGCTTGGCAGCGATGTTGCCGGTTCCAGAGCGGAACACCTGAAGGTCGATGTCCGGGTAGGTCGCCTCGAACATCTGCTCGAGCTTGGTCATGATCTCCACCGGGGTAGACGTGTAGATGAGGAGCGTTTCCTTCGCTGCCACGCCGAACCCCACCAGGATCGCCAACAACCCCACGCTCAGCGCTGCACATGCCTTCCGCATTCGTCCCTCCTTGCGGTAGAAATCAGCACCTTCCGTCAATTCGCCCAACTTCAGGCCAGCTCCCACCCCCCTTCCCGGACCTGGGCCGCGCCTCGGCCCAGCGCGACAACAGCCATTTGGTCTGACCAATAAACCGTCACCCGCCCGATCCAGAGGGATGCCCCGTGCGCCGTCATGTTGCCGTCAGGCATCGCCGAAGATCTCCCCCCGGATGCGTTCGAAGTGCTCTTCCATGACCCTGCGGGCGAGGGCGGTGTCCCGAAGCCGGAACGCCGACAAGAGCCGGCGGTGGGCGGCCAGTGACCGGTTGAGGTACTCGGCCTGATGCCGGATGAAGTAGCCCTTGACGGTGCGCCACAGCGGACGATCCATCTGGGCGATCAGGGAGCGGAGCTGGCGCTCGAGCAGGGCATTGCCGGTGGCGGCGGCGACCGTGAGGTGGAACCGGCGGTCGGCGGCGAAATAGGCCTCCACGTCGCCGTGGGCGGCGGCACCCTCCATCGCCCCGAGCGCCGCTTGGACCTCGGCAAGCTGGTCGGCGGACATGATGCGGGCGGCGAGCTCGGCCATGCCGACCTCGAGGATCCGCTGCAGCTCAAACGTGTCCCGCAGGTCCGCCTCGCCCCGGGCCAGCTCCAGAGTCAGGGACAGGACCCGTTCGTCGCAGCAGCGCACGTAGGTGCCGTCCCCGACGCGTCGGTCCACGATGTCGAGGGCGCTCAGAATGCTCAGGGCCTCTCGGACCGAGGAACGGCTGACGCCGCACAGGTCGGCGAGCTCCCGCTCGGTGGGCAAACGGGCCCCTTCCTGGTACTCACCGGACCGGATGGCCTGCACGATGCGGTCCAGGACCAGGAAGGACCGTCTCCCTTCAGGCAAGCCCGAGGTCGGGTCCATTGGTCAGACCAATGCATTGTAACGAGAATGCCTCGGGCGCGTCAAGCGGGGCCTCTTGGTGCGCCAGGAGATCGTTACCAGGCAGAGAGGTTGGTGGGGAAGTGGTTGAAGAAGGCCGGTGCTCCTCCTAAGAACGCCTGGAGAAGAGGAAAGGAGGAGCACCGGCAGTGGATCTT
>JACIWI010000023.1 GCA_014361055.1 Candidatus Bipolaricaulota bacterium
CGCCACGCCTCCCGTGCCAACCCAAACGCACCCATCTCCCCTCCCCAACCGGTATTCACGGGCGACGGGCCGCCCAAGCCTGGGCCGCGGCCCGCTCCCGCGGTATCCCATGGGCCACGAGCTCCCGATACCGGGCGGCAACGCGCTGGGCGATCCGCCGCCCATCCTCCTCCCCCGAGCCCGTGGCCCGGGAGAGGACCCTGACCAGCCGAACCCACTCCGCCTGAGCACGCCGCTCGGCCAGCCACATCTGGGCTAACTGTAGCTTCAATACTGGATCGTCAATTTCCCACATGAACGCCCCCATTCACGAAACCGGTTCACACCAACGGTCGGGCCTGGGCCGCGACCGTCTCCGATTGGGCTTCCCTCCTCGCCTCATCCCGGCACCGGCGGAACGCCGCCGCCAGCCGACGCACGCCCTCTTCGATCCGGTCCTCGGTCAGCCGGGGAAAGCTCAACCGCAGGTGGGCCTCCCCGCCCGCCCCCTCGGGGAAGAACGGGCGGCCGGACACGAACGTCACCCCCATGCGCATCGCCTCCTCCTGCAGTTCCTCGACGTGCACCCCGTCCCTGAGCTCGGCCCACACAAAGAACCCGCCTTGAGGCCGGTTCCAGTCCATCATGTGCCGGCAGTGACGGTCCAGGGCGGCAAGCATCGCGTCGCGCCGCGCCCTGTAGATGGGGATGATCCGCTCCAGATGCCCGGTCTTCCGGCGCAGGAGCTCGTACGCCACGCACTGGCTGAGCGCGCTCGTGCACAGGTCCAGGGACCGCCGGAGGGAGGCCAGGCGTTCGGTCACCCCTGACGGTGCGGCGAGCCACCCCACCCGTAGCCCGGGGAAGAACGCCTTGGAGAAGGTGGACAAGTAGATGACGTGGTTCTGACAGTCCAGGGCCTTGATCGGGGGCACGGGCTGGCCCTCGTAGCGGAGCGTGTGGTAGGGATCGTCCTCGAGGATTGGCACCCGGTACCGATAGGCCAGTTCGAGGAGCCGCTGCCGACGGTCCGCGCTCATCGTGGTGCCGGTAGGGTTGTGGAACGTGGGCACGGTGTAGATGAGCTTGGGACGGAAGTGGGCAAGCACCCCCTCCACCACGTCGAGGCGCATCCCGTCCTCATCCATGGGCACCGGATGGAGTTGGGCGCCGAGGATGCGGAACGTGCGCACCGCCCCGGGGTAAGTGGGGGCCTCCACCACCACTCCGTCCCCAGGGTCGAGGAGGCCTGGGCGACGAGGAAGATCCCCTGCTCGCTCCCTGACAGAATCAGGATCTGGGACGGCGTGGCCCGGATCCCGGCGAGCTCCAGCCGCTCGGCGAGGAGCCGGCGCAGCTCGGGGTCCCCTTGGGCCGGGGCATAGCGCAGCGAGTTCGGCCCCCGGGTCAGGATGTCGGCCATGACCTCCCGCACCGCGTCCAAGGGGAATAGGTCCGGCGGGGGCGAGCCCCAGTCGAACTGGATGACGTCGGCGTGCCCTTTGGGCACGGCCCCCTCCGTCCAGTACGTGCCCGCGGGGACCCGCGCCGTGTACAGCTCCTCCCACACCAGGGGCAGGGCTGTGGGATGGCGGCGCTGGGGAGCCTCGGGCGGTCGGGCGACCACCGTGCCCCCGCCGGCCCGCCCCTCGACCAATCCCTCGCTCCACAGGGCGCGGTAGGCGGTGACGACGGTGGTCCGGTTCACCCCCAGGGCCCGGGCCAGATCCCGGGTCGCCGGGAGCCGGCTCCCCGGCGGGAGCGCCCCGGACAGGATGAGTTCCCGCAGTTGCTTCCGGATCTGCAGGTGGTACGGGGTCTTGCTCCCGCGCTCCAGTTGGACGAGCATGTCCCCTCCTTTGGATGAGTCCATAGCGAGGATACCGCGGAAATAGCCGGGTGAAAACGGCCAAGTCGGAGGACTTGGCCTCATCCAAGTCGCGGGTACCCCTGCCCGGGCGGTCGGGTTAGCCGGGCCACCGCGGTGAGGGTTGGCCGTTGCCCGAGGCGGGCGGCCCGCCTACGATTGAGAGATGACCAGGGCGAACACCTATGACGAGCGCTATGCGCGACCCGAGTACTATTGGGGAAAGAAACCTTCGACCCTCTGCGAGCGGGTCATCGAGCTCGCGCCGCCGCGGGAGGGGTCCCGCCCCAAGCTCCTGGACCTCGGCTGTGGTGAGGGACGGGACTGCGTGTACTTTGCCCGGCATGGGTTCGACGTGGTCGGCCTCGACCTGTCCGAGGTCGGCTTGGCCAAGGCCCGCCGGTATGCAGAGGAAATAGGAGTCCAGGTGCGCACCGTATGCGCGGACATCGTGGCCTACGAGCTCGACGACCTCTACCACGTCATCTTCTCCACCGGGACGCTCCACTACCTTCCGAAGAGGGTGCGGACCTGCCGGTTTCAGGATTACAAGGAACACACCACGCCGGGCGGGATCCACGCCCTGACCGTGTTCGTGGAGAAGCCCTTTATCCCCCGAGCCCCGGACGCCGAGGAGAACTCCCACCCCTATCGGTCAGGGGAGCTCCTCGGTTACTACTGGGACTGGGAGATCCTCTATTGCACGGAGGAGATCTTTGACTGCCGCTCGAGCGGGATCCCCCACCGCCACGCGGTGAACCGGGTCATCGCCCGCAAGCCGGGAGGGTGACCATGGCCGCGAGGACGATGCGGGTGCTGGGGATCGTGGGCAGCCCCCGCCGGGCTGGGAACACGGACGTCTTGGTGGGGCAGGTGTTGGCCGGGGCGGAACGGGCTGGGGCCCAGGTGGACCGGATCTACCTGGACGAGTCCGCCGTGCGGCCGTGCCAGGCCTGCCAGGCCTGTGCCCCAACCGGACATTGTGTCCAGGAAGACGACTTCCAGGCGCTCCTGGCGAGGATGACCTCCGCCGACGGCCTCGTCCTCGGGTCCCCGGTGTACTGCGGCACGGTCACCGCCCAAATGAAGGCCCTCGTCGACCGGGCCGATGCGAGCCAGGTGACGATGCAGACCGCGCCCGACGGCCAGATCCGGTTCGTGAGCCGGTGGGCCCCCGGGCGCCGCGGGGTGGTGGTGGTCGCGGCCGACTATGGTCCGCCGGAGGCCTTGCGTCACACGGCAGGGATGCTCGCGCTCCTCCTCAAGGACCTCAACGTGCAGGTGGTGGGGCGGGTCCTCGCCCGCGGGCTCTCGGGGAAAGGGGCCGCCCTACGGGATGGGGCGCTCCTTGAGCAGGCGTTCGTCGTCGGGCAGGACCTGGTGCAGGGTTGATCGGCGCTTCACAGCCGATAGAACCTCCACCGGGTAAGTCTCGAACAGGGCAGCACGTTGGGTTCAGGTGTTGTAGTCCAACAGTGAGCACTGCGCGCTAAATCCTAGTCCGTAGCGCAGAACAAGGTCCACAGCCCGTAACCCATTCCCGGTTCGCGCGACATTCTTCGCAAGAAGCCGTGCGGGCTCGTCAATTTGTAACGATACAGGACGCGGCTCCGTAGCAGCGGTTTTCATGGACCATGTCGCATTGCAAGACCTAACCCTCTTTTCGCTTTCGCTCTCAGGACGATGATTTGGAACTGCGCCATCACTGGCGAAAAGATCGATCCCAACTACAAGAAGCCGTTCGACCTGGTGCTGATAGGCAAGCAAACAGCAAACTGGTACGCCCGGCAGGATTTGAACCTGCGACCTCTGGCTCCGGAGGCCAGCGCTCTGTCCCCTGAGCTACGGGCGCAAGAACACAGTCACAAGTCCACCAACCCTTGGGACGTGCGACCTTTGACTGTGTCGTTGGCGGAGGGAGTGGGATTCGAACCCACGGCCAAGCCTCAACAGCCTGGCTACGGCTTAGCAAGCCGTTGTCTTCGGCCTCTCGACCATCCCTCCGGGAACATATCGATTCTATGCCCAAAACGTGCGCCGTGTCAACCACAGGCGAACCTGCTGTGAAACCCGGTATCATTGAGCCCATGACACCGCAATCGGGCACGCATCGGTCCCCCCTGGACCGTTATTCCGCGTTTCTGCTGGACGTGGACGGCGTCCTGGTCCACGGCTGCGAGCCTATCCCCGGAGCGGCGGAGGCGCTGGCCCGCCTCCGGGAGCGGGGCCGGGTCGTCCTCCTGACCAACAACGCCACGCGCTCCCGGAAGGAGATGGCGGCACGGCTCAGGGATGTGGGCTTTCCCGTGACCGCGGACGAGGTCGTGCCCAGCGCCTACGTGGCCGCCCGCCACCTGCGAGAGAAGTACGGCCCGGTGCGGTTCTGGTGCCTGGGTGAACAGGGATTGGTCGAGGAGATGACCCTCGCCGGCCACATCCCAGTCCCACCGGAACAAGCGCAGTGGATCGTGGTCGGGATGGACCGCACCTTGACCTACGACAAGCTCAACCAGGCCCTCCAGGGGCTGCTCGCGGGAGCCCGGTTCCTCGCCACCAACCGCGACGCCACCTACCCCACCGAGCACGGGCTCGTCCCCGGGGCCGGGGCAGTGGTGGGGGCGCTGGTGGGCATGGGGTTCGAGCCGGAAGAGGTGTTGGGCAAGCCCTCCGCGATCTCCTACCGCGTCGCGTTGGAGGTGGTCGGGGCCCCGGTCGAGCGGGCGCTCATGATCGGTGATCGGCTGGAGACGGACATCCTCGGCGCCCAGCACCTGGGGATGGACACCGCCCTGGTGCTGTCCGGTGTGTCCGCCCGAGAGGACATCGCCCGCCAGAGGATCCGCCCCACCTGGATCGCGGCGAGCCTGGCCGCCCTGGCCGCAGGCGAGCTCGAGCCATGGAGATCGTGATCGAGAGCGAAGCGATCGGAAGGGTCCCGGCGCAACTGTCCTCGGACCTGGCGCCGGCCACGGTGCAGGCCATTGTCCGGGCCTTGCCCATCGAGGCCGAGGCCCGACGATGGGGGAACGAGGTGTACTTCGCGATCCCAGTCCGGGCCAGACCAGAGGCCCAGGTGGAGACGGTAGAGGCAGGGGACATCGGGTACTGGCCCCCGGGGAACGCCCTGTGCATCTTCTTCGGACCCACCCCGACTTCCCGCCATCCCGGCGAGATCCGTCCTGCCAGCGCCGTGAACCCCGTCGGCCGCGTCCTCGGTGATCCCAAGGTGTTCGCGAGCGTCCGCGACGGCGACCGGATCGTGGTCCGCGCCGCCTAGTCTGGCTATACTCGGCCGCCATGGCCGGATGGAGGGACGAAGGGCTGCGCATCACCCTGATCGGGGTCGGGATCAACCTCGTCCTGACCGGCCTCAAGTTCGGGGTGGGGTTCCTCAGCGGGTCGATGGCCCTGGTTGCCGACGGGGTCCACTCGCTCTCCGACTTGGCCACCGACCTCGTGGTCATCGGGGGATTGCGCCTGGCCCGGCGGCCGGCCGACCGCTCCCACGCCTACGGGCACGGGAAGTTCGAGACCCTGGCCACAACGCTTGTGGCACTGGCCCTGGTCGCCGCGGGCGGGTGGCTCGCCTGGGAGGCGGTGACGGCCTTGTTGCGCGGAGGCACCTCCGCCCTTGGTCCGGCCATCGCTGGGGTCGCCACGATGTCTGTGCTTGCCAAGGAGTGGTTGTTCCAGGCTACGCGTGGGGTCGCCCGCCGAATGCGCAGCTCGGCCTTGGAGGCCAACGCTTGGCACCACCGCAGCGATGCGCTCTCCTCGGTGGCGGTCCTATGTGGAGGAGTGGTCGCGGCCCTCGGGTTCGCTCAGGGGGACCAGGCTGCGGCGATCGCCGTGGCGGTCTTGATCGGGTGGGCCGCGGTGAAGATCCTGCGCAAGGCCGTCTATGAGCTCACCGAGGGTGCCCTGAGCGAGGCCGAGCAGGACAAGGTGGCCCGGGCGATCACGGGCGTGGATGGCGTGAAGAGTTGGCACAAGCTGCAGACCCGCTCCGTAGGCCGGGGGGTGTTCGTGGACGTGCACATCGAGGTCGACCCCACCATCTCCGTGCAGGATTCCCATGGCATCGCGTCCCAGGTGGAGCAGGCCGTGCGCGGCGCCCTGAGTGGGGAGGTTTCCGTGGCCGTCCACGTGGAACCGGCCGGAGAGGACAAGGACGCCTGAAGCCCGGCCTGGGGCAAGTACTCCACGTCTTCTCCTGCGCCGCGCCTCCATGCCCCCTGCACCATCCCTCCATAACGCCCGGTCATCCTTGGCCACCTTTTCGCGTGCGAATGGAGGCATCTATGGTTCAGGAAGTGGCTTGGGAAACGCGGTGGCACTGGGCCCTCATGGGGACGATGTTGGCCCTTCTCCTGACGTGGCCGGTGATGTTCACCTACGCCGCAGAGGAGGATATCGAGCTCCTGCAACGCATCTACGCGGAGGTCATCCCTACCCCTGGCACGGACACGAGCTACGGGATCCCCCTGGCGTGGGCGAACCTGCCCCAGTTCCTCGACTGGTTCTACACGATCACCCTGACCCCGGCGGAACGACAGGTGTTCGAGGACGCCCTGAGCCAGCTCGTCGCCCCGTGCTGCGACGACAACACCATGGTCCGCTGCTGCTGCGAGAAGGGGGGGCGGGGGTGCAACCTGGTCCGCAGCAGCAAGGGCCTGGCCGCCTACCTCATCCACGACAAGGGGTTCGCCGCCACGGAGGTACGTGCAGCGGTGCTCCAGTGGCTGAAGTTCGTGCGCCCGGACTACTACGTGGCCCGAGCGCTCCAGGAACGCGGGATCTCCCCGGCCGCCTATGACCTCACCACCCACGGCTCCTGCTACCGCGGGCTATGTGAGGTGGCGATAAGCCAGGGCGGCTGCGGGGGGATGAGCGTCCTCATCGAGCCTGAGGCCCAGGGCGAGCCGACGAGCTAGTGCCCTCATGATCATTCCCGGGCCCAACTTGGCAGGCCCTGTCCACGTCCGCTATCCTCCTGGTTGAGGAGGACCGTGGTGGGATATCGGTACGCGGTGGTCGGTGCGGGAAGGCAAGGGGTGGCTGCGGCCTACGACCTGGCCCAGCACGGGGACGCAGAACGGGTGATGCTGGTCGACCGGGACCTCCGGGCCGCCCAAGCCGGGGCGGCACGGGTCAACGCGCTTGCGGGGGAGGAAGTGGCGCAGGCGCTGGTCGGGGACGTGGCCCAGCCCACCGCGTTGGCACCGCTGCTGGCGGAGGTAGATGGCCTCCTGTCCGCTGTGCCGTACCGGTTCAACCTTGCGCTGACCGAGGCCGCCATCGCTGCCCGGGTGCACATGGTGGACTTGGGCGGGCATACCGGGATCGTGCGCCAACAGCTCCTCCTCAGCCCCCACGCCGAGCGGGCCGGGATCACCGTGGTTCCCGACTGCGGCATGGGCCCGGGGATGAACATCACCCTCGCCTTGGCCGCGATGTCCCTCTTGGACACGGCTGAGGAAGTGCGGATCTACGACGGCGGTCTCCCTGAGGACCCAAAGCCCCCGTGGGGGTATGCCCTCCTGTTCAGCGCCGGCGGCCTGATCAACGAGTACGATGGCGACGCCTACTTTCTGCGGGACGGCGCCGTCACCCCGGTGCCGGCCCTGTCCGAGCTGGAGGAGCTGGACCTACCCCCTTTGGGGCGCCTGGAGGCGTTCGTCACCTCCGGGGGCCTGTCCACCATGCCGTGGACGTTCGCCGGCCGACTGCGGACCCTGGAGAACAAGACCCTCCGCTACCCCGGCCACTGCCTCCTGTTCCGCGCCCTGCGCGACCTCGGGCTGTTCTCCCAGGAACCCCTCCCGGTGGGACAGAGCGAGATCATCCCGCGGGAGGTGCTGTTGGCCCTCTTGGACCGGGTCCTGTTCGACCCTGACGTGCGGGACGTGTGCGTGATCCACGTGCGGGCCGACGGGCGCAAGGATGGCCGCCCGGCCCAGGCGTGCGTGCAGGTTGTGGACCACTACGATCCGGCCACTGGGTTCCGGGCCATGGAGCGGCTCACCGGCTGGCACGCGGCGATCGTCCTCGCCCAGGCGGTGCGCGGCGAGCTGCCCCCGGGGGCGATCCCCATCGAGAAGGCGCTCCCTGGAGACCGGTTCCTGGCCGAGGCCCCAAAACGGGGCTGGACCGTGGAGTGCTCCGTCCGACCGACGGGGTGAGGCAGGAGCCACCATGAGCACCGTGTACGAGCGCATCTACCGAGTGGTGCGGCAGATCCCGCTGGGAAAGGTGGCCACCTACGGCCAGGTAGCCCGCCTCGTGGGCCCGCCGTGCAACGCCCGGATCGTGGGCTGGGCCCTGGCCGCGCTGGAGGTCCACCCGGTGGACCCCGCGGTCCCCTGGCAGCGGGTCATCAATGCCAAGGGCAAGGTGAGCATCGGGAACGAGCAGCGGGAGCTCCTGGAGCAGGAGGGCGTGGCGTTCGATATCCACGGGCGGATCGACCTCACCCGGTTCGGCTGGGATGGTCCGGAAGGGCCGACACCACCGAGGCCCATGGGTTGACGCCGCCGGGCCGGCGTTCAGGGCGCAGGGGCGACGTGCACCGGGAGCTCCAGACGGTCCTGCAACCCAGCGTCGTCGGTCACGGTGAGGGCCACCAGGTACAACCCGGGCTCGGCGAACGTCCACTCTGCGGTCGGGCCGGTGGCGTCGGCGGTACCATCCCCGGTGAAGTCCCATGCGTAGGCCACGATCTCGCCGTCCATGTCCAGTGAGCCGGACGCATCGAACCGCACCTGCTGCCCGGCCACCGGCACCGCCGGCTCCCAGGTGAAGTCGGCCAGCGGCGGCTGGTACGTGACCACCACTGGCCGCGGCCGCTGCCAGACCCCGAACGTGACGTCCACCACCTCACCGGAGGCGAGGTCGACCGGGATTTCCCTGGGGGTGGTGAGCTCGTACCGTTCGGGCAGCGATCCCGTCTCCACCTGCACCATGTACCGCCCGGCAGGAAGGTCGGGGAACGCGAACCGGCCTGAGGAATCGGTGAAGGTGGCCCGGGCCGACTCCGTGTCTTCCCGGACAAGGATGACGACGATGCCCTTCAGCCCGGGCTCAGTGTCGTCGCGGGTCCCGCTGCGATCACGGTCGTCGAACGCCACGCCACGGATCTCCCCGAGCCGCTCGCAGGGAATGGGCACGCGGCTCCGCCCGCCCACCGCCACTTCCACCGTGATCGGGAGTTCATCTTTCCGCCGGATGCCGGACGGCAAGCGCTCCGCGGTCAGCGTGTAGGTGCCTGGCGCAAGCGGCGGGAACAGGAACCGTCCGTCATCCCCGGTGGAGACCTTCTTCTGGTCGACGGCCAGCACCGCCCCGACCACCCCTTCCTCGTCAGGATCGCGGACGCCGTTCCCGTTCATGTCGATGAACACCTCGCCCTCCAGCCATCCCCGGACCGGGAGGAACGGGACAGCCCAGGTGAACCGGTAGTCGAAGCCGGCGGAGAACTCGGCCCGCACGATACCCCCCACCGCATCCCACGCCGCGTGCGCCCTGGCGATCGCGGAGAACGCCGGGGACACGACGAACAAGAGGTCGATCCCGGCCGCGCCTCCGTCCACGTCGTGCTTCCAATCGAACCTCAGGCGGTGGGGGGTAGTGGTGGTATATACGGTCAAGCCGCCCTGGGCGGAGGAGGAAAGGAGCGTCCCGTCGCGGTCACGCACGGCCCGCTGCTCCAGGGTCAGGGTGGCGGCGACCCCGGCCTGGGCGAGGGACACGCGCTGGCTGTACGCCTCGGTGACGTGGGCAGTGCCAGCAACGAGGTCCTCGTCCAGCCGCCACGACCCGCCTAGCCGCAGCGTGAGGGCCGGCCCGCCTCCGGACAACCCCACCTCCAGCGCCCGCACGCGGCCATCGGTAGCGGGGACTGGTGCTGCCTCCTGTGCCCGCTGCACGGACACGGCCGACGAAAACCCAACCGGCCAGTCCGCTGGAGCCCATTCGAAGCCGGCGGTGAGGTCGGACCGGACCACTGTGGAAAGCGCAGGGCTTCGCCACGTGTTGTTCCTAAGCCAGCGCGACGAGAACCGGAACGCAACCCCAGTGACGCTCATCCGGCCGGAGAGGGCGATCCCCTCCTCATCGGCCCGGTTGCTCGGGAAGTGGGGACCGACCGTGTACGCATCCCCCTGGAAGAACAACATCCGGCCCGATTTCGCAGTAACACTGACCAGCAGCGCTCCATCTGCGTACGGCCCGGCTCGAGCGAGTCCCGCCTCCCCGCGGATCGTCAGCCCCTCCGCCAGGCGCCAATCGCCCCCCAAGGTGCCCGCCCGGACATGCGCCGTCCCGCCACGCTCTTCCCGGTAGGCGAGCTCCGCCGTCCACCCGTCGGTGGCCCAGGCGGCGCTGCCACCAGCCATCCCTTCATCGCCCTCCCACCCGGAGGCAAACACAACCGAGAACGGTGCCCACTCCGCCCACACCGCCACCCCCTGCACTGCCACCGGAAGCAGGAGCGGGGTCAGGGGCGCGCTCACCCGTCCCGCTTCGGCCCGGACTGGTCCGCGGTCGTATGCGAAGGAAAACCCGGTCAGCGTGTACGGGCGATCCGCCCACGGCCCGGCCCACTGGGCGGAGAGCACGAGCGAGCCGTCCAGGACCGTCCCTATCCCGAACAGGGTCAAGACCGAACTTCGCTGATCGGAGAACGGGTCCCACCCGAGCCGCCCACCGGCCCACATCTCGATTTCGGCAAGGTGCGTGCCCACCACCTGCTCCGGAACAGGAGGGAGAACCGTGGTGAACCAGGCCGCGCGCACCTCCACTCCGGGGGCGGCGGTGGACCGCACGAGGACCGAGAGCACGTCCCGGCCGGGCTCCGCGTTCGCCGGGACGGACATCGTGATCCGGGTTGCCCCACGCTCCCCAGGGACCAGCGAAAGCTCCCGCGGCTCCACTTGGACGGCCCAGCCGTGGGAGGACATGGCCTCGATTACGAACCGGTCCAGGACATTCCCGCGGTTGACCACCTCGAGTTCGTAGGTCACGGATCGGCCGGGATGGGCGTCGCCGCTCGGGGCAGGGACGACCTCGATCGCCGCCACCTGCTCCACCTGGACCTGGGCCTCGCCCACCGCCGCACCGCCGTCCCACCATGCCCGCAGCCGCACCGGGTATGTTCCGGCCTGGGCGAGTCGGGGGACGGCCACGGTGAGGAACACCACCTCCTGTTCGGCAACGCCAATCGTAATCAGCGCCGGAACCCCGAGCGAGCTCCAGCCCACGGGCAGCTCGACCTCAAGCGACACGGCGATGGAACCCGCGGTTCGGTTCTCAAGTAAGAACACGTGGGTCACGAAGTCCCCGGGCCGGGCCATCTTGGGCGGCGACACGGCGGACACCGTCACCCCTTGCGCGGCGGCGCCCGCGCCGAAGAGGACGAGGGCAACGAGAACGGCCCGGACCGGCCCAATCCCGCTCGGTGGCCCCAGGCGACGCGGAGAAAGGCTCATCGTGTCATGAACCTAGCCGCTCCGGGGGACCGAGGGAAGGAAAGGGGTTTCGGCCGAACGGGAAGAACGGGAACCTTGCGAGCTACGGCGTTCGGGCCTTCAGAAGTTCCGCGAGCGCCGCCGCGTCCGCCTCGTCCACCACGCCGTCGTTGTTGAAGTCAAACGCCCGCCCGTTGGCCTGAACGCCCGCGCTTCGCCAGCTTTCCTGGAACAACGCCACGTCTTGGCCGTCGAACACCCCGTCCCCGTTTGCGTCCTCGTAGAAGCCGTCCCCGTCGAGGTCCTGAGGCACGGGCCCGGTGCCCGTGAGGGGGACCAACGCCAGGGGCCGCACCCGGAGGGGAACTTGGCCGGCCAACAGGGGATCGCCTCCGGTGTCCACTTTGACCAACACATGGTACACCCCAGGGGCAGGGCGGAAGTCGGTGCTCACCGCTACCCACCGCTCGGCACCGGGCAGGCACGGGAACGGGCTCAGGTTCACCCCCACCACCCGATCCCCCTTGGCGTCGTAGACCTCGGCTTCGACCGTGACCGCACGCAGGTTGAGGGTACCGATGTTGGCGAACTTAAGGCGAAGCCAAAGCGGGTTCAGACCCCGTACCTCGAGGGCGCGGACCTCGCCTGCATGCTCGCCAGGGGGCACAGAGGCGTAGACCTTGATCCCGATGCGCTTGGTGACCATCACCGTGGTCCCCTGGTGTTGCACCGGGCGGGGCTCCCCCTGGACGAAGATGATCCCCCAATAGGTGCCTCCCATCACCCCTGATCCGGGCACGCTGAGCGTCCCCATGACCTCTCGGGTCTCGCCTGGGCCGAGCATGAACGACGTCGGGGCTACGGAAAGCCACGGCGCCAGCGAACGCGGCAGCGTCCCGGCGGGGTAGAACCGGTTCGTGCCATCGACATCCCGATCCCAGTCCCCGATGTAAATGGTGAACTGCTCTGGAGTGTCCGTCTCGTTGCGGGCGATGAACGTGAACGTATGGACCTGCCCCGGAGCCACCGCCAGGTCCACCTCGAGGAGGTTCACCTCCAGGGCCAGGACCGGCCCGAGCCATACGAACGCTAGTCCCACGAAAAGACACGCCCGCATCGCCACGGTGGGAAGTATACCCGCAGAGGAACGGCCTAACTCAGGGAAGGGTGAGGGTGTAGCGGAAGCGGAGCTCGTAGGTGCCGGGAGGGACGGTATCGTAATCCACCCTGACCAAGAGGGCCATGTCCACCCAGGTCACCGCAGTCTGCCCCGTCCCCGTGGCCACGAGGGCCGGGGTGGTGGTCAGGCCCTGGTAGGCGGTCTGGGCCGCGGTCACGGTGGGACCAGTCCCCACCACCCGCCACTCCAGGTGCTCGCAGGGCTTGGCGGGGGAGGGCTCAGGGCCGGAGTAGTTCCAGGTGGGGGTTTCGGCGGCCACGTACAGGGACCACGGGGCCCCGCTCGTGACCGTGACCCGCTGGGCCGGGGAGAGCTCGCGGAACCCCTGATCGTAGTCGGCCAAGGTGAGGGTCCCGAGGTCCACCACCCCCGGGCTCACCGCCAACGCCACCCCACTTTGGTAGTATACCCGGACCGCCACCCAATCGAGCCGGATCCTTTCGGGAGGGCCACATGCCGCCGTGAGGCGCACCCGGAAAAGGCCGTACGCGAACTCACCTGGAGTCCAACTTCGACCCCACGTGTCGGCCGGGCCGCCCAGGATGTACGTAGCCTCGCTCGTCCCTAGGGGCCCGGCCCGATACCCCGTAGCAGTCCAGCTTGCGCCCCCATTCCACGAGAGCTCCACATACATGTAAGCAGCACCGGGCTTACCTGACTCCCAGACGTCGAGGCGGACCTCGATCCCCAGGATCGTGCTTCCCTCGGGGAGGGCGACCGCATAACCCCAGTACTGGTGCTGCCGCCCGTTCCGGGCCTCGGCGTAGAGGGTGTCGTCATAGTACGCCTGTGACCCGTTGGAGAAAGCCCCAGAGTCGGCAGAAGGGTTGCGCCAGCCCGTGTCTTGGGCGAGCCCGATCGCCCCTACCGCAATGAGCGTCGCCAAAAGGAGCCTAACCTGGCCCATGGTAGGATGAAGAAGGCAGCCCGGCTTCCAGAGGGAAACCGGGCTGCCGAGTCCTGTGCCGGGTCACGGCGCGGTGAGCGTGTAAGTGAACGCGAGGCTATAGTCGCCAGCGGGGTCGTTCTCCCAGCTCACCAGGACCCGGAAGTCCATCGTGAGCTGGATGTTGCCGCCCCGGCTGCCCGCGGCCACCTGGGCCGGGCTCACGTTCATCCCGGCGAACGAGCCGTTGTAGCTCTCCACGCGGGGATCGGTGGTCGCCGCCCGCCACAGGAAGTCGGTGGACGGCTTCGCCCACGGCGCGGTCCACGTCGCCGCGTCCGCGGCCACGGTTAGGGTCCAGTTCTTGTTGCTCCAGATGGCCACGCCCTGGGCGTTCACGATCTCTCCGTACCCGCGATCGTAGTCGGCCTCGGTCAATGCCCCGAAGTCGACGGTCGCCGTGGTCAGGCTAAGCCGGATCAGGGTCGGCACCGAGAACACCGCGGTCGACCCCTGGGTTACGCTAGCCGCCATCCCCGTCACCACGCCCATCATCCCAGCCACCAACACCACAATCCACTTGCGAACCTGCATCGTTGCACCCCCAAGAAAGTTTGTTTTGGTTTCTTGGGGGTGTTTCGGCAGCCCAGCCGCCTCCGTGAGGCCTGTGGCTTTGCGCCCCCGGGTCGCCCCGGGTTTGCCGTTTCGATCACCCCAATCGGTTGTACCGCCAACGCACGTCTGTCTCCTCTCGGCTCCCACCTCCCTTCACCACGGGAAATTGCCACGAGCGGGCTCTCCGTCAAGTGGCGGTTACGCTGGACCACGGGCACCATCCCTTACCTGCCCACCACGGTGTACACGAGGGTGACCGTCCTCCCGGTCCATGCCCCCGTCAAGGGGATCCGGAAGTTCACGGCCACCTCGTACTGGCCGAACCCTCCACCGGTGAAGGACACACCCTCCACGCCCACCGGGAGGTACGGCCCCTCTCCAACCCGGGCCTGGATCGTCCCCGAGACCTCGGGCTCCAGGACCCGCACCGAAAGCGTCCACGGCACGTTGCTCCGCACGAGGAGCACCACCGCCCCCCGGAGCTCCACGAACCCTTGGCTGCGGTCGACCGGGGTGGGCTCGGGGATCATAAGGGGAACGGCAATGCTGTGACCAGCCACCGCCGCACCACGGAGGGAAACAGAGGTCAACGCGGGAACGGTCATCTGGGCGATGGCGTTGCGGGACACGGAAGCTCCCATGCCCACCACGCCTGCAGCCACCACAGCCATTCCCACCAAGACAGCCCACCCTTTTCTGGCCATTCTTCGGCAGCCCGGCCATCCCCGAGGGATCCGCGGCTTTGCGCCCCCACGTCGCCGTGGGTTTGCCCTTGTCGGAAGGCCAACCTCTTCCGAGCGCTAGCTGCCTGGTTTCGCCTCCTTACCCGTAGTTTCCATTATCTTTACGGGCGAAAGCATTATATACCCCTACCTGTGCCCTGTCAATACTTCAGGCCTAGATCGACGGTAATCCGGGTTACCCACAAGGGGGGCTTCCGCCGCGCCCCGGGGCGAGGAGCGCGCGGGCCCGCTCCACCGCCATCCAGTTGTAGAACGGCCACTTCCCCATCACCGTCGGATCGGCGGCCTGGTCCAGGGCGGTGCGCAAGAGCCGACAGAACAAGGCCTGATCCCCGCGGGCCTTGGCATAGAGCTCCGCGTAGTCCACGTAGTTCTGGATGAACTCCGGCCCCACCTCGATCGCCCGGGTGAAACACGCCTGAGACCGCTCCACGTCCCCACCCAGGAACCCCGGGGTTTGAGCAAAGAAGTTGGCGAGGGCCCGCTGTGGCCCACCGCCCCAGTACGCTTCGTCCAGCTCCACCGCCCGGGTGAACGCGGCCAGTACGTCCCGGGTTCCACCGGTGAGGGCCTCCCACCAGTGGTAGCTCAGCCACCGGCCCAGGTTGTTCCCATACCAGAAGATGGCGGCCACGTCCCGCGCCGCGCCCAGGGCGGCGCGGAACCCCTGGTGTTGCTCCACCCGTACGAACTCCGGGTCCAGGCGCAGGCTCGCCAGGGCATAGCCCTTGCCCTTGCCGTAGGCCTGTTCCTTCTCCTTGTCCCCGGTCAGGTAGCCTTCGGCCAGCTCGAAGTAGGCCTGGGCGAGCCGGTTCAACACCTGGGCCCGCGTCGGCACCTGGTCAGACGGGATAAGGGAGAGAGCCTCCTCCCAGAGCGCGATTGCCCCCCTCAGCCGGGCCTCGTAGGCGGCGAACGCGAACGCCTGGCTCCAGCGGTCGTAGAGACGATCTGCCTCGGCGACGAGCGCCAGCGGCTCACGGGCGGCGTGCGCCACGGGAGCACTGCCGCATAAGGAACCCAACAAAACCAAGAACGCCCACGAACAAAGCCCAAACCTGCCCAACATAACCCCCTTTGGGTGAATGATCGGCCCTTCATCAGGGCGAGGTCAAGGCCATGTCGCCCTTCCGCTCCCTCCACGAGGGAACGGAGCTGGTCAAGGGGGCACTAGCCCTGGCCGCCCTCGGCGCGAAACCAGTTCACGGCCCGGCGCAGGGCCTCCCGGGCCGGGGTTTGAGGGAACTCCAGTTCCCGCACCGCCTTCCCCGGATCGAAGAACATGTGGTGCCGGGACATGCGGATCGTGTCCGGGGTCATCCGGGGGACGCCCCCGGTCAGAGCGCAGATCCCGGCGTTCAGGTACGACAATGCCAACACCGGGTGGTACGGGAGCCGGACCCGTGGCGCGGGAAGGCCGGTGATCTCCGCGAGAAGCTGCAGCAGTTCCCGCATCGTCAGGTTCTCCCCGCCCAGGATGTACCGCTCCCCGACCCTCCCCCGCTCCGCCGCGAGCACGTGCCCGACCGCCACATCCTCCACCGCCACCACGTTCATCCCCGTGTCCACGTAGGCCGGCATCCGCCGGCGGAGAAAATCGCGGACCACCTGCCCGGTGGGGGTAGGTTTGACGTCGTACGGGCCCACGGGGAAGGTGGGGTTGACGATCACCACCGGCAACCCTCGCTCGCGGGCGAACGCGAGCGCCACCTGCTCGGCCAGGTACTTGCTGCGCTTGTAGTCGCCGATGATCGTCCGCGGGTCCACCGGCGTCTCCTCGTCCGCCGGCCGGCGGTCCTCACGCAGGCCGAGGGCAGCCACCGAGCTCGTGTACACCACCCGCTCCACCCCCGCTTCCAGCGCCGCCTGGAGGACGTTCCGCGTCCCGTCCACGTTGATCTGG
>JACIWI010000024.1 GCA_014361055.1 Candidatus Bipolaricaulota bacterium
GAGTTCGGGGACAGGAAGACTTTTGCGCTGGCGCGGCTCACTTGAGTGTGGAAAGGAGTAAGCGGTTTGCTGCTGTTCAAACGCGAGCACGCGGAGCTCATTCTCTCAGGGCGCAAGACCCAGACCCGGCGGCTGGGCAGGAAGCGCTGGAAGACCGGCTCGATCCACCAGTGCAGGCTGAGCCGTCGGGCGGAACCCTTTGCCTTGGTCAGGATAACCGGAGTGCGGCGGGAACGCCTGGGGGACATCTCGGAGGAAGACGCCCGCAGGGAAGGCTACGGTTCGGCGGAGGAGTACCGGAAGGCTTTCGAGAGGATCTACGGGTTCTGGGATCCGGAGGCGGAGGTCTGGGTGGTCGATTTCGAGCTGACCGGGCGGGAAGCTGAACCTGCTTTGGGAGCGGGAGGAGGAGCGCGGTGCGCATCGGCGGCTTCCTGAAGCTCTCGCTGTGCGACTGGCCGGGCCGCCCGGCGGCCGTGGTCTTCGCGCAGGGCTGCAACTTCCGCTGCCCGTGGTGCCACAACCCGACGCTGGTTTCGGCTGAGCCCGCCGGCCCGCTGATCCCGGAGGAAGAGGTTCTGGAGTGGCTGGCGAGGCGCAGAGACTTCCTCGGCGGCGTTGTGGTCTCGGGCGGCGAGCCCGCGGTCCAGCCGGATCTCCTTTCGTTTCTTGCGAAACTCAAGGCCCTGGGTCTTGCGGTCAAGCTCGACACCAACGGATCGAGGCCGGAGGTCGTGGCCGCAGCCCTCGGGGCGGGGCTGGCCGACTTCGTGGCGGTGGACTACAAGGTCCCGGCGCGGATGTACGGCATGGTGAGTTCGGACGGTCTGGCTGCAGCCGGACCCGTCCTTGAGACCGTTCGGGCCGTCCTTCTCGTGCGGAAAGGCCTCGTGAGGACGACCGCGGTGCCGGGGGTTCATGACGAGAAAATCCTGGAGGAGATGAGGCGGGAGGCCGGCGCGGACATCCTCGTGCAGCCGTGGCGGCGGCCGCCGGGGTGACGGCGGTTCGGGGGCGCAAGGCGTCGGGCTGAAGGCCAGCCCGGTATGAGCGCGTCGACTTCCCCCGTCAAGCGCACGGTTTCCTTTGGCAGGGCGGGATCGGGAGGGAGAGTTTGGGCGTGGGCAAAAGCGTGCTCATAGTGGACGACGCAGCCTTCATGCGCATGATGATTAAGGACATCCTGGTGAAAAACGGTTATGAAGTGGCGGGCGAGGCCGAAAACGGTGTTGCGGCCGTGCAAATGTACAGGGAGCTTAAGCCCGACGCGGTGACCATGGACATCACCATGCCGGAAATGGACGGCATCACCGCCGTTCGGGAGATAAAAAAGCTGGACCCGCAGGCCAGGATAATCATGTGCAGCGCCATGGGGCAGGAGCCCATGGTCGTGGAGGCGATTCAGGCCGGGGCCCGCGACTTCGTGGTCAAGCCCTTCCAGAAAGAGAGGGTTTTGCAGGCGCCCAAGAAAACGCTGGGCTGATTTCCTATTTCCCGCCTGCCCGGCCTGGAACGCCTGGAGAGAAAACGAAAGGGGGCTGGAGCGTGCGGAAGGCCAGGAAGAGGCAGCTCAAGCGCCACAAGAGGTGGAAGAGGCAG
>JACIWI010000025.1 GCA_014361055.1 Candidatus Bipolaricaulota bacterium
GCCCCCTCACCGTGGCCGGGCTCCGCTACTTCCTGGCGTTCCTCCTTCTCGCTCCCTGGCTGTGGTCCCGGCGCGTGGGGCTCTCCCCACGGGCGTGGCGGCGGTTCACCGCGATCGGGCTGGCCCAATACACGGTGGGCAACGGGGCCCTGTTCTGGTCCCTGCAGACGCTATCGGCCACCGCCGGTTCCCTCAGCCTCTCCCTTGTGCCGATCGTCGTCCTCCTCGCCGAGGCGGTGTGGCTTCGGGAGCGTCCGGGGGCGCTCCCGACGCTGGGGGTGGTGCTGAGCGTGGGGGGGAGCTTCCTCTTCTTCTCCCCCTCCGTGGGGCCGGGAGACGCCACCGCGCTCAGCATTCTCGGGGTGGCGATCCTCGCGTTCGCGGTGCTTCCGGTGGTGGGGAGGGAGATGGCCCGGGGCCGGGAAGTGGGGACGGTCCCCTTGACCGCGATCCCCCTCGGGATCGGGGGCGGGGTCCTCCTCGTCCTGGCCCTGGCCGCCGAGGGGGTGCCCCGGATGCCCCTCCTCGGGTGGGGGGTGATCCTGGGCCTGGCGGCCGTGAACACCGCGGTTGCGTACCTCCTGTACACCCACGCCCTCCGGCATCTCACCGCCACCGAGGCCAACGTGATCCTGAACTTGAGCCCGCTCGGCACCGCCGTCATCGCCTGGGCTGCGCTTGGGGAGCGGCTCCAGCCCGTTCAAGTCCTGGCCATGGCCGTGGTCATGGTCGGGGTGGCGATGGTTCAGGTGCGGAAGGGTCTGGGGAGCCGATGACCGCGATCGAGGGGTACATCCTGGACCTGGACGGCACGGTCTACCTCGGGGAGCGTCTCATCCCGGGGGCCGATCGGGCCATCGCCACCCTCCGCAGCCGGGGCCGGCGGATCGTGTTCCTCTCGAATAAGCCCCTCGCGACCCGGGCCGACTACGCGGCGAAGCTCGCTCGTCTTGGCATCCCCGCAACCGAACGGGACGTGCTCAACTCTTCCTATGTCCTGGCCCAGTACCTCGCCCGCCAGGCCCCCGGGGCGCGGGTGTTCGCGATCGGCGAGCCCCCGCTCCTCGCCGAGCTTGAGGAGGCTGGCCTTCGGATCACCGAGGATCCCGCGGAGATCGAGTACGTGATCGCCGCGTTTGACCGCACCTTCGGCTACGGGAAGCTCAACATCGCGTTCCAGGCTCTCCGGCGCGGCGCCCACTTCCTCGCCACCAATCCGGACCGGACCTGCCCGGTGGAGGACGGGGAGATCCCGGACGCAGCGGCGGTGATCGCCGCACTGGAGGCCACGGCCGGGAGGAAGGTGGAGGACGTGTTCGGGAAGCCCTCCCACCACGTGGTCGACCTGGCCCTCGCCGCCCTCGGCCTCCCCCCGGCGCGGTGCGCGGTGGTCGGGGACCGGGTGGAGACGGACATGCGGATGGCCAAGGAGAACGGCCTCCTGGCCATCCTCACCTTGACCGGGGTCACCTCACGGGCCGACCTCGCCTCGTGCCCCGTCCGGCCCGACCACGTGATCCCAAGCGTCGCCGAGCTCCCCGCCCTGGACGAGGAGCTGGCCGAACGATCGCGCTTGTGAAAGGGGTGTAGCCCAATGGAACGCACGGTGTACGTCCCGGTGGAGACACTTCAGGGGTTCATGTGCGACGTGTTCGTGGGGGTGGGGGTTCCCCCCGACGACGCCCGGATCGCCGCCTCCGTCCTCATCGCCTCGGACCTCCGGGGGATCGAGTCCCACGGGGTGTCCCGGCTCAAGATGTACTACGACTGGATCAAGAAGGGGATCATCTCCCCCCAGATCCGGTTCGAGGTGGTGCGGGAGGGGCCAACGACGGCGGTGGTGGATGGCCACACGAGCCTCGGTCATCCGATTGCCCACCGGTCGATGGCCCTCGCCATCGAGAAGGCCCGCCAGTGCGGCCTGGGGGCGGTGGCGGTGCGGAACTCCTCCCACTACGGGATCGCCGGCTACTACGCGCTGATGGCGGCGCGGGAGGGGATGATCGGGATGAGCTTCACCAACGCCCGCCCCTCGGTGGCGCCCACGTTCGGGGTCCAGCCGATGCTCGGCACCAACCCGATCGCGTTCGCCGCCCCCACCGACGAGCCGTTCCCGTTCGTGTTCGACGCCGCCACCTCCATCGCCCAGCGGGGGAAGATCGAGGTCCTGGCCCGGGAGGGGAAGCCGACCCCGGCCGGGTGGGTCATCGACCGCGAGGGCCATACGGCCACGGATACCGCGGGCATCCTCGCCGGACTCGTCAAGGACGCGTTCGCCCTTCTCCCCCTGGGGGGTGTCGGGGAGGAGATGGGGGGGCACAAGGGGTATGGCCTGGCCACAATGGTGGAGATCCTGTGCGCGGCGCTGCAGTGCGGGTCGTTCCTCCACGCCTTGTCCGGGTTCGACCCCCAGGGCCGCCCCCGCCCCCACCGGCTCGGGCACTTCTTCCTGGCCATGAACATCGCACACTTCGTGCCCCTCGTGGAGTTCAAGCGGACGGCAGGGGAGATCCTGCGGGAGCTGCGGGCCTCGGCCAAGGCTCCCGGGGAGGCCCGCATCTATACGGCCGGGGAGAAAGCCCACCTCCGCGAACAGGAGGTGCGGGCCCGGGGAGTCCCGATCGATCCCGGCCTTCAGCGCGACCTCAAGGCGATCCAGGCCGAGTTGGGCCTCGTTCAGCACCGGTTCCCATTCTGACCGTTCCCCCGGGTTGACTTCGCGGAAGAGGGGGGTAACTTAAGCAATGAAAGGCAAGATAAGGCAATGAAGCGAAAGGAAGTGAACCACGTGGGGGCGATCGACCTTGGGACGACCGGGGTGCGGTTCATGGTGGTGGACCGGGCCGGTCGGCCGGTGGCCTCCGCCTACAGGGAGCTCCCGTTGAGCTATCCCCAGCCAGGGTGGGTGGAGCAAGACCCCGCGCTCATGGTCCGCACGGCCCTCGTCGTGGCCCGGGAGGCCCTGGAGCAGGGAGGGCTGCGCCCCCAACACCTGGCGGCAGTGGGGATTGCCAACCAGCGGGAGACCGTGGTGGCCTGGAATCGGGCCACCGGGGCCCCCCTTGCCCCGGCCATCGTGTGGCAGGACCGCCGCACGGCCTCGGCGTGCCAGGACCTGCGGCAACGCGGGCTTGAGCCCTGGCTCCGCGCCAGAACCGGTCTCCCCCCTGACCCCTACTTCTCGGCGACCAAGATCGCCTGGCTCCTCGATCACCTCCCCGGGCTCAGGGCCCGGGCGGCGCGGGGGGAGGTTGCCTTCGGCACCGTGGACGCCTGGCTCCTGTGGAACCTGGCCCACGTCCACGCCACCGACGTCACCAACGCCTCGCGGACCCTGCTCTTCAACATCCACGCCCTGCACTGGGATCCGGAGCTCCTGGCCCTGTTCGACGTCCCCGCAACTTCTCTCCCCGAGGTGCGCCCCAGCCTCACCGCGTTCGGGGCCACCGACCCCGGGCTGTGGGGGGCGAGGGTCCCCGTGGCCGGGGTCCTCGGGGACCAGGAGAGCGCCCTGTTCGGCCAGGCCTGCTTCCGGCCCGGGGAGGCCAAGGTCACCTGGGGCACGGGGGCGTTCCTCCTCATGAACGTGGGGGAGCGGGCGAGGGAGAGCGCCCACGGGCTCCTCTCCACCGTGGCCTACGGCGCGCCCGGGGAGGTCCGCTACGCCCTGGAAGGATCGGTGTTCGTGGCCGGGGCGGCGGTGCAATGGCTCCGGGACGGGCTGGGGATCCTCGACGATGCCGCCGGTTCCGAGGCCCTCGCCATGGGCATCCCCTCCAACGAGGGGGTGTACTTCGTCCCTGCCCTCACCGGGCTGGGGGCCCCCTACTGGGATCCGTACGCCCGGGGGACGATCCTCGGGGTCACCCGCGGCACGGGGCGGGCCCACCTTGCGCGGGCGGCGCTGGAGGCCATCGCCTATCAGACCCACGACGTGGCCCGGGCCATGGAGGCCGACGCCGGTGTTCCCCTCCGGGAGCTGCGGGTGGACGGGGGGGCAGCGCGGAACGACTTCCTCTGCCAGTTCCAAGCCGACATGTTGGGCATCCCCGTCCTTCGCCCCCGCTTCCCGGAGACCACGGTCCTTGGGGCGGCGCTCGCCGCTGGCGTCTCCGTGGGGTTCTGGCGGGACCTCGCCGAGCTGCGCGCACGGTGGGAGGAGGACCGCCGGTTTGTGCCCAAAATGAGCGATGCTGACCGGGAACGGCTGCTTGCAGGCTGGCGGGCGGCGGTGGCCCGCGCCCAAGGCTGGGCGAGGGAGGCGGGATGAGGGTCGCGGTGATCGGGGCCGGAGTGGTGGGGGCCCTCCTCGCCCGCGAGCTCTGCCGCTACGAGGCCGAGGTGCTCCTCTTCGAGCGAGAGGCGGACGTGGGGTGGGGGGTGACCAAGGCTAACTCCGGCATCGTCCACGCCGGGTTCCACGACCGTCCGGGGACGGCGTGCGCCCGGTTCTGTGTCTCCGGCAACGCCCTGTTCCCCGAGGTCTGCCGCGAGCTCGACGTCCCGTTCCGTCCCACCGGGGCGTACGTGGTGGCGTTGTCCTTCAGGGAACGGGCTGTACTGGACGAACTTCGCGCGCAGGGGGAGGAGAACAGGGTCCCTGGCCTGGCGATCGTGGCGGGGGATGAGGTCCTGTCCCGTGAGCCGAACGTGAACCCGGAGGTGGCCGCCGCCTTGTGGGCGCCCACGGTGGGGATCACCGAGCCGTGGGCCCTGGCCATCGCTGCGGTGGAGAACGCCTGTGCCAACGGCTTGGAGCTTCATCTTGCGGAGGAGATCGTCGGGATCGAGGTCGCCAGGGGTCGGGTGCGGACGGCGGTCACCTCGCGGGGGAGGTACCCAGTCGATGCGGTGGTGAACGCGGCTGGGCTGTTCGCCGACCAGGTGGCGGCCATGGCCGGCCTCGCCGAGCTCCGGCTCGTCCCTCGCCGCGGGGAGTACGTGCTTCTGGACAAGGCGGCTGGGGGGCTGGTGCGCTCGGTGCTGTTCCCCGTCCCCAGCCCGCGCTCCAAGGGGATCCTCGTCCTGCCCACCGTGGACGGAGGGGTCCTCCTCGGCCCGACCGCGGAGGACCTCCCTTCTGCGGCCAAGGGGGCCATGGAGACCACGGCGGGGGGGATCGCCGCGGTCCTGGCCGGGGCGAGGCGGCTCGTGCCCCGGGTGGACCCGGCCCTGGCCATCAAGGCCTTCGCCGGCCTGCGCCCGGAGCCCCCGGGCAGCGACTTCGTGGTCGGGGAGACTCCGGTGCGCGGTTTCTACCAGGCGGCGGGGATGCGCTCCCCCGGCCTCACCGCCGCCCCGGCCGTCGCCCGGTGGCTGGCCGTGGAGATCGCGGCAGACCTGGCGTTGCCGCCCAAGGGTTCGGTCAACCCCATCCGGAGGGGGATCCCCCGCACCGCCGACCTCGCACCCGAGGAGTGGGAGGCCCTCATTGCCCGGGACCCCCGCTACGGGCGGGTGGTCTGCCAGTGCAACCACGTCACCGAGGGGGAGATCGTGGAGGCGATCCGACGGGGGGCACGGACCCTAGACGGGATCAAGTTTCGCACCCGGGCGGGTTTTGGCCGGTGTCAGGGGGCGTTCTGTACGGACCGGATCCTTCAGGTCCTGGCCCGGGAGCTGGGGACCCGGCCGGAGGAGATCGGGGCGCGGGGTCCGAGTGCTCCCCTTGTGGTGGGGAGGGTGCGGCCGTGACGGCCCATCAAGTGGAGGTGCTGGTGGTCGGGGGTGGGGCGGCGGGGATGGCGGCGGCGGCGGCCGCCGCCCGGGAAGGGGCCCGGACCCTCCTCGTGGAGCGGGACGCTCGGCTGGGCGGGGTCCTGGACCAGTGCATCCATCCCGGGTTCGGGCTCCACCGGTACCGGGAAGAGCTCACCGGCCCGGAGTTCGCCCACCGCTTGGTGGGCGAGGTGGCGGCCTGCGGGGCCGAGGTGTGGACCGGGTGCACCGTGCTCGAGGTGAGGCCGGACGGGCCCCGGGTCCGGGTGGCGGGAGAGGCGGGCCTGGTGGAGGTGCGGCCGCGGGCGGTGGTGTGGGCAACCGGGGCCCGGGAACGGCCGTTCGGGACCCTCCTCATCTCGGGGACCCGCCCGGCCGGGATCTACACCGCTGGCCTTGCTCAGCGGCTGGTGAACGTGCACGGGTTTCTCCCCGGCCGCCGGGCGATCATCCTCGGCTCGGGGGACATCGGGCTGATCATGGCCCGCCGCCTCCACCTGGAGGGGGTGGAGGTGGTGGCCGTGGTGGAGCTTCGCCCGTTCCCCGGAGGGCTTCTGCGCAACGTGGTCCAGTGCCTGGAGGACTTCGGGATCCCCCTCCTCCTTCGGCACACCGTGGCCCAGGTCCACGGACGGGACAGGCTTTCCGGGGTCACCGTGGTGGAGGTCGATGACATGGGCCGCCCCATCCCCGGGACAGAGACGTTGGTGGAGGCAGACACCCTCATCCTCTCCGTGGGCCTTATCCCCGAGGCAGAGGGGATCCCGTTCGTCCCCCTGGACCAGGTGAACCGGGGGCCGCGGGTGGACTCCCGGTTCCGCACCGAGGTGCCGTGGTTGTTCGTGGCCGGCAACGCCCTCACCGTGTTCGACCTCGTGGACGCAGTGGCCCAGGTGGGGGAGGAGGCAGGGGCATGCGCCGCCCGCCACGCTCGGGGGGAGCTTCCCCGGCGGCGGCCCATCCCCCTCGTCCGCGGCGATAACGTGCTTCACCTCGTGCCGACCGCCCTGGATCCCGAGGCCCCGGCCACCCTGTACTTGCGCGTTCCCCGACCCCTGGCCGTGGCGCGGGTGGAGATAGGTCCGGGGGTACTGGTGCGGAACCACCGGGGAGTACGGCCCGCGGAGATGGTGGCGGTCAAGCTCCCCCTGGAGGCGATGCGAGAG
This sequence comes from Candidatus Bipolaricaulota bacterium, assembly GCA_014361055.1. Taxonomy (GTDB): domain Bacteria; phylum Bipolaricaulota; class Bipolaricaulia; order Bipolaricaulales; family Bipolaricaulaceae; genus JACIWI01. The sequence goes on from JACIWI010000025.1 coordinate 6,885, forward strand.
CTCGCGCGCCTCCCCGAGGTGGAGGTGCGGGTGGTGTCGGGATGATCAAGCGGGTGGTATGCGTGTCCTGCCCGGTGGGGTGCGAGGTGGCCGTGGACATTGCGGACGGGCAGGTGCGGCGCATCGCAGGCAACCGGTGCCCGCGGGGCGAGGCGTACGCGCGGCAGGAGGCGGTGGAGCCCATGCGCGTGGTGGCCACCAGCCTCAAGGTGGTGGGGGGAGAGCGGCCGCTCGTGTCCGTGCGTACCGACCGGCCTGTCCCCCGTCGGTTGATTCCAGAGATCATGGGTGCTGTACGGCGGTTGGCGGTGGAGGCCCCAGTCGAGATCGGCCAGGTGCTGGCGGAGGACCTGGCGGGGACCGGAGCCAGGTTGGTGGCCACGCGCTCGGTGCGTCGTGAGGGCACTACGGGGACGACGGCCGGTGATCCCCGCCGGCAGTTTGGCGAACGGGGTCCGGCCCCTTGACAGCTGGCACCACCCCCGTAGAATTAGCAGTCGAGGCATGAGACTGCTAAAAGGAGGTGGTGATATGGTGAGGTTGCCTGCGATCTGGCGCGATCCATTCTCCATCACGGCCCGGATGAGCCGGCTGATGGATGAGCTCATACGCGACTTCTCGAGCTTCGCGGACCTCGACCTGGATGTGTTCCCCGGGTTCGGCCACACCGATGTCTACGTCAAGGACAAGACCCTCGTCATCGAGACGGAACTGCCCGGGGTCGATAAGGATGACGTGCAGGTTCGGGTCGAGGACGACCGCCTCGTCATCACCGGTGAGGTGAAGCGGGCCGAGGAGGTCCGCGACGAGAACTACATCCGCATGGGCCGGCGGTACGGGGCCTTCCGGCGGGTGTTCCCCCTCCCCAAGGAGGTGGAGGACAAGAAGGCCATCCGTGCCAAGTTCCGCGATGGCGTCCTCCGGGTGGAGGTCCCGCTGACCAAGGTCCCCACGGCCGAGGGCGCCTTCGAGGTGAAGGTGGAGTGAGCGGGACCGGGGGAGGGCCCTGCCCTCCCCCTCCTTTTCGGGGGTGAACGACGATGGGCGACATCGTGAGCATCCTGGGGTTTCTCATTCTGCTCCAGGTGTTCGTGCCGCTCGTGCAACGAAAGGTCCTGGAGCTGCGGCGGCAGTGGTCCATCCGTGCCCTGGAGGTCCGGAGGAGGAGCCGGGTCATCACCCTCATCCACCGCCAGGAGACGGTGAGCCTCCTTGGGGTTCCTGTGACCCGGTACCTCGACATCGAGGACTCCGAGCAGGTCCTGCGAGCGATCCGCATGACCCCGCCGGACATGCCCATCGACCTCATCCTCCACACCCCGGGAGGGCTCGTGCTCGCCTCCGAACAGATCGCGTGCGCCCTCCGCCGCCACCCCGGGAAGGTCACGGTGTTCGTGCCCCACTACGCCATGAGCGGGGGAACCCTCATCGCTCTGGCCGCCGACGAGATCGTGATGGATCCCAACGCCGTCCTCGGCCCGGTGGACCCCCAGCTCGGCACCCCCCAAGGCGGGTACTTCCCGGCCGCCTCGATCTTGAAGGCCCTGGAGGAGCCCAACCCCAACCGGGACGACCACACCCTCATCCTCGGGGACGTGGCCCGGAAAGCCCTTCGTCAGGTGCACGAAACCGTGTACGCCCTGGTCCGGGACAAGTTCCCCGAGGACCGGGCTCGGGAGGTGGCCCAGGCCCTGAGCGAAGGGCGGTGGACCCACGACTACCCCATCACGTTCGACGAGCTGCGGGAGCTTGGGTTCCCCGTGAGCGACCGGATGCCCAAGGAGGTCTACGCCCTCATGGACCTCTATCCCCAGGCCCGACAGCGGAGGCCAGGGGTGGAGTTCATCCCCGTTCCGTATGCGCCCCCGGCCCGAACCCCCGTGCGGGAGGGGAGGTAACGGATGGGAGCTCGGCTGTGCGAGGCCTGCGGCATCCGCCCGGCCACGATCGAGGTGGAGGTCATCGAGAACGGACAGCGCCGGATCCTCCACCTGTGCGAGGCCGACTACGCCCGCCTGCACCGGCAGCGCTGGTTCTCCCCATGGGAATCGCTGTTCGCGGGCCTCTTCCCTGAGGGGGCGTTCGGGGAGCGGTGGGCGGACCGGGAGGCCGTGGACATCCACACGTTCCTCTCCGACCACGCCCGGGATCTCCTCCAGAAGGCGGCCCGCACGGCGGTGGAGTTCGGGAAGCGTGAGGTGGACACGGAGCACGTCCTGCACGCGATCACCGAAAGCGACGTCGTCCAAAGGATCCTCAAGAGGGTCAACCTCTCCCCCGACGACATCCGCGGCTACATCGAGCACAACGCGCCGCGGGGGGACCTCAAGGCGGAGAAGGGGGAAACGGTGCGGGTGGGGATCTCCCCCCGGGTCAAAGGGGTGCTCGAGCAGGCGTTTCTCACCTCGCGCGACTTCGGCCACCGCTATGTGGGGCCGGAGCACCTCCTCGTCGCCCTGGTGGAGGAGCCCGATGGGTTCGGTGGGGACGTGCTGCGCCGCTATGGGCTTACCCCGGAGGCGGTGCGGCGGGAGGTGCTCAAGGTCGTGGCCCGGGGGGCGGAGGCCGGGCGGGGGGAGCGGCGGTCCTCCACCCCCACCCTGGACCAGTACTCCCGGGACCTCACCGAGCTCGCCCGGAAGGGCGCCCTCGACCCGGTGATCGGCCGGTCCAAGGAGATCGAGACGGTGATCGAGGTCCTCGCCCGCCGCAAGAAGAACAACCCGGTCCTCATCGGGGAACCGGGGGTGGGCAAGACCGCGATCGTGGAGGGCCTGGCCCAACGCATCGTCAAGGGCGAAGTGCCGGAAGTGCTGCGCGGCAAGCGCCTCGTGGAGCTCAACGTGAACTCGCTTGTCGCCGGGACCAAGTACCGGGGGGAATTCGAGGAGCGGGTGAAGGAGGTCCTCGAGGAGATCCTGGCCCACCAAGACGAGCTCATCCTCTTCATCGACGAGATCCACACCATCGTGGGCGCCGGCCAGGCCGAGGGCGGGATGGACCTCGCCAACGCCTTCAAGCCCGCCCTCGCCCGGGGGGAGCTCCACCTCATCGGGGCCACCACCCTGGGCGAGTACCAAAAGTACATCGAGAAGGACGCGGCCTTGGAGCGGCGGTTCCAGCCGGTGTTCATCCCTGAGCCCACGGTGGAGCAGACGATCCAGATCCTGCGGGGCTTGCGGGACCGGCTCGAGGCCCACCACAAGGTCCGCATCACCGACGAGGCGATCGTGGCCGCGGCCGAGCTCTCCGACCGGTACATCTCCGGCCGGTACCTCCCGGACAAGGCGATCGACCTCATCGATCAGGCGGCGGCCCGGGTGCGGATCGCCGCCACCTCCCGGCCAGCCGAGGTCCAGGAGATCGAGGCCCAGATCCAGGAGCTGGCGCGGGAGCAGGACTACGCCACCAGCCGCAAGCAGTTCGACCGGGCCAAGGAGATCGAGGAGAAAATCAAGAGGAAAGAGAAGGAGCTGGCGGAGGCCACCGAGCGGTGGAAGAAAGCGGTGGCGTCAGGGACCCCGGAGGTCCGGGCCGAGCACGTGGCGGAGATCGTGTCCAACCTCACCGGGATCCCGGTGGCCGACCTCACCCAGGAGGAGCGGGAGAAGCTCCTCAAGCTCGAGGAGAAGCTGCACGAACGGGTGGTGGGCCAAGAGGAAGCGGTGCGGGCGGTGAGCGAGGCGATTCGCCTCGCTCGGGCTGGCCTCAGGGAGGGGCACCGCCCCATCGCTACGTTCTTGTTCTTGGGGCCGACCGGGGTCGGCAAGACCGAGCTCGCCAAGGCCCTAGCGTGGGCGGTGTTTGGTGATGAGGACGCCATGGTCCGCATCGACATGAGCGAGTACACGGAGCGCCATACCACAAGCCGCCTCATCGGCGCCCCACCGGGGTACGTGGGGTACGAAGAAGGGGGACAGCTCACGGAGCGGGTGCGGCGTCGGCCGTACAGCGTGGTCCTCCTCGACGAGATCGAGAAGGCCCATCCCGAGGTGCACAACATCCTCCTCCAGGTGTTCGACGACGGCCGCCTCACCGACGGCAAAGGCCGGGTGGTGGACTTTGCCAACACCATCATCATCGCCACCAGCAACCTCGGCAGCGACCTCATCCAGCGCAACCTGAAGGCGCCCCCTGGACAGAGGCTCGACTACGGTCAACTCAAAGAGGAACTCTTGAGCGTGCTGCGCCGCCACTTCCGGCCGGAGTTCCTGAACCGGATCGACGAGATCATCGTGTTCCACGCCCTTACGCCTGAGCAGATCAAGGAGATCGTGGGGCTCCAGCTCGAGCGGGTCCGGCGGACCGCGGCTGGCCAGGGGGTGCACCTCGAGTTCGATCCTTCCCTGGTCGAGCACCTGGCCGAGGTCGGCTATCAGCCGGAGTTTGGTGCGCGAGAGCTCAAGCGCAAGATCCGCGCTGAGGTCGAGAACGCTCTCGCCACCGCCCTCCTCAAGGGAGAGGTCCAGGAAGGGGACCGGGTGGTGGTGCGGTATGACCACGCGAAAGGGACGGTGGAGTTCGACAAGGTGACCGGTCCCACTCCGACTTCGCCAGAAGGGCCGGGTTCCTAGCCACCCGTGTGGATATCGGGCCGGAGCTGGGGGGTAAGCGATCGAGCCCTGGCGGAACAGCTGTGCACCGAGCGCTCCCTTCGCCGGTACCGTTCCCTGTGCTCAGGAAGCTTGGGCAAGTGCCGCAGCTTCTCCCGCCTGGCAACGATGTCCTGGCGCATCTACCCGATCCTGTTGACAGCTATGCGCAAGGGAGCTACAATCGTTTAGGTGACCGATCGGTCACTTAAGCCGGATGAAGAAGATCCCGTTCAGGCACCGCGATAGGGACCTCACCGAGGCCCGGATCATCCAGGCCGCGACGGAGGAGTTCGCCCAACGCGGGTTCACCGGCACCAGCCTCAGCAAGATCGCCCGCAAGGCCGGGTGCAGCAAGGCCATTATCTACCGATACTTCGGCCGCAAGGAGAACCTCTACCGGAGGATCCTCACCGTCAACTATGCCGAGCTCTCCCAGCGGGAGACTGCCCACGGGGAACCGCAGACCGGCTCGGTCGAGGACCTGCTGAGCGAGATCCTCCGCGACCTGTTCGCGTTCAACCTGGAGCACCCGGCGTTCGCCCGGTTGGTGGCCTGGGAGAACCTGGCCGGTGGGGAGCACCTCCAGGTCGAGGAGGCCAGGGCGGCCCGCGAGCCGGGCCTTCAGAGGCTGAGGGCGATCCTGAACAAGGCGAAGGCCAACGGCCTCGTCCGGAATGATCTCGACGTGAACAAGTTCGTGTACGCCCTTCAGGCGATCACGGTCGTCTACTTTTCCAACCGCTACACGATGAAGATGCTCACCGACTTCGACTTTGAGTCGCCGGCCACGGTCCAGGAGTTCATCCGGTTCTATGCCTCCGTCCTGGCCCACGGTATCTCGGCGGAGAAAGGAGCGCGCGCATGACCAAGCGTACAGCACTTCCCGACAGGATCGGTTCGGTGGCCGAGTTGGATCGCCTCCTGTCCGAGCCGTCGCCGGCCTTGGTCGAGGACATCGAGGCCCTGGAGGGTGGGCTGGTCGTGCTCGGGGCGGGGGGGAAGATGGGGTTCACCCTGGCCGCGATGGCCCACCGGGCTGCCGAGGTGGCGGGCTTGGACCTGCCGGTGGTCGCGGTGTCCCGGTTCTCCGACCCGGTCCAGCGAGAGCCGTTCGAAAGGCTAGGGATAGAGACCATTCCCTGCGACCTCCTCGATGTGGACGCTCTGGAGCGCCTTCCCGACCTGCCCAACGTGGTGTTCATGGCCGGCCGTAAGTTCGGCTCGGTGGGCAACGAGCCCCTGACCTGGGCAATAAACACGTTCCTGCCCGGGCTTGTCGCCCGTCGGTTCCGTGACGCGCGGATCGTTGCCTTCTCCACCGGCAACGTCTACCCGTTCGTCCCGGTGGACTCATCCGGCGCCGACGAGGATACCCCGCCGGCCCCGGTCGGGGAGTACGCCCAGTCATGTCTGGGACGGGAACGTATCTTCCAGCACTTCTGTCTTGCTCAGGGCACGCGGGCGGTGCTCATCCGTCTCAACTACGCCATCGACCTCCGGTACGGGGTGCTCCTCGACATCGCCCGCGCGGTGTGGGCCGGGGAGCCGATCGACCTCGGCATGTCCTACGTCAACGTGATCTGGCAGGGCGACGCCTGCGACTGGGCGCTGCGTGCGTTTGGCCTGTGCTCCGTGCCGGCCGCGGTGCTGAACGTCACGGGACCGGAGATCGTCTCGGTGCGCGCGGTCGCCGAGCGGTTCGGGGCGCTGTTCGGTCGGCGCCCGGTGTTCCAGGGCCGCGAGCAGCCCGACGCGCTGCTCGCGAGCAGCGCCAAGGCGTGTCGGCTGTTCGGGAGCCCGCGGGTGCCCCTGGAGCGGATGATCGCGTGGGTTGCTGACTGGGTGGCGCACGGCGGCGTCACCTACGCCAAGCCGACCCGTTTCTCGGAGCGGGAGGGCCGGTTCTGATGGCGTCCCTGGCCCGGCCCCAGGTTCTGGCGAAGCTCCGGGAAGGGATGGTCATCCCGGCCCATCCGCTGGCGCTTACCGCGGCGCGGAGGCTCGACGAGCGCCGTCAGCGCGCGCTCACCCGGTATTACCTCTCGGCGGGTGCCGGGGGCGTGGCGGTGGCTGTCCACACCACCCAGTTCGAGATCCGGAAGCCGCAACATGGCCTCCTGGAGCCGGTGCTTGGCCTGGCTGCGGAAGTCTGCCGGACAGAAGCCCCGGACGCGGTCCGCATCGCTGGGATCTGCGGGCGCACTGGCCAGGCGGTGGCCGAGGCCGAGCTGGCCGCGGGCCTGGGGTACGACGTGGGCCTGGTCGACCTGTCCGCGCTGCCGACGGCCACGGACGAGGAGCTCGTCGCCCACTGCCGGTCGATTGCGGAAGTGCTACCGATCATGGGATTCTACCTCCAGCCGTCGGTAGGGGGGCGGGTCCTCTCGCGCCGGTTCTGGTACCGGTTCTGTGAGATCGAAACTGTGGTCGCGATCAAGATCGCCCCGTTCAACCGCTACCAGACCCTGGACGAGGTCCGGGCGGTGGCCGAGTCCGGCCGCGCGGGGGAGATCGC
>JACIWI010000026.1 GCA_014361055.1 Candidatus Bipolaricaulota bacterium
GCCCTCACTTGCTACTTCCCGTAGTACTTGACCACCCAGGATTCGGGCAGTTCGTGGATCGCGAAGTACTGGTCGTTGAGGTCGGGGCGGTAGTACTTGTCGAGCTGGTCCTTCTCGAACGTGACGATCGGGTACTCGACGATCTTCGGAACCGGCTTGCCCTGCAGGATCTGGACTGCGAGGTCCACGCAGGTTAGGGCCAACGGGTTCCCGCCGGAGACGGCCAGGAAGTCGATGTCGTGCTCTTTGGCCATGCGGAGCCAGCCGTTCCAGTCATCGGCTGTGATCGGCGGGATCGGGCGACCCGCATCGAGCAGGGCCTCGACGGCCCCGAGGGCCATCTGGCCACCGTCGGCGATGACCCCGTCGATCTTGGGGTTGGCCTGGATGAACGCCTCCATCGCCTGCTTGGCCTTGACCGGGGACCAGTCACAGTAAGCCAGACCGACGATCTCAATGTTCGGGTACGCGGCCAGGCCCTGCCGCACGCCTCGGAGCACGTCTTCGGCGTAGCTGCTGCCGGCGATCCCCATCAGCACCACGACCTTGCCACCGTTGGGGAGCTTCTTCCCCATCCAGTCAGCGTAGAGGTACCCGGCCTTGATGTTGTCCCGGGACACCCAGGTCACGAACTTGTCGGTGTTCACCCGGGTCGAGGCGAGCACCACCGGGACGCCCGCGTCCATCGCCTCTTCGACCGCCCCCACCAGGGCCGCTTCGCTCGCCGGATCGATGAACAGGATGTCCACGCCCTGGGCAACGAGGCTTTCGATGTCGGCGATCTGCTGGACCGGGTTCCAGAAGCACGACGTGACCCGATACCCCTTGAAGAAGTCGGCGTACTTCTCCTCGATCCCGTACCGGAAGTGCAGGCCAAACATGGTCATCCACGCGTTCGTGTCGCCCAGGCCAGCCCGGCCGGCGAGCCACGGCGCCGGTTTCGCGTACTTCGAAGTGTCCACCATGCCCGGCAGGACCTGCTCGGCGCCCACCGCGGCGGTCACCCCGAGGGCCATCATCACCATGGACAGCACCAACATCGCTCTCACTGTACGCATCGTTCCCCTCCTAAGTTCGTTCGCACCTCACCGCTTGACCTGCCGCGCCCTCGCTCCGCTGGGGAGCACGAGGGCCACAACGTTGGGCCCGTTCTCACCTCCCGTGACCTCCTCGAGGCTGATCGGAGGGAAGGCACTCCGGGGCGGCCTTCCCCCGCCCCCGGATCGCCCTCCACAGCCTCGGCCAATCCGTTGAGTACAACGCCACGCCGGCCAGGATCACGGCACCACGCACGACGAGCTGGTACTGCACGTTGAGGTTGAGCAAGAGCACGATGTTGAGGAGAGCGGTCATCAGCAGCACCCCAGCCACGGTCCCGGACGCCTTGCCCCTGCCGCCGCCGAGGGACGCACCGCCGACCACCACCGCGGCGATCGAGTCAAGGTCGTAGCCGACCCCGATCTCCTGATCCGCGTAGCCGAGGTAGCCGACCAGGACCAGGCCGGCCACCGCCGCGAGAAGCCCGCACAGGACGTAGGTGCCGATCGTGACCCGGTCCACGCGCACGCCGCTCAGCTCGGCGGCGTTGGGGTTCCCGCCCACAGCGTAGATCCGCCGCCCGAGCGTGGTCCGCCCGAGGACAAAGCTCACCGCTACGGCCACGCCGGCGAATAGGACCACCGCGTTCGGGATCGGACCGATCGAGCCGCGGCCGAAGGTACGGATTGCCGCCGGGAGGATCCCCGACGGCGTGGCCCGCGTGACGAGAAGGCGCAGCCCGGTGACCAGGATCCCCACGAACAGGGTGGCGATGAACGGTTGCACCCGGCGTTTGGCAACCAGAAGCCCGTTGCCGAACCCGATCGCCATCCCCATCGCCAAACACAGCGGGATCGCCAGTGGCACCAAGGTGTTCTCCCCTTTGGTGATCTCGGCCAGGGTGACCCCGGCAAGCTGCATCACCGCGGCCACCGACAGGTCGATCCCCCCGGCCACGACGACGATCGTCTGCCCGATCGCCAGGACGCCAATGGCGGAGGCCTGCCGAAGCACGTTGAACACGTTGGCCGGCCGGAAGAACTGCGGCGACACCCCAGCCGCGGCCACCAGAACCAGGGCTAGGAACACGTACACCATCTGGCCCTTGATCAGGCGCGGCACCGACCGCAAGGCGTGGCGGCGGTTCATCGCGGCCGCTCCTGCCACAAGCGGACCAGGGCAGCCGCGGTCGTGACGAGGCCGTAGTGGTTCTCGATCGTGTAGAGGGCGGCCCGCTTCAGGTCCTGGTTCATCGCGCGCCCGGCCCGGGAGAAGCTCGCCAGACAGTCAGCGACCGCGACCACGTGGTAGCCGAGGGCGAATGCTTGGCGCAGGGTGTCCCCAGCGCAGATCTCGGGACCAGTACCGGCCACGATCACCGTCTGAACGCCGGCCCGGCGCAGGATCGTGTCGAGGTTCGTGCCGAGGAACGCCCCGTAGCCGTACTTGGCGACGATTGGCTCACCCGGCCGCGGGGCGAGAGCCGGGATGTGCTCGGCACCCCACGAACCGGGGACGGCCACGACCGGCTCCCCCCAGAACGCGTACCAGGAGGGGCTGTTCTGGGCGCGGTCGTTGAGCATCCGGGTGTGGACGACGAGCAGTCCCGCGTCCCGCGCCGCGGCGAGGAGCCGCCCGAGGGGGGCGACGATGGTGGCCACATCCGCGAGGTCGAAGCCGAGCTCGGCCATCTTGCCCTCTGGGGAAACGAAGTCGTTCTGCATGTCCACGAGGACCAGCGCCGCCGCGCCGGGCCGCAACCGTGTCGGCCAGGGCTCCGGGATCGTCGCCTTGTTCGGAGGCAGGGCCATCTTCCCTCCCTCAACGCAGCCACTCGTGGAGGTGCTCGGCCACGAACGCGTCGTCCCGCAGGTGGGGATAGGCCCGCCAGACGCGGTCGATCGCGGCCTCCTGCCCCGGCGAGAGGTCCAGCCGCGGGTCGAGACACCACCGCCCGGCGAGGAGTCCCGCTCGCCGGAGCGCCTCGTGGATCCCGGGGATGCACCCAGCAAACCCGTGCTCGGGGTCAAACAGGGCCTGGTTGGCCTCAGTGAGCTGCTCCCCGAGGGTCAGGATCTCCTGCGGGATTGGGGCGCCGGACCGGATGAGGGCCCGGACCCGCTGGAACAGGTCCACGGCCGCGCGCGTCCACACCGCCCACTGCCCGAGCAGCCCGCCCACGATCCGCACCATCACCGTTCCCCGCGCGGTGACGACCTCGAATGGGGTCACCAGGTCGCCGACGATGTGGTCGTCGTTCCCCGTGTACAGCGCGATCTCCCCCGCGCGGCCGGACTCGGCCACCGCCCGGACCACGTCCAGGGTCTGGTAGCGGTTGAACGGGGCGATCTTGATCGCGACCACAGTTT
>JACIWI010000027.1 GCA_014361055.1 Candidatus Bipolaricaulota bacterium
GGTGTGCTTCTTTGTGGCCAAGCAGTTCCGGCGCCAGGGGATCACGGTACCGCTCCTCAAGGCGGCGGTGGCGTTCGCTGCAAGCCAGGGGGCCCGGATCGTGGAGGGGTACCCGGTGGACAAGGCTGGGCTGCCCGGGGCGTTCGTGTTCACCGGCCCGGCGGCCACGTTCCGCCGGGCGGGGTTCATCGAGGTCCACCGGTGGTCCCCGATCCGCCCCATCATGCGCTACCACATCGGAAAAAAGACATGACCGACCATGCAGCGGAGGAGCTCCTCGCCGAGATCCGCGCGTTCTGCGCTGCCCACGCCGACCCCCAGGTCGCCGCCCGCTACGCCCGCTACTTCAAGGAGGGGTACGACCCGTATGGGGTGCCGGAGGAAGCGTGGCCGGGGATACGGGAGGAGTGGGTCGCCCGGTACCGGGACCGGCTGGGCCTGGCGGGGTTCCTCGACCTCGGGGGCGAGCTCTTCGCGAGCGGCAAGTACGAGGAGGGGGGGCTGGCGATCCGGCTCATCGCCCAATTCAAAGGCGAGTTCGACCGGGCCACGTTTCAGCGGCTCGGGCGGTGGCTGGAGGCAGTGCGGAACTGGGCCCACTGCGATGTCCTGTGCGGGGACCTGCTTTCCTGGTTCCTCACCGCGGGGCTGGCGAGCTTGGACGACATGGGCGACTGGCGCACGTCGCCGGCCAAGTACAAGCGGCGGGCGGTGCCGGTGGCGATGATCGGCGTACTTAAGGAGACGAAAGACGTCGGCCCGCTGCTCGACTTCATCCGCCCCCTGATGACCGACCCGGAGCGGGTGGTGCAGCAGGGCCTGGGCTGGTTCCTGCGCGAGGCGTGGAAGCGGTGGCCGGGCCCGGTGGAGACGTTCCTCCTGGAATGGAAGGACACGGCGCCGCGCCTCATCTTCCAGTACGCCACGGAGAAGATGAGCCCGGAGGCCAAGGCCCGGTTCCGCCGCCGGAATTCTCCTTTGCGCAAACCCATGGTCGGGTGAGCAGGGGATACACTCGCCGCCCGGAGGACCAACGTTGAACGGATCGCGAACAAACGTTGTCCGCGCGGTGTGCTTCGACTGGGGCGGGACCGTGATGCGGGAGCTCCCAGGGATGACGGGACCGATGGCGAGCTGGCCGCGGGTGGAGGCGATTCCCGGGGTGAAGGACGCCCTGCGCGCCCTCCACGGGCGGTACCGGCTGGCCGTGGCCACCAACGCCGCCGCCTCCGATGCGGCGCTGGTGCGGGCGGCCTTGGCCCGGGTCGGCCTGAGCGCCTTCTTCGACACCGTGTGCACCGCCCGCGACCTCGGAGCAGAGAAGCCCGACCCCGCGTTCTTCCACGGCGTGCTCACGCGGCTCAACTGCTCTCCGGCCGAGGCGGCGATGGTCGGTGACGGGTACACCACCGACGTCGTCGGGGCCAAGCAGGCTGGACTCTGGGCGATCTGGTTCAACCCCTCCGGCGATCCGTGCCCGTGCGTTCATCCGCTGCACGACGCCGAGCTCCGGGACATGGCCGCCCTGCCCGCCGCGCTTTCGGATCTGCGCCTGCCGGATCTCAACACATGCTTGGAGCTTCTGGCCGAACACGGTGTGCCCGCGGGAGTGGTCCGGCATTCCCTGGCCGTGGCCGCGGCTGCCCATCACTTGGCCCACCGCCTGCGGGAGCGGGGGGCGCGGGTGGATCCCCTCCTCGCCCATCGCGGCGGCCTCCTCCACGACCTCGACAAGGTCATGTCCCTCCAGAGCGCTGGCGTTCACGGGCGGATTGCCGCCGGGATCCTGAGCGAGCGAGGGTTCCCGGAGCTCGCGGCGATCGCCGAGCGCCACGTCCTTGGCGCCCAAGACGGGGAAGGTCGTCCGCAGACCTGGGAGGAAAAGCTCGTGTTCTACGCGGACAAGATCGTGGAGGGGGATCAGGTGGTGGGGATCGAACCGCGCTTGGCGGCCCTGCGCTACCGGTACCCAGCGTACGTCGAGGACCTGGAGCGCTCCCTGCCCTATCTCCGCGCCCTGGAGACGGAGATCGCCGGACGAGTCGGGAGTTCACCGGAAGAGCTCATGGCCGAGCTGCGGGCCCTCGACCCGTCCCTCTCTGGGGAGCGTGCGGCTCCCTGCGGGTGAAGGACGAAGGATGCCCACGTGGGATGAGCTATTCCAGGACGAGAAGTTCCGCTGGCGGGAACCGCACGAGCGGGTGGTGGGGCTGGTGCCCCTCCTGCGGAAGCGGGGTGCGCGGCGCGTGCTGGACCTCGGTTGTGGCGCGGGCCGGCACGTGGTGTACCTGGCCAAGAACGGGTTCGAGGTGTACGGGATGGACATCTCCCCGGTGGGCCTGGATCATGCGCGCGGGTGGCTCTCCCGGGAGGGGCTCTCCGCTGTGCTCGTTCAGCGGGACATGACCGAGTTCCCCTATCCTTACCCGGACGGGTTCTTCGACGCAGCGATCAGCCTGTACGTGATCTACCACACGACGCTCGGAAATATGCGCCAGGTCCTGGCCGAGATCGACCGCGTGCTCCAGCCGGGGGGATTGGCCCTCCTGACGTTTCAATCGAGAGAAGGCTGGCGGTACGGGCGAGGGGTGGAGATCGAGCCGAACACGTTCATCCCCGACACCGGCGAGGACCGGGGCGTGCCCCATCACTTCAGCGATGAGGCCGAAGTGCGCGGAATCCTTGCCCGGTTCCGGATCCTCGATCTCCACCACGCGAAGGTCACCGGGGAGGGCCAGACTCACGCCCACTGGCATGCCCTGGTGGAGAAACCCTGAGCAGAGGGGTCAGCGGCGGGGTTGTACGCCGCGGGGCACGGACACCGCTGGGGCAGCCCGAATGCCCTGAACCCGCAGGATCACGACCCCGGCGAGCACCAGCGCCCCTCCCACCAACGTCGGGGATAAAGCCCGACGCTACGGTCCGAGGTGTAGCGTCGCCCTTTATGGGCGACGATCCGTTTCCGGAGGACAGCACCGGCTCCAGGGTAGCGACGATCGCCGCCCGGCTCGCCTCCATCCGCTCCAACGCCTTGAGGTACAGGCCGTAGGCGAGGATGGACGGGAACACGGCGAGCAGGAGGATCAGCCCCCACCCATAGGCGGGCAACGCCGGGACGAGCGCCCCTTGCGCGGCCCACAACCCTCCCAGGGCCGCTCCGCCGAACAGGAACCCGTAGAACGTGACCGTCCACGGGTTCATCCCCTGAAGGAGCCGTTTCCCCATCAGGTTGTAGAACGAGATCGCGGCCGCGCTCCCCAGGGCGAACTCGGCCCCGAGGAGGTTCCCCCGCAGCCTCTCCGGCGCGTACCACCAGCAACGAGGACGGCGAAGAGGAGTCCGAACGCGAACGCCACCCGGAACGCGATCACCTCAAGCGGCCCTGCCCCGAGCCCGTAGAGGGCCTTGCCGATCACCCCTAGGACCGACCAGCAGGCGACCGCGGCCAGAACCAGGGTCACGAAAGCGGATACTCGAACACGAGCACGTACCGGAAGTCCGGGAACCAGGAAAGGCCATGGCGGGAGAGGACCTCGGCCAGCCACGCGTCCGGGATCATCGCCGAAAGCCGCGTCTGCCCGAGGGCTCCGGCTTGAGCGTGGGCGAACCGGAGGAGCTCGCCCACGGCCTCCTCATCGCCGTCGACGAACACGATCGCCGAGAAGGCCGCCGGGGCATAGGGATCAGGGACCTGGATCAGGACACCGCGGATCTCCTCATCCCCAAGGGAGGACACCGCCCCGGCCCGCGTGAGCTCCTCGAACAGGGCCGGCGTGAGCTCCGGAAACCGCCAGCCCAGGCCGAGGAGCCCCCGTCCCTCCCGGAACAGGGGGGAAGTGGAGATGAACCGCCATGCGGCCTCAGGATCCCGGACCTGGGTTACACCGGCCGGCGCAGGGACCTCCTGCACCGCTCCCTCCATGTACGTGAACCGCGCCACCTCGCGAAAACCCAGCTCCTCGGCGATGTGGATGCTCTCGTGGTTCACCTCACCGGTGGCGAACCGGATAGAACGGGGCGCCAGGGCCAGGGCGCCTTCGAGCTGGGCCCGGGCCAGGGCCTTCCCCACGCCCTTTCCCCGGTGGGCCGGGTCCACGCGCAGCCCCTCAAGCCACACTTCCCCCGGGGCGAGAAACGTGGTCTTGGCGAACCCCACCACCCGGCCCCCAAGCTCGGCCACGAGGAGCCCGCCCTCGGCCATCCACCGATCGAGGACGGTCGGGACGTAGTCCTCGCCATCCCAGACTTGGGCGGAGATGGCAAGGATCGCCTCCTTGTCCTCAGGCCTTACCCCGCGGATCTCCACCGCCATGAACCTCCTCCAGCCGTCCGGTGACGATGTCCATCGCCACCATATCCCCAGCCTGGACCCCATGCGGGACCCTCACCTTGATCCCCATCGCCAGCACCGCGTACCGCCCCCGCGGGCCGTCCCGCACCTCTTCCACCGGAAGGTCGACCATCCGGGCCGCGGATATCTGGAACTCCATCAAGATCCGATCGATTTCACCGAGCTCGTCGGAGGTGAACGGTCGCTCCCCGGCCCGGGCGTTCTCCTCCACCTGCTCCGGGCGCTTCGCGCCGGGGATGGCGCAGGTCACCCCAGGGCGGGAGATGGCCCACCGCAGGGCGAGCTGGGCAGGGGTCAGACCCCACTCCCGGGCGAGCGCGGCCAACCGAGCCCGGAGACCGGCGGTGGCCCGGATGAGCTCCCCAAAGCCGGGGTAGGCCCGGCGATGATCCTGATGAGCGAACGCCGTCTCGGGCCCGATCCGGCCGGCGAAGAGGCCGAAAATGAGCGGCTGGTACGCGATCAGCCCGATCCCCCGCTCCCGGCACAAGGGGAGGAGCCCGTCTTCGATGTCCCGGTGGAGGAAGTTGTAGGGCATCTGGTTCGCAGCCGCCGGACTGACATCAAGCCAGGCCAAGAGGTCCTCCTCCCAGAAGTTGGACACCCCCACGTAGCGGACCTTGCCCGCCTGGACCAGCCGCTCCAGGGCCTGGGCGGTATCGTCAACGGGGGTCGCCGGGTCGGGGAGGTGGACTTGGTAGAGGTCGATCCAGTCCGTCCCCAGGCGCTTCAGGCTTTCCTCGGCGGCCCGGAGGATCGTCTCCGGCCGGGCGTCGTTGGCCGTCCGGCCCCGGGCGTCCACGGCCGTGCCGCCCTTGGTGGCCACGATGGCCCGGCTGCGCCGGCCCCGCAGGGCCCGGCCCAAGAGCTCCTCCGCTCGGCCGTGGCCGTAGTTGTCGGAGGTATCGAAGAAGTTGATGCCCCAGTCCAGGGCGCGGTGGACCACGGCGGCCGCCTCCCCCTCGTCCAATGGGCCGTACGCCCCGCCGAAGGGGAGCGTCCCCAAGCCGATCGCCGACACCCTGAGCTCTGACCCGCCCAACCACCGGTACTCCATCTCCCCTCCCCGCGCCACGGTAGCAGCTCTCCAGGATTGGGGCAAGGGCCAACGCCGACCGGAACCTCCCCGCCAACGGGGAGGGACTCAGTACATGGTCTGCATGTCGAGGAGGCCCTTCCGGTGCGCGAGGCGCTCCGCCCACCGGTAGAACAGGACCGACAACACGGCCAGGGTAGCGGTGGACCCGGCCAGGATCCCGAGGAGAGCCCCGTTCGAGAGTGCGCCGATGGCTTGGCTCCCCCCGCCCCCGAGGAGGGCCCGGCGCAGGGCCTCCAGCCAGTACGTCAAGGGGAGAGCCCGTCCCACCGCGGCGAGCCCCCGGGGGAGCACGTCCAGAGGGAACACCGCCCCGCACAAGAGGTACAGGGCCCCAGCCACCCCCTCCCCGATGTAGTAGTTGTGGCGGGCGGTGATCAGGGTCACACCAGCGAGGAGGATCCCCAGGAACGCGATTGCCGAGAGCCCAAGGGCGATGGCCGCGACGAGCATCGCCCAGTCCACCTCCCCCGGCGGGATCCGCACCCCAAGCACGGCCACGCCGAAGAGGAGCGTGATCGCTACAGCGATGGTGGCGATGGCCGTCTTCGCCACCCCCCGCCCGAGGAGGTACGCGTAGATGTTGAGCGGGGCGGTATACATGTACTTGAGCATCCCGTAGTGCTCGCGGTCGTCGATCACCGCCCAGCTCACGCCCATCAGCACCGCCCCTACGTAGATGTAGAACGCGTTGCCCACGAAGATGTACGGGAAGAGCGGGTTCCCGAGGCCCCCCCGGGCCACGACCACGTACATGAACACCAGGATCAACGTCCCGGCGATGGGCTTGGCGATCGAGTAGATCGCGAACAGGAACGGGTCCGTCCAGTTGGACTCGATCTGCCAGCCGAGCCAGGCCGCCACGCGCAGGCTCCGGAGCGTCTCCTGCGCCCGCTTCTGCACGGCCATCACTGCCCCCTCAGGGTGAGGCGCCCTTCCCGCCGGGCGAGGTCTTCGAAAAAGCGCAGCGCCTGGTGCGCCAGCGCGAGGAACACGATCCCCAGGACGGACAGGGCCGCAAGCTCGTACCCCACGGGGAGGAACTTGAGCCCCTCCATCATCTGGGGAAACAGGAGCTGCCGCATCGCATCGAGCCCGAGGGTGATCGGGATGAACGACGCCACGAGCGCCACCGCGAACCCGAGCGCCTTCACCGGGAAGTAGAACCCCGAAAGGAGGAACACCGGCTCCTGGAGAAGGTTCGCCAGGTGCCACGCCTCCCGGCCCCAGAGAAGAAACAGCGAGCTCATGAGCATCCCCAGGCCGTACAGGGCGACCAGGGTGAGCACGAACACCGCAAGCAGGGCGGGCACGCTTGTCACGGTCATCGGCACCCGGAAGATGAGCGTCCCCACGGCGATCACCCCAAGCGCCCGGACGGTGGTGGCGAAGATGCCGCCCAGGGCCATCCCCAGCAGGATCGCCATCCGCGAGGTGGGGGCCACGATGTAGAGCTGAAGGTTCCCCGTCTCCTTCTCCCAGTAGAGCTGGCTGGCCATGCTCCACAGCACGTTCAGCCAATAGGCGGACATCGCCCCCCCGAGGACGACGAACCCGGTGAACTCCGGCGGGGCCTGGATGGCCCGGTAGATGTACACGAACGCCGTCACCTGGAGGAGCGGGAGAGCCACGTCGAAGAACACCCAGCTCCGCTCCCGCTGGAGCCCGATCACCCGGGGGTAGGCCCGCCCGACCACGGTGCGCCAGAAGATCCGCCACTCGGTGCGCCGCCTCATGCCCCCGCCCCTTCCCCGCTTCCAAGCCCCCGGCCGACAAGGCGGACGAACACGTCCTCCAGGGTCGGCTCCCGCTTCTCGAGCGACAGGAGCTGGCCCCCTGCTCGCTGGATCCCCCCAAGCACCGCGAGGATGGCGTTTTCGTCGCCGAGGACCACGTCGAGCTCAACGCATCCGTCGCGGGCGGCGTGGGTGAACCGGTGCACGCCCGTCACCCCCTGGAACAGGGCCTTGGGATCGGCGAGCGCGGCCACGCGCAGGCGGAAGATCGCCTCTCGCTGGAGGGTCCGCTTGAGAGCGGCCGGCGTATCGCAGGCCAGGACCTTCCCGCGGTCGATGATCGCCACCCGATCGCAGAGCTCGTCCGCCTCGTACATGTAGTGGGTGGTGAGGAGGATCGTCCGGTCGGGGTGCCGATCCATCCAATCCCGGATGTAGGCGCGCAGGGTGCGCGCGGTCTGGACATCCAGGCCCAGGGTCGGCTCGTCCAGGAACAGGATCTCCGGGTCGGTGAGGAAACCGCGGGCGAAGTTCATCTTCTGCCGCATCCCGGTCGAGAGGTGGTAGATCTTCGTCCTCGCCCGGTCGGCGAGGCCCACGACCTCGAGGAGCTCCTTGATCCGCCGCTTCGCCTCCCCGCTCTGCATCCCGTAGAACTGGGAGAACATCCACAGGTTCTCCTCCACGGTGAGGAGGCCGTACCCAGAGGACTCGCCCCCGGACACCATGTTGATGTGCCGCCGCACCTCCCACGGGTTCTCGGATACGTCCACCCCGGCCACCCACGCCCGGCCGGACGTGGGGGCGAGGAGGGTGGCCAGGATCTTGATGAGCGTCGTCTTGCCCGCCCCGTTCGGGCCGAGGACACCGAACAGCTCCCCTCGCTCGACGGCGAGGTTCACCCGATCGAGGGCGACGATCTCCCGCCTCTGGCCGCGCGCCTCGCGGCGCTTGGGGCGGAACACGCGCGTCAGTCCTTCCGTACGGATGGAAAGCTCTTCCCAGCTCATGGCTATTCTTGGTATGCAACACGAAACCATCCTGGAAACCCAGGACATCCCGTGAAGAAGTCCCCGCAGGCAGGCCCCATTGTACCGCGGGGAACGACCTCGACAAGAAGCCAAGCGGCCATCAAGACAGCCATCCATGGCTGGGGTGGAAGCACACCTGCTCCTGACTAAACTCGGAACCCGAGGGGTGAGAGGCGTTGCGACTACCTCGGTTCATGTTGCGGGCCAAGGACGCCGACATCGAGCGGGAGGCACGGCTCCTCCTCGAGGTGCTGGGGATCGAGGACGTCGAGGTGGTGCGGGATGACACCGTGGCCGAGGCGTGGCTCGACGACCTGGAGGCACGGCGCACGATCTACGGCCTGGACGAAATCCGCCGCTACCTGGAACAGCTGGTGACGGGGTGAGCGCCCCGGGCCGGGTTGTCCCGCTCGCCAGAGGCCCGTTATACTGAATGAGGAGCGATCCATTGGGGTCTCGAGCGATCGGGGTCATCGGCGGATCAGGGCTTTGGCGGCTCGGCATCCTCCACGACGCCGAGCCACAGGCGGTGTCCACCCCGTACGGCCCCCATTCCGACGGCCTGGTGGTAGGGACCATCGGCGGCCGGACGGTGGCGTTCCTCCCCCGGCACGGTGCAGGCCATCGTCTGCCACCTCATCGCATCCCGTACCGGGCCAACCTGTGGGCGCTGGGGGAGCTTGGGGTGGAGCGGGTGGTGGCCGTATCGGCGATGGGCGGCTTGCGCCCCGACTACGCGGTGGGGGACCTCGTCCTACCCGACCAGTTCCTCGACTGGACCCGCGGGCGGCCGACCACGTTCTTCGACGGCCCGGTGGTGGTCCACACCTCCATCGCTGACCCGTTCTGCCCGGAGCTGCAGGACGTGCTCGCCACGGCCGGGGAGGCGGCGGGGTTCCGGGTGCATCGCGGGGGCACCTGCCTCACCTTCGAGGGCCCGCGGTTCTCCACCCGCGCCGAGTCCCGGGTGTACCGGGAGGTGCTCGGGGCGGACCTCCTCAGCATGACCCTGGTGCCGGAGGTCGTGCTGGCGCGGGAGCTGGGGATGTGCTACGCCACGTGCGCGGTGATCACCGACCTCGACGTGTGGGGGCAGGAGCCGGTGCAGGCGGACGAGGTGACCCGGGTGATGGAGTCGTGCCGGCCCCGGCTGGCCCAGCTGTTGACGCTGGCCATCCCCCGTATCCCCGAGGGGCGGGGCTGTCCTTGCGCCCAGGGAGGGCGTGCGGAAGCGCGCTGATGGCCATGGACGTGACGACAAAGGTGTGGATCTCGGGGTCCCCGGAAGGCCCGACGCTTTCCGGGGAAATGAGAAGGGAGGCTCGATGAACGGCGTGGCGGGGAAGATGCTGGTGGTGGACCTGGCGCAACGAAGGACGAAGGTGGAGGAGATCCCAGAGCGGGCCTATCGCCTATACCTGGGCGGATTCGGCCTGGGGGTGCATTTGGCGTGGACCCACATCCCGAAAGGGGCCGAGCCCCTCGGGCCGGAGAACGCGGTGGTCATGGTGCCGGGGCTCCTCACCGGAACGGGCATCCCTACCGCGTCCAAAACCACGTTCGTGTTCCGCTCCCCACTCACCGGGACCCTGGCCCGGTCGGTAGTCGGGGCGTGGCTCGGGGTAAGCCTGCGCAAGGCCGGCTTTGACGCCATCCTCATCACGGGGGCGGGCACGGCCCCGCTGGCCCTGGTGGTGGAGGACGGCATGGCCCGCCTGGAGGAGGTCCCCGACCTGTGGGGCCTGGACACCCGGGCCACGCGGGAGGCCATCAAGAAAAGATTCGGGGAGGGGTACCGCTCCGCGGTGATCGGCCCGGCCGGGGAAAAACTCTCCCGCATCGCCACCATCGACTGCGATGGCCGCCAGGCCGGCCGGGGCGGGGGCGGGGCGGTGCTGGGGGCCAAGAAGCTCAAGGCGATTCTGGTGAAAGGCAATGCCCCGGTGCCGATGGCCGAACCGGAGCGGATCAAGGCGCTCGGGAAACACTGGAACGAGGTGTTCCGCGATCACCCGGCGACCAAGGCGGACATGGCCTACGGATCCGGCGAGTTCCTGGACTGGATGAACCAGGTGTCCGGCACGTTCCCGTCCCGCAACTGGCAGTGGGGCTACTTCCAGAGCGCCTACGCCCACGCCAAGGGCGGCAAGATCGAGCTCGACCCGTACCACTGGGCTCCCAAGTACGTGGAGAGGAACGTGGCCTGCCCGTTCTGTACCAAACCCTGCGGGAAACTTTTCCAGATCAAGCAGGGCAAGTACGCGGGCACCGAGGTGGACGGGCCGGAGTACGAGACCCTGTACTCCCTGGGCGGGGCCCCGGAGATCGCGTCCATCGAGGCGGTGGCCAAGGCCAACGAGATCTGCGACGTCCTGGGGCTGGACACGATCTCCGCCGGGGTGACCGTGGCGTGGGCGATGGAGGCAGTCGAGCGGGGCCTGGTTACCAAGAAGGAGCTGGACGGGATCGATCTCAAGTTCGGCGACGAGGACGCTTTTCTGACGGTGCTCGAGCGGATGGGCAGGCGTGAAGGGAGGGTAGGAAAGCTCCTTTCCGATGGGACCAAGGCCGCCTGCGAGCGCCTGGGCAAGGGAGAGGCGTTCGCGATCCACATCAAAGGGATGGAGCTTCCCGCCTACGACATCCGCGGCTCCAAGGGGGTGGCCCTCGCGTTCGCGGTGGCGTTCCGGGGCGGGGACCACCTGACGGCCGGCGTGTACGGCACGGAGTTCGGCGGCTCGTGGTGGCGGTTCGAGGCCGTGGACCGCCGGAGCTTGCGGGGCAAGGGGTTTGAGGTCAAATTCCACGAGGACCTGATGGCCGTGTACGACACCCTCGGGATCTGCAAGTTCTCCCGGCACATGTTCTTCCTCGAGGGCCTCCCCGACCTCGTGGCCGCCCAGACCGGCCTCTCCTTCACCGGAGCCGAGCTCCTCACCGTGGGGGAGCGGACCTACAACCTGGCCCGGGCGTTCAACGTCCGGGAGGGGTTCACGCGGAAGGAAGACCACCTGCCGGTGCGGGTGATGGAAGATCCGATCCCCGAGGGCCCATCGGCCGGGGACCGGGTGGCGTACGAGGAGCTCCAAGCGCTGCTCGACGACTACTACGAGGCCCGCGGCTGGAGCCGGGAGGGGGTGCCGCTCAAGGCCCGCCTGGCCTCCCTCGACCTCCCGGACGTGGCGGAGGCGGTGGGGGCCAAGGGGGCGGGTTGATCTCCTGTGCCTGCCAGCCTTTGGGTTTGCCGGCGGTTGCCCAGGCCCTGTAGAATGCCGCCATCGCGCGTGCACAAAGGAGGGATAGGCGACGTCCAATGGGGAACGTCCACGGGGGTTTGGAATCACAGCGCTTGTGTTGGGCATTGTAGGGATAGTGTTGCTTTGGTGGCTCATCCCGTTCTTGGGACTGATCGATAGCATCCTGGCGATCGTGTTTGGGAGCCTTGGCCTCCGCTCGTCGGCCCGGGGCATGGCGACCGCCGGCCTCGTCACCGGGATCGTGGCCCTTGTGCTTACCATCATCGGCTTTGTCATCTGGGGGGCCCTCTGGGGTTCCATTGTTTACTGAACTGGAATGAAGAACCTCATCTGAACCCATCCGGATCACCCGAGGGGACCGATGCCCAACCTCCGGATTCGACTCTGGGACGTCGCCACCGTGGCGGCGCTGTTGGCCACCTTGTCTACCGCGTTCGCTTCGATGTCGTGGATCTCCGCGGGCAAGGCCGGCGGAGTGGCCGGGGACCAGAAGACGGCCGCGCTAGGGGTGATGATCCTCCGCCTCGAGGCAGTGACCGAGGCCTCCAACGCCCTCGTGCAAGCGCAGACGTACCTCACCCAGGCTGCCATGTACTACGCTCAAGCCGAAACGGCTGGAGACGAGGAGCTCAAGGCCTTCCTGGAGGGACTGGGAGATCAGTCCCTCCAGATTTCCCAGACCCGCACGAAGGCGGCCGAGGATTGGAAAGGGCGCTCCGAGTCGTACTACGCCAAGTACGAGGAGGCGCTGAACCAAGCCGCCGAGTACGGAAACAAGTCGGACCACCGATCTACGGCGGCCCTGATCTTCAATGTGTCCGCGGCGATGGCCTCGCTCATGGTGATCTTCAAGCGTTGGAAGCTGCTCCTCGTCTACGCCCCAATCTTCTTTGTTGGACTGTACTACTTTGTGGCTTCATTTTTGTAAGGAAAATTGTGGGGTCAAACCTTGATGCTTGATGGCCACCGGCCCCTATTCCATTGCGAACGGCACGCCTGGCAGGTCTCTTGTCGGATTCCTGGTGAGTTTGCCGCGGTTACCCTCGTTCTTTCTCTTAGCTCGGATCGTTCCCCACTGTAAACATCGTTTTGAAACAGAACAGCCTAGCCCCTCTTCCCGACGCGCCGGTGGAGGTCCGCCTGATGGAGGAACGCCTCCAGCCGGGTGCGCAGGTGGGCCTGCTCCTGGCCGTCGAACGTGAGGTTGAGCCAGGGGATCCCATGGTCGCGCTTGGCTCGGGTGGACACCGCGGCCACCATCGTCCCCGGCATGCAGCTGAACGGCATCACGTTGATGATCCCGTCGAACCCCGTGAGGGCGTAGTCGATGGCCTTCCCCACCGTGAGCACCGGCTCGCCACGGTACGCCTCGGAGATGTACGGTTCGGCGTGGCGTACCACCTCGGGGGTGGTGGGTTCCTCAGCCTCCCAGGGGGCGACCGCGCCCCGGAAGAGCTCGGCCACCCGGTGCTCATCGTGCCGGAGAACATAGCGTTCCAGACGGGCCTTGAGGTAGGCCGGCCAGTCCTGGCGAACCCGGCTGTCCCCTTGCTTTTTGTACATGCTGTAGTTCAGCCATTCCGCCACCGGGGCAATGCGCACCTCTCCGCCCAGCTCCTCCACGAGGTCGACGAGGCCGGCGTTGCTGAACGGGTTGGCCCGCACGTAGATCTCGCCCACGATGCCCACGAGCGGCCGCTCCTCCGGGCGGAGCTCAATCCCGGAAAACCGGGCCACCACCCCGGGGAGAACCGCCAGCAACCCCTTGATCCCCCGTTGGGCGAGGGCTTCCTCCACCGTGCGCAACGCCTCCCGGTACACGGCGCTCGCGGTCCCCCGCACCGCCTCGTAGGGGCGCGTCCGCCACAGGAGCTTCTGCAGGAAGTCCACGGCGACGATCCCGTACCAGGCGGTGCGGCGAAACGCGGTGCCCAGGTCCTCGATGGTGTAACCGCCGTACGCTTCGAGGGAGATGAAGTCCACTGCGCATCCGAGGCGTTCCAGGATCAGCCGCTGGGCGGCGAAGTAGTGGCAGAACCGGCACGGGCCGCTGCTCGTGGGCATGAACAAGGCCGACTTGGCCGGGTCGAAACCCTTCCGGCGCACGAGCTTCAGGAAGTCCCCGGTGGTGAGGATAAACGGGAGGCACTCCCCGCCGGTGGAGTGCTTGCGCCCAAGGGCCAGGCTCTCCTCGTCCGGTGGCGGGAGCGTCTCCGCGTGGAACCCGAAGCGGCGG
>JACIWI010000028.1 GCA_014361055.1 Candidatus Bipolaricaulota bacterium
CGGCCGAACTGGCCGCCGCGGTGCGGCGGGGGGACCTTTCGGCCCTCGACGGGGTGAAGGGGATCGGCCGCCGGACCGCGCAGCGGGTGATGGTCGAGCTCTCGGAGAAGCTCGCCCGGTGGGCGCCGGGGGGACCATCCCCAACGGCGGAGAAGGCCCAAGTGGTGGTGAAGGCCCTCACCTCGAAGGTCCTCGGGTTCCCCGAGGCTGAGGCCCGGCGGGCCGTGGAGAAGCTCGTTCGGGAGTGCCCGGACGTCTCGGTGGAGGAGATGATCCGGCGCGCGCTCACGCTGCTGGCCAAGGCATGAGGGCGATCGCGTTCGACATCGGCGATCGGCGGGTGGGGATTGCCGCCTCCGACGAGACGGGGACGGTCGCCCAGGGCCGCGGGGTCTACCACCGGCGGTCGCTGGGGGAAGATGTCGCTTGCCTCGCCCGGCTCGCCCGGGAGCTCGGGGCGGTAGCGATCGTGGTCGGGCTTCCCCTGAACATGGACGGTTCCGAAGGGGAGCAGGCGGCGAAGACCCGGATTCTGGCCGAGACCGTGGCCGAACGGGCCGGATTGCCTCTCCACTACGTGGACGAGCGCCTGACCACGGCCGAGGCCGACCGTGTCCTGCGCGAGGGCGGGCTGTCCTGGCGGAAGCGCCGGGCCAAGGAGGACGAGGTCTCCGCGGTCCTCATCCTTCAGGCTTGGCTGGACCAGCGGAGGGGCGGGGCGGAAGGTTCAGGCTGAGGAGGTCGGGGCGGTGGCGGAGGGTCTTGCGCCACGCCTCCCGCTCTCTGTAGCGGCGGATACGCTCGTGGTCCCCGGAGAGGAGGACATCGGGCACGCTCATCCCCTGGAAGGTCCGAGGTCGGGTGTACTGGGGGTAGCCGAGACGGGGACCGGCGAAGAAGGAATCGGTGGCCGCGGATTGGTACCGGCCCACCACACCGGGGACCATCCGCGCCGTGGCTTCCACCACCGCCGCCGCGGCAAGCTCCCCCCCGGCAAGGACGAAGTCCCCGATCGACAGCTCCAGGTCGCAGAGGTGGGCCACCCGCTCGTCCACCCCTTCGTACCGGCCACACAACAGGGTTACGGCCCGTTCGCGGGCGAGGTCCTTGGCGATCTCCTGGCAGAACAGGACCCCTTGGGCGGAGAGGAGCACCACGTACGGCGGCCTCCCGACCTCCCGTTCGACAGCGGTGATCGCTCGGAAGAACGGCTCGGGCCGCATCACCATCCCCGCCCCTCCCCCGAACGGACGGTCGTCCACAATGCCCCGGGGGTCCGGCGAGAACGCGCGCAGGTCGTGGACGTGGATCGCAATGAGCCCCTTGTCCTGCGCCCCGCGGAGGATCCCCTCCGAGAAGAAGGGCAGGAGCATGTTTGGGTACAAGGTGACGACGTCGAACCTCATCGCCAGTCCACCATCACCGTGCGCCCGGTCCGCGCCCCCACCGTCTCGATCACCGTGGAAAGCGCGTCCCGGTCCCGGGGGCTCAATCGGGCTTGATCGGATTCAGGTACGCGCAAGAATAGGAAATCCACGTGGGCAGACCACACATGGTCCACCTGGACCTCCGCCGGGCGATCGCTGACCGCCCGCAGGAGGTAACGGGCCAGTTCAGCCAGCATCCCCTTCGGCCTTGGGACGGCCGTAGCGGGCCTCGTGCCAGGCCCGCATGACGCCGCTTCGGGAAAGGAGCCGCCGCGCGGCCGGGGTGGGCTGGGCCCCCTTCTGGAGCCAAGCCAGGGCTGCTTCCACGTCCACCGCAACCTCTGCTGGCTGGGCGAGCGGGTTGTAATGGCCGATCTCGGCCACCGTGCGGCCATCCCGCTTCTCCGCCTCATCCACCACGACCACCCGGTAGCTGGGCTGCTTCCGCTTGCCCACCCGCATCAGCCTGATCTTTACCGCCATGCCATCACCTCGTCATCTTGGGAAACCCGCCCCGTCCTGGAGGCACCCGCCGCCGGCTCAACTCGTGGACAAGCCGCCGGGCCTGCTCGTACTGGGACAGGAGTTGGTTCACTTCCTGTACGGTGGTCCCCGAACCCCGGACGATCCGCCGCTTCCGGCTAGCTCCAATTATATGGGGGTGACGGCGCTCCTCAACCGTCATCGATTGGATGATGGCTCGGGTTCGCTTGAGCTCCACCTCCAGCTCGGGATCGGCGGCCATCTTCCCCAAGCCCGGGATCCGGGAAAGCAGTTGGTCCAGGGGCCCGGCCCGGACCATTGCCTCCAACTGAGCGAGGAAATCGTCCAGGGTGAACGCCCCCTCCCGGGCCCGGGCCGCGGTCGCCGCTAGCCGTTCGCCCCCAGCCTCCTCCAGCTTCTCCGCGAGCCCCGCCAGGTCCCCCAGGCCGAGGATGCGGTCGGCCATCCGCTCCGGGTAGAACGCCTCCAGGTCCTCCGGCTTTTCCCCCACGCCCACGAATGCCACCGGCCGGCCGAGGCGGCTGGGCAGGGACAGGGCTGCCCCACCCCGGGCGTCGCCGTCCAGCTTGGTCAACACGACCCCCGTCACGCCGAGCGGGGCGAACGCCGCAGCCATCCCCACCGCCTCCTGTCCTACCATCGCGTCCAGCACCAGAAGGACGTCGCCCGGCTTTACCCGGGCCACCATCTCCCCCAGGAACCCCGGGGGCGGGGTCCCGGGCGGGGCCCCAGGCGTGTCCACGATCAGCACGTCCAGGAGGTCCCGCCGGGCCTGGTCCACCGCTGCCGCTACCCCGGCCACCGGGTCGGCCCCGGCTTGGGCGAACGCCACCCCCACCCGGGCGGCGAGGGTTGCCAGTTGCTCGGCGGCTGCAGGCCGGTACGGGTCGGCGCATACGAGGAGCGGTTTACGGCCCTTGCGCGCGAGGTACCGGGCGAGCTTCCCGGCAGTGGTGGTCTTGCCCGACCCGGCCGGTCCCACGAGCACCACCACCGCTGGCCGGCCGGCCAGACGCAGCTTGGCCGCCTCCCCCATCACCGCCGCCATCTCCTGGCGCACGATGCCGAGGAGCTGCTGAGCGGGGGTCAGGGACTCCGCCACCTTTTCCCCGGTCGCCCGTTCCTCCACCCGAGAAAGGAAATCCCGCACCACCTGGTAGTGCACGTCGGCGGCGAGCAGGGCTTGCCGGATCTCGCGCAGCCCGCTCTCTACCTCGGCCGGGGAAAGGCGGCCTTGGCCGCGGAGGCGCTGGAACACTTGGGAAAGCCGATCGGTCAGGGATTCGAACACAAAGGGGAGTCTACAGGCCGGGGGAAAGCCGCTCAAGAAAATCGGTGGCCAGGCGGCCGGACGCGAAGTCGGGGTGGGAGATGATCTCCAGGAGCAGGTCCCGGTTGGTGCTGATCCCCCGGACCTGGAACCGCCTCAACGCGGAGTACAGGCGCACCCGAGCCTCCTCCCGTGTCTCGCCGTGGGCGATGACCTTAGCCAGCAGGGGATCGTAGTAGGGGAGGACCTCCATGCCCTGGTAGAGGTGGGTGTCCACCCGCACGCCGATCCCCCCGGGCAGGTGGTCGATCCACAGGCGGCCGGAGGAGGGGAGGAACCCACGGGCCGGATCCTCGGCGTTGATCCGGCACTCGATGGCGTGGCCCCACAGCTCCACCTGCTGTTGCTCGTAGCCGAGGGGGTCTCCCCGGGCGAGGCGCAGTTGCTCCCGCACCAGGTTCCGGCCCACCAGCACCTCCGACACCGGGTGCTCCACCTGGATGCGGGCGTTGACCTCGATGAAGTAGAAGTCGTCGCCGTCCACGAGGAATTCCACCGTGCCCACGCCCACGTACCCGAGGGCCCGCGCCGCCCGCACCGCGGCCGCGCACAGCCGGGCCCGCTGCCCAGGAGCCAACCCGGGGGCTGGCGCCTCCTCCACCAGCTTCTGGTGGCGCCGCTGCACGGTGCAGTCGCGGGTGCCCCAGTACACCACGTGGCCATGGGCATCGGCCAGGATCTGCACCTCCACGTGGCGAGGGGAGGGCAGCCATCGCTCCAAGAACAGGCGCCCGTCGCCGAACGCGACCCTAGCCTCCTCGCGGGCCCGGGGGAGGAGCGCCCGCAGCTCCTCCTCCGAGCGCACGAGGCGGATCCCCCGCCCCCCGCCCCCGGCCACCGCCTTGAGGAGGAGGGGGAACCCGAGCTCGGTCGCGCGGACCATGAGGTCGGCTTCCCCATCCAGCGGCTCGCTTCCCGGGAGCACCGGCACCCCGGCTTGGGCCACCCGCCGCTTGGCCTCCACCTTGTCGTTGGCCAGGTGGAGCACCTCCGGCGGGGGGCCGATGAACGTGATGCCGTGCTCCGTGCACACCTCGGCTAGGTCCTCGTTCTCGGACAGAAACCCGTACCCGGGGTGGAGGGCATCCGCTCCGCTGACCTCGCACGCGGCGATGAGGGTGGGGATGGAAAGATACGAGCGGCGGGGATCGGCGGGGCCGATGCAGATCGCCTCCGCCGCCTCCCGCACGTGGAGCGCCCCGCGCTCGGCCTCGGAGAACACGGCCACCGTGGAGAGCCCCTCCTCCCGGCACGCCTCGAGGATGCGAAGGGCGATCTCGCCACGGTTGGCGATCAGGACCTTCTCCACCCTAACCCACCCGCAACCGGAACAGGGGCTGGCCGTACTCCACCGGGCTTCCGTCCTCGGCCAGCACTTCCTCCACCGCTCCGCTTACTTCCGCGCGGACCTCGTTCATCACCTTCATCGCTTCCACGACGCACACCACCTGGCCTGGGACCACCCGATCCCCCACCTTCACAAAGGGTGGCTGATCCGGCGCCGGACGGGACCAGAACGTGCCCACCACCGGCGAGCGGATCAGCACCCCCGCCTCTGGGGGGGCGGCCGCCGGGCCCGGGGCGGCGACGGCGGCCCGGCGGAGGGTGATGCGCTGCCCTCCTTCCTCTACGGTGAGCTCGGTCAACCCCTCTTCCCGAAGGATGGCGCACAGCTTGCGCAGTTCCTCTAGATCCAACGTCCCTCCTTTGGTGAAATTGTACCGACACCTCGGCTACCCCAGCCCTGCCCCGCCCGGGCCACGTAGGGACTATAATACCAAGGGGTGATGCAAAGGGTGACGACGGGATCGCAAACCATCTTGTTGATCTTCCTCCTCCTTCTGTCCGCGTTCTTCTCTGGGGCGGAGACGGCCCTGACCTCCCTTCCCGACCTGAGGGTGCGCCACCTCCTCACCCACGCCCGCTCCCGCCGCCAGGCCAAGGCCTTCGAGCACCTGCTCAGGGAGCCCAACGATCTGATCACCTGCCTCCTCATCTTCAACAACCTCGTCAACGTGGGGGCAGCGGCGTTGGCCACGCTGCTCTTCCTGCATCTGCTGCCGGCTGCCCTGCCCACCTACGCCTCCGGGCTCATCACCACGTTCGTCATGACCGCCCTCCTCCTCGTCATCGGCGAGATCACCCCCAAGAACCTGGCCAAGAACCGGCCGGAGGCGGTGGCATTGGCGGTGGTGGTGCCGGTGTGGGGGCTGACCCGAATCAGCCGCCCGGTGGTGCGCGCCATGCGCGCCGTGTCCAGGGGCCTTGTCCGCCCGCTCGGGGAGGAGTTCCTGGTGCGGGAGAAGACCCCGCTCTCGAAAGAACACCTCCTGTCCTTGATCGAGGCCGGTGAGGAGCGGGGTGCCATCTCCCCCCAGCACGGGGAGATGATGGAGCGGATCCTGGCCCTGGACGAGATCACCGCCGAGGACATCATGGTCCCCCGCACGGACATGAAGGCCATCGAGGTCGGGACGCCTCTGCCGGAGGTGCTCAAGTTCGTGGTCGCCGACGGCCATTCTCGCTTCCCGGTGTACCGGGGGGTGCGGGACCACGTGATCGGCGTGCTCCACGCCAAGGACCTCCTCGCATATCTGGGGGACCGCCAGGCGGATGTGTCGCTTGCGAACATCCTGCGGCCGGTGTCCTACGTCCCCACCACCAAGCCGATCAGCGCGCTCCTGGGACAGTTCCAGCAGGAGCGGTCCCACATGGCGGTGGTGGTGGACGAGTACGGCGGGGTGGCAGGCATCGTCACCCTGGAGGACATCCTGGAGGAGATCGTGGGCGAGATCGAGGACGAGTACGACCGGCGCCGGTCCCGACCGCTCATCCGCCGGCTTTCGGCTACCGAGGCGTTGGTGGACGGGGACGCGGAGATCCGTACCATCAACCGCACCTTGGAGCTGGACCTCCCCGAGGAGGAGGCGGTGACCATCGCCGGCCTCATCCTGGAGAAGCTGGGTGACATCCCGGAGAAGGGGACGCGGCTGACCATCGGGCGGGCGGACATCACCGTGGAAAGCGCGAGCGAGCGGGAGATCACCTCGGTGCGCCTCACCATCCTCCCGGAGCCGACCCCCGAAGAGATGGAAGAAGAGTGAAAGGAGACCTGTTGCGCATTTTCCTGTTCTCCATGATGGCCGTGGTGGCGGCCCAGGCGGCGTGGGGTGCGGACATCCGCATCGAGGCCCGGTTCATGCCCGAGGAGCACGTGATCGCCGGGAGCCAATGGGTGCGGTGGGAGAACGCGCCCGGTGAGGCATGGTTCGCCCTCCTGGCCAACCTGGGCCGCGCGCCCAACCCCTACCTGTCCCCGGTGGTCCAGGATGCGACCTACGTGGCCGGGTTCGACCCGTCGTGGACGGAGATCGACGGCGTGGTCTGGGCCACCCCGGCCGGGGAGGCCGAGGTCGTCTACGAGCTCCTCCCGGCGCCGCCGACCGTGCAGACCTATTCTCTGGACGATGTGCTCCTGCGGGTGGAGGTCCCGCCCGGGGATGGGGAGCTGCGCATCGACTTCCGCACCCGGTTCCCCCATGTGTGGGGTGGGGAGCCGGGCCGGCTTGGGGACCTGTACACGTGGCGGTTCGGATGGCATCCCATCCCGTTTGCCCCGCCCGCAGCTGGCCGCTGGCCCCTGATCCTCCCTGCCCATGACTACGAGCTCGTGCTCAGGCTTCCCTCGGGCTGGGACGCGGCGCTGCCGGGGGAGGTCACCCGAGAGGAGGATGACGCCGGGATCTCCTTCACCACGCGGTTCGGCCATCCGGTACGCTCGGTGTCCTTGTTCTTCGGTCCTGGCGACAAGTTGCGCTGGGTTCGTCTCCCGCTGGAGGGCCTCACCGTGGACGCGGTGGCCCTGCCGGGGGACGAGGACCGGGTGCGGGCCTTGGCCACGTATGTCCCGGAGATCCTTGGCTATTATGCGGAGCTCTACGGGCCCTACCCCCACGGCAGGGTCCTCCTCGTGGAGCACCCCAATGAGGTGGGGGTGGCGATGGCCGCCGACGGGGTCGTGTACTTGCCTCGCTGGTTCTTCGCGCGCCAGGACCTCACCGCTGGGGGCATCCTCTCCCGCTACGGGCGGTACATCCTCGCCCACGAGCTCGCCCACCTGTGGTGGGGGATCGGGATCGGGGTGGACCTGGACGCGGAGAACTGGCTGTCGGAGGGGATGGCCCAGTACCTCGCCATCCGTTGGTACGAGGAGGCGTTCGGGGCCGAGGGGGGCAACGTGTTCCAGTTCGCCCAGGCCGGGCTTGGCGAGGGCATGGCCAAGTTCATGCTCGGGTTCGTGAACCTGCGTGAGCACCTCACCGAGCTCCCCTACCTCGAGACCGCGTTTCAGGGGTTCGACGAGGCGGTGGTCAAGCCCACCGCTGAGGTCCGCTATGGCCAAGTGAGCGGGGTGCGCGTGTACGACAAGGGGTACCTCGTCCTCCGCGCCCTGGCCCACCTCGTGGGCGAAGACACGTTCGACGAGGTCCTCCGCAAGATCCACACCGCGGCCCTCGGGGGGACGGCAACCGTCGCTGACCTGCAGGCCCTCCTCGAGGAGGCCACCGGCCAGGATCTCGCGCCGTTCTTCTCCCAGTGGGTGTACGGGGACGCCCAGGCCGACTACGCCGTGGTCGGGGTCATCCGGGGCCGCGCGGAGGGAAGGCACGTGGCCTGGGTTCAGCTCCGCCGCCAGGGGACCGGGTCCATGCCGGTGACCGTGGAGGCGCGGGGGGCGGGAGGGGAGCGGGCGGCGCAGGTCTGGGCCGGGGAGGAAGCCGAGGCGGTGATGGAGTTCAGGACAGACTTTCCGGTCCTAGAGGTGGTCGTGGACCCCGGTCACCACGTCCTGGATGTGGACCGGCTGAACAACGTGTGGCCGCGGCGGTTCGTGGTGGCCACCGAGGGCAACGCCCTGCCCTTGGACGGGTACCTGGTCCGGCCGGACGTGGAGTCGGGCGGGGTGGCCATCAGCTACCTCGACCGGTTCGGGTGGGCGGTGTACCCCCAGGCGTCGGCGGCCGGGGGGTGGGTTCGGTACGGGCGGGATTGGGAAGTGCAGGGTTGGGGGGCGATCAGCGACACGCTGGTGGGGGCGTTCTCCGTGACCCGAACGCTGTGGGCCACCCCTCCCACCGGGGCGACCAGCACGTACTGGGAGCCTGTGGGGGATGTGACGGTGACCGTCGCCCGCCGGCCCTACCTCACCCTCGGCCTGGACCTGTCCTGGCAAGAGATGATCCGCCGCGTCCATGGGGGAGGGCTCTCGTTCCTGGCCCTGCCCGGCCGTGGACAGCGGATCGCGGTCGCCCACAGCGAGCTCGTCGGGCTTGCTCCCCACACCTACTTCGGCCTCACGTTGTCCGTGGGGCTCGCTGACCCGGGGCTCCCGACGGAGCTCTTGTTCTCCCTTCCCGAGCTCCGCGCGCTCACGGTCGGCCCCGCCTCCCCGCTCCCGCGAGGGGAACGGAAAGCCTTCGTCTCCGGGTGGCTGTGGTTGCCGCCGCTGCGCCCGAGCTATTCGCTGGGCGGGGCGGCCCTGGTGACCGAGGTCCGCCCCCGCCTCTACCTCTCCGCGGGCCGGGTCTGGGACCACGACGCCCTTCCCACCATGATCCCCACCTACGCCGAGGTCGGCGGGGAGTTGGTGGTCCAGGTCGAGGCGTTCGGCGGGCTGATCGGGTTCACCGGGGTGCTGGGCATGGCTTGGCCCTTGTCCCCAACCGGGACGGGTATCCTCTACTTCGGCATCCAGGCCGCCCAGTAAGGAGGACGGGTCATGCGGACATCCCTGAGGTGGCTCGCGGAGTACGTGGAGCTCCCGAAGATCCCGGTGGAGGACCTTGCCGAGCGGCTGACCCTGGCCGGCCTGGAGGTGGAGCGGGCGGAGACGTACGCGGCGGAGGGCGTGGTGGTGGGCCGGGTCGTGGCCAGCGAACCCCACCCCAAGGGGGCGGGCCTCTCGGTGTGCCAGGTGGAGGTGGGTCGGGAAGGGTACACCGTGGTTTGCGGCGCGGCCAACGTCGAGGTGGGGGGGCTGGTTCCCCTGGCCGTGCCCGGGGCCCGTTTGCCCGTGGGGGAGGTGACCCCGGCCACCATCCGCGGCGTCCGGAGCTGCGGGATGATCCTGTCCCGTCAGGAGCTGGGCCTGGAGGCCAAGTCGGGCGGGATCTGGAACCTGCCCGTGGGGCTCGAGGTGGGAACAGACCTGGCCCCGCTCCTCGAGTTCCCGGACACCGTGCTCACCCTCAAGATCACGTCCAACCGCCCCGACCTCCTTGGCTTGTATGGAATCGCACGGGAGATCTCGGCCCTGTTCCGCACCGATCTTCGGGAACCAGACCTTGCCTTTTCCGAAGAAGGGCCCGAGGCCAGCGCGCTCACGGCGGTGGAGGTGGAGTCCGCCGTAGACTGCCCCCGGTACATCGCCCGCCTGGTCCTGGACGTGCGGCCCTGGGCATCGCCGCTGCCGCTTCAGGCGCGGCTCCTCAAGGCCGGGATGCGCCCGCTCACGTTCGTGGTGGACGTCACCAACTACGTGATGCTCGAGTTCGGCCATCCCTTGCATGCGTTCGACCACGGGAAACTCGCGGAGGGGCGGATCGTGGTGCGCCGGGCCCGGCCGGGGGAGCGCATCCGCACCCTGGACGGGGTGGACCGCGAGCTTTCCCCGGAGGTGCTGGTGATCGCGGACGGGGCGCGTCCGGTGGCGGTGGCCGGGGTGATGGGGGGGGCGGAGGCCGAGGTCCACGACGGCACGCGCACGGTGCTTCTGGAGGCGGCGAGCTTCTCCCCGGCCCGGGTCCGGCGGGGCGGGCGGGCCCTGGGGCTCCGCACCGAGGCGAGCTTGCGGTTCGAGCGGGACCTGCCCCCGGAGACGGCGGACCTCGCCTCCCGCCGGTGTTGCGTCCTCCTCGCCCGCCACGCCCCGGTGCGCATCGCCCGCGGCGCGGTGGACGCGTACCTCGCCCCTGGGCGAACCCCGGTGGTGGCCCTGCGCAAGGCCCGGCTGAACGCGATCCTCGGGACCGCGGTGCCCGAGGCCGAGGTCGCCGCAGGGCTGGCCCGGCTGGGGTTGGCGGTCGAGGACCGCGGGGACCGGTGGGAGGCGCGGGTGCCCCCGTTCCGGCGGGACCTCGCCCGGGAGATCGACCTCATCGAGGAAGTGGCCCGCCTGTACGGCTATGACCGGATCCCGGCCGTCCCGCCCGTGGCGGCGCCCCGGGTGGGGACGAAGGACCCCCGGGAGGGGTTCGCCGATCGGGTGCGGGAGGTCCTGGTCGCCCTCGGCCTGACCGAGGTCTACACGTTCGGGCTGGTGCCGGCGGGGGAGGCGGAGGTGCGGCTGCGGAATCCGATGGCCCAAGGCCAGGATGGGCTGCGGGCGAGCCTCTTTCCTGGGCTCTTGGCTGCGGTGCGGGAGAACCTGGAGTCGCAGGCCCCTGGGGTGGCCCTGTTCGAGGTGGGCCGGGTGTTCGCATGGGTAGGGGACGAGGTCCATGAGGACGAACGGGTCGGGGTGGCATTGGCTGGCCGTCCCACCATCCCCCTTGCGGGCAAGGCCGAGTACGCCCCAGCCGACCTCAAGGGGGTGTTGGACGCCCTCCTCGCCGCCCTGCGCGTGCCCGAGGTTGAGCTCGCCCCGTGCGCGGACGATCGCCTGCATCCGGCGCGCCGGGCGAGCGTGGTCCTGGCCGGTCGGCCCATCGGCTGGCTGGGGGAACTGGCCCCGGAGCTTGTGCAGGATCTCCCCGGCGGGCGGCGGGCCCTGGCGCTGGAGCTTGAGCTGGCCCCGCTCGCTGCAGCGGCGCGGGCAGTCCAGTACAAGCCCGTGCCCCGGTCCCCGGCAGCCAGGCGGGATCTGTCCCTCCTCGTCCCCCGGGGCGTGCCGGAGGGGGAGGTCCGCGCGGCGATCCTCGGCGAGACCCTGGTGGAATCCGCGTTCTTGTACGACCTCTACCAGGGCCCGGGCGTCCCCGCCGGCCAGGTCAGCCTGACCTACGAGCTTGCGTTCCGCGATCCGGCGCGGACGCTCTCCTCGGAGGAGGTAGACGCGGCAGTGGCCCGGATCCTCGGCCGGTTGGCCGCGCTGGGCGCGGGGCTCCGCACGTAGATGGAGCGGGTGGTCATCACCGACGGCGCTGAGGAGACGGCCGAAGTCGGGGCGGGGCTCGCCGGCGACCTCCGCCATGGCGATGTGGTGGCCCTGGTGGGGGAGCTCGGGGCGGGGAAGACGACCCT
This sequence comes from Candidatus Bipolaricaulota bacterium, assembly GCA_014361055.1. Classification (GTDB taxonomy): domain Bacteria; phylum Bipolaricaulota; class Bipolaricaulia; order Bipolaricaulales; family Bipolaricaulaceae; genus JACIWI01. The sequence continues at coordinate 11,503 of JACIWI010000028.1, forward strand.
CGTCAAGGGGCTGGCCCGGGGGTTGTTCGTGAAGGAGGAGGTCCTGTCCCCGAGCTTCATCCTTGCCCGGACGTACCGGGGACGGCTGCCCCTCCACCACCTCGATGCCTACCGCATCGCCCGTCCCGAGGAGCTCGTCGAGGTCGGGCTGACCGCCCTCCTCCCTCCCGAGGAAGGGGTAACGGCGGTGGAGTGGGCGGACCGTATCGCCGCCCTCATCCCGGCGGGAGCGCTTTGGGTGCGGCTCGAGCTCGTCGGCGGGGACCGCCGTAAAATTACCCTGCGCCGGTAGGCTTCCCCAGTTCCCAGGTGAGGAAGCCGTCAGAGGCGCTGCGGAACTGCATCCCGAGTTTCTCCAGGGTGCGGATGGATGGGATGTTGTCCTCGACGCACTCTGCGACGATCCGGGCCACGCCCGGTTGGGCCAGTGCCCAGGCCACCAGCGTCCGCGCCCCTTCCGTAGCGAACCCCTGCCGGCGCTCCTCAGGCAGGACGCTGTATCCGATCTCCACGGTTCCGTTGATATCGGGCTTGCCCTTGAACCCGAGGTCGCCCACGATCCTCCATCTCGCCCGGTGGACCATGACCCACACCCCCCAACCGAGAAGGGAAGGATCCCGTTCGAGCTCCTGCACGTAGTCCGGCAGGATCCCGATGAGCTCCTCCCCCGGCCATCCGGCGGGGACGTGAACGCCCAGCAGGGTCTCCGCCTCCCCCCGATCCCGCAGCGCCGCCCGGGCCACCGCAAGCGGGCAAGGAAAGAGGTCGAGCCGTTCCGCTCTGAGAACGAGGAGCCTTGCGCTCACGGCCCGACGATGGTACCACGCCCGCTCCGATCTGTGGACAGATGGGCGGTTCGGGCTGGAGATCGCGGAGCGCGACGAAGTCCTATCGGGGGATCACAGCTCCACGATCGTCACCCCGTCGCCGCCCTCCTGGGGCGGGGCAAGGTGGAACCGCTTCACGTAGGGCACGTGTGCGAGGTACCCGTGGAGGGCCCGCCGGAGGGCCCCGGTCCCCTTGCCGTGCACGATCCGGCCGGTGTGGATCCCGGCGCGGAGGAGCCGATCGAGCCACGCCGTGACCTCGCGTTCGGCCTCGGCCACGGTCAGCCCGCGCACGGAAAGCTCCAGGCTCACCTGCTCCACGGAGGGGAGCACCGGCCCGGCCGCCCGCGGCGGGGGCAGGGGCTCGGCCGCCTCCAGCGACGACGGGGGGAGCTCCACCCGCCGGCCCTTCACCTCCACCTCCACCCGGTCCCCGTCCACCCGCAGCACGGTGCCCACCGCCCCGGTCGCCCGCACCCGCACCGTCGCCCCTTCCGTGAGCTTCGGGGCCGGACGGGCCTCGGGCGGAGGCGGGGGCGCCCTGGCGGCCACCTCCTCCACCCGGCGCAGGAGCTTCCGCCGCTCCTCGGCCGACTCCGCGGCGCGGGCCTGGGCGATGAGCTCGGCGAGCTCCTTGCGGGCAGATCGGATCTCCTCCTCCAGACGGGCCAGTTCCTGCCCCAGGGCCTCGGCCTTCTTTTCCCGGAGCGCCAGGAGCCGCCGCTCGTAGTCCTGGCACATCTTGCGGACGGCCTTCCGCTCCAGTTCAAGGTTGGCCCGCAACCGACGGGCCGCGCTCCGCTCGCGCTCCAGCTCCTCGATGACCTCCTCGGCCTGGATCTCCCCGGACGTGAGCTTCCCCCGCGCCGCCTCGACGAGCTCCCGCGGGAGCCCCAACCGCTCGGCGATGATCAGGGCGCACGACCGCCCGGGCACCCCCTCCTGCACCCGGTACGTGGGGGATAGGGTCTCGAGGTCAAACTCCATCGAACACGACAGCACCCCCGGGTGGGAGATCGCGAAGTGCTTCAGGGGGGTGAGGTGGGTCGCCACCGCGGCGGTGGCTCCGATTTCGAGGAGCCGCTCCAGGATCGCGAGAGCGAGCGCCGCCCCTTCCTGGGGGTCGGTCCCAGCCCCGAGCTCGTCCAGGAGCACCAGGGTCCGCTCGTCGGTCTCGCCGAGGATCTCCACGATGTTCTTCATGTGCGAGGAGAAGGTGGACAGGTTCTGCTCGATGGACTGCTCCTCGCCGATGTCGGACCGCACGCGCGGGAACACGGTGAGCACGGTGCTCGGCAAGGCGGGGATGGGGATACCGCTCTGGGCCATCAGGGTGAGGAGGCCGATCGTCTTCAGCGTGACGGTCTTCCCGCCGGTGTTGGGTCCGGTAATGACGGCGACGCGCTTGGCCCCGCCGAACGCGATGGACACCGGAACCGCCCGTTCTCCGAGGAGCGGGTGCCGCGCCTCCACCAGCTCCACCCGCCCGTCCTCGGCCAGGGTCGGCACCGCGCCCCGCACCGCCTGGGCGTAGCGGGCCCGGGCATACAGGGAATCCAGCCGGGCCAGCACCGCCAGGTCCCGGCGGAGGTGGGTTTCTTCATGCAGGAGGGCTTCCGTGAGCTCGACCAGGATCCGCAGCCGCTCCCGCCAGATCTCGTCGTCCAGTTCGCGCAGGCGGTTGTTGAGCTGAACCACCGGGGCGGGCTCGGCGAACAGGGTCTGGCCACTGGCCGAGGTCTCGTGGACCACCACCGATGCCCCGCGGGCCCCGGTCTTGAGGGGGATCACGAATCGGCCTCCGCGCTGGGTCACCACCGGCTCTTGGACGAGGTCGCGGTTGCGGTCGAGGAACCGACGCAGGGCCTCGGTGATCTCGTCCACCAGTCCCTGCCGCTCCCGCGCCAAAGACCGCAGCTTGTGGGTGGCGTCGTCTCGGATCTCTCCCCGCTCGTCGATCGCCCGCCAGATGGCCGCGAGGAGCCCGGTTTGGTCCGAGAGCCGTTTCGCAAGCTCAGCGAGGCCGGGGAGCTTCGACGTGGCGAGCGCTTGGCGGATGTCGGCTGCCGCGGCGAGGGTCGCGGCCACGGTCAGGAACCGCTCCGGGTCCAGGCTCCCGCGGTCCTTGGCCTCGTCGAGGATCGGGGCGAGGTCGTGAAGGGCCCCGGGGGCGAATCCATCCCGCACCGCCTTCTCCATCTCCTGCACGAGGGCGAACTCGCGGGCGACCATCTCCCGTTCGCTCGACGGCCGCAGGGCCCGCACCGCCTCCGCCCCGAGGGACGACGAGGCGAACGCGGCCACGCGCTCCAGGACCTTGGCGAGCTCGAGGTCCCGTTCCGTGCGGGGATTGACCACGCTCATGGCCTAAAACCCCAGGTCCCGGCCGAGGAGCGTCCGGCACTCGGCGACCATGCGCTCCATGATCTCCCGCACCGGAAGGACCTCGCGGATCAGGCCGGCGATCTGCCCGGCCATGAGGGACCCTGTATCGAGGTCTCCGTCGTACACAGCCCGCCTGAGGCCGCCCACGGCGAGGGCCTCGAACTCGTCCGGGGATCGCCCCTCCTGCTCGTACTGGGCGAGGGTCTTGGTGAGCTTGTTGAGGAGGCACCGCACCGGCCGGCCCAACGTCTGTCCGGTGACGATGGTGTCCCGGTCCCCGGCCTTGACGACGGCCTGCTTGTAGCTGGGGTGCACCGGAGCCTCCTCCGAGGCGAGGAACCGCGTCCCCATCTGGACACCCTCCGCCCCTAACGCCAACGCGGCGGCCATCCCACGGCCGTCGGCGATCCCCCCGGCGGCCACCACCGGGATCCTCACCGCGTCCACCACCTGGGGCACCAAGGCCATCGTGGTGACCGTGCCGATGTGCCCCCCGGCCTCCATGCCCTCGGCGATGATGCCGTCCGCGCCCAGCTTCTCCATCCGCACCGCCAGGGCCACCGCGGGGATGACCGGGAACACCTTGATCCCCGCCCCCTTGAGGGGATCCATGTACTTTCCGGGGTTTCCGGCCCCGGTGGTCACCGCCGCCACCCGCGCCCGGGCCGCGACCGCGGCGTGGTCGGGGGCGCTCGGGTCCATCAGCATCAGGTTCACCCCGAACGGCCGGTTCGTACGGCGGCGGACCTCGGCGATCTCCCGCTCCAGTTCCTCCGGGCGTAGGCCCCCACTGGCGAGGATCCCCAGGCCGCCGGCCTCGCTCACCGCAGCCACGAGCGGGGCGCGGGACACGTGGGCCATGCCCCCGAGGAACACGGGGTACCGGATCCCAAACATCGCACAGATTCGGTTGGCCATGGTGGTCAACTATACCGGCCTGAAGGTCCGGATGCTAGAACCCAATTCTTCCGACCATTACAATCCTCGATGGGAGAAGACGATGCCGGCCAACCTGAATCCGGAGTTCATCGCCGCCCGGGACCGTTTCAACCGGGCCAAGACGGACGACGAGCGCCTGGACGCGCTTCAGGAGATGTTGGCCACCATCCCCAAACACAAGGGGACAGAGAAGATGCAGGCCGACATCAAGCGCCGCATCGCCAAGCTCAAGGAGAAGGCAGAGGGGCGGCGCCGGTCCGGTAAGGGCGGGGTCACGTACCACGTGGACCGGGGGGGCGCGGCCCAGGTGGCCCTGGTGGGGCCACCCAACGCCGGGAAGTCCTCCCTTCTCGCCGCGCTCACCAATGCCACCCCACTCATCACCTCCTACCCTATGGCCACCTTCCAGCCCCTGCCGGGGATGATGGAGTTCGAGGACATCCAGATCCAGCTCGTGGACCTCCCCCCCATCACCCGGGAGTTCACAGAAGGGTGGGTGTATGGGCTCATCCGCCTGGCCGACGCGGTGGCGCTGTGTGTGGACCTGTCTTCCGCGCAGTGGAAAGAGGAGGCGGAGGAGGCCATGGCGCTCCTCGCGGAGCGCCACATCCGCGTCACCGCAGGGGCCAGCCGCCAGGTGGACTGGCGGACGGTGGAGCGCCGGGCACTGGCGATCGGGCTCAAGGTCGACCTGGCTCCGGCCCGGGCGAGCGAGCTCCGGGAGTGGGCCGTTGGCCGGTTTCCGGCAGCGGCAGCGTCCACCGTGACCGGGGAAGGCCTGGAGGACGTGCGACGGGCCATCTTCCGGGTGGCGGGGGTGGTGCGGGTGTACACGAAAAAGCCTGGCCAGCCGCCGGACCTGAGCAAGCCGTATACGATCAGGGAGGGAGCGACGGTACTCGACGTGGTAGACCAGATCCACAAGGGCTTCGCAAATCGGCTGCGCTACGTGCGCTTGTGGGGCTCGGGCCGGTTTGATGGCCAACATGCCCCCCTGGACCACGTGGTCCAGGACAAGGACATCGTGGAGATCCATCTGACATGATCGATCCTATCGAGCTAGCTCGAGAACTGGTGCGCATTCCCAGCCCCTCCGGAGAAGAGGGGGCGGTGGCGGAGCACCTGCTCCGGGTCCTCCGCACGTTCTGCGAGGCCGAACGGGGTCCGCTCGGCGCGGTGGTGGGAAAGCTCTCCCGTGGGGACGGGCCGACGGTGATGGTCGAGGGCCACCTGGACAACGTGCCCCCCGGGGATGCGGGGGCGTGGGTCCATCCCCCGTTTGGAGCGGAGATTGCCGACGGGATGCTGTACGGCCGTGGGGCGGTGGACATGAAGGGGGCGATCGCCGCCCAGATCGCCGGGGCGGCAGCCGCGGCCCGTGACTTCCTGGGGACGCTCCTCCTCGTGTACGTGCCCCACGAGGAGACCGCCGAGGGGACGGTGCTGGCACGGGTGCTGGACGGGGTGAGCCGCCCCGACCTGGTGGTACTCGGCGAGCCCACGGATTTGCGCCTGGGGATCGGGCACCGGGGGCGGGCCGTGCTGCGCCTGGAGGCCCTCGGCCGCACCGCCCACGCCGCGATGCCCGAGCTCGGGGAGAACGCGATCGAGCGCATGGTGGACGCCCTGCCCTACGCCCTGGCCGTCCCCTTGCCTGAGGACCCGGCCCTCGGCCGGGGGTCGGCGACGGTGGTCGCCGTGGGCACCCCCACCTGCGGTCCGCTGGTCCCCGACCGGTGCTGGGCCCTCGTCGACCGGCGCATCGTGCGCGGGGAGACCCCGGACTCGGTGCTCGCCGACTACGAGGAGCTGGGAGTGAAGACCCTGGTGGAGCAGGGGGAGCTCACCGCGTACACCGGGGAGAAGCTCACCGCCCAGTACTTCTTCCCTGCGTGGTGGATGGACCCGAGCCACCCGTGGGTGGAGCGGGCGTGGACGGCGCTCTCGCAGCCTCCGCTGCGGGTGTGGCGGTTCTCCACGGACGGGGTGGAGTCGTGCGGCCGGCGGGGCATCCCCACCGTGGGCTACGGGCCGGGAGACGAGGCCCTTGCTCACCAGCCGGACGAGCGCATCTCCACGGCCGACCTGGCCAAGGGGGCGGAGGGGTACCGCCGGCTCCTGCGCGGGCTCCTGACCCCAGAAGCGCGACCCAGGCCGGTGCCGGAGGAGCGGAGGGGGCGGCACCGACGCCGGAGGTGACCCCCCCGGTCAAGGCCCGGGGCGGACGGTCGCGCGTTCCAACTGGCCCAAGGTGGGTTCTCTGATCTGCCCCTGTGTCGAGGGAGTGGCGTGATCGGATCTCCGCTGGACGACGGGACACCGGATCCGTTCGAGGGACCGTGGGCTGAACCCGAGGAACCGCCCCGGCCGCGCCGATGGTGGGTGCCCGTGTTGGTCCTGGTGGTGGCCGGGGCCCTCCTGGCCCCGCTGATCCGGGGCCTCTTGCCGCCGGAGCGGCTGGGGTCGGGCACCGGGTTCGTGATCGCCGAATCAGGTCTTGTGCTCACCGCTGCTCACGTCGTCCGCGATGCCCGCGCGGTGACGGTGGAGCGGGACGGCCGGCGCCACCGGGCGGAGGTGGTGGCGGTGAGCGCAGAGCACGATCTCGCCCTTCTGGCGGTGCCGGGCATGGGGGCGGTGCCGGCGGCGGTGCTGGGCGACTCGGCCACGGTCCAGGTGGGGGAAGGAGTGGTGGCGGTGGGGTTTCCCGCCGGGAGCGTGGTCATGGCGGCTGTGGAGGGCGACGTGCTCGGGGTCGGGTGGCGGGCGATCGGCCCGGGCGGCGCGGTTCTGGGGAACCTCGTCGCCGTCCAGGGCGAATTCCTGCCGGGGTACAGCGGGGCCCCCCTGCTGAACATGTCGGGCGAGGTGATCGGGATCGTTGGCGGCACCCTGGCCATGGAAGACGGGCAAGAAGTGGGGTTCGCCGTGGCCGCCGACCGCGCCCGGGCGTGGCTGGCCGGGCGGGGCGTGGCGCTGGCGCCCCCGCCCAGGGAGCGCGGTCCTGCGCGTTCCCCGGCAGAGGTGGTTCAGGCCGTCCGGTCGGCGACGGTGCGGGTGGAGGCGCGGTTACCTGAAGAACGCCGGTCAGATAGGCGTTCCTGACGCCGCAGGTGTTCTACCGAGCCCCATGTCGAAGGCCTTCAGGCCCCTCTCCCCGCTGTGGGAGAGGGTGAGCCCCCCATCAAGAGGGACGGCTCATCGGCCAACCTCATGGCGCCTGGCTACGCGGCGAGGGCGGCGAGGATGGTGCGCATGAACGCGGGGAGGTCGCTCGGGACCCGGGAGGTGATGATGTTCCCGTCCACCACCACCGGCTCGTCCACCCAGATCGCCCCGGCGTTCTCAAGATCATCTCGGATGGAAAAGAAACTCGTCACTTTCCTTCCCTTCACCACCTGGGCCGAGCAGAGCATCCATGGTCCGTGGCAGATCGCGGCCACGGGCTTGCCGGCCTCCGCCATCGCCCGCACGAACTGGACGAGCTCGGGGCTCCGCCGGAGGTGGTCCGGGGCGTACCCGCCGGGGATGACCACGGCGTGGAAATCCTGGGCCCGGATGTCTTTGGCGCCGAGCTCCGCCTTGGCCGGGTAGCCGAGCTTGCTCTTGTACTCCACCGCCTCCGGCCCCACCGCCACGGCCTTCGCCCCCTCCTCCTGGAGCCGGAGATAGGGGTACCAGAACTCCAGCTCCTGATAGAGGTCAGCCACGAGCACTGCCACCCGTTTCCCTCTCAGGGGCATCCTCCTATCGCATGGGCCACGCGTGCCGCTCGCTCAGGCGGGCCCGGCCGGATGCGGCCCGCCGCAGCCGGTCCATGATCGCCACCCCCAAGCCCTCCTCCGGCACCGGCTCGGCCACGATGGCGGCAAGCCCCGCCTCGTCCAGGGCCCGCAGGGCCGAGAAGAACCGGGCCGCCGCCTCCACCAAGTCCCCTCGCGGGGACAGCACCTCCACCCGGCCAAACCCGTGCCACCCATCCCGGAACGCGAGGAACCCACAGCGCATGCGGTCGACACCCTCCCCATCCTCGGGGGGGCCGGGCTCGAGGAGGTAGAGGGGGGTCGCGGGGAGGTAGTGGCGGGGGAGGGTTCCCGGCGATGCGGACGGCCCGTGGGGCGGGTTCACCCGGAGGTTCGGGATCACCTCCCGCAGGGCCTCCAGGGGGGTACCCCCTGGGCGCAGGACCCGCGGCGGATCGTCCACCAGGGACAGCACGGTGGACTCGACCCCGACCGGGGTCAGTCCGCAGGCGAGCACGGCCTCGATCGCCCCCCCAAGCTGGGCAAGGACCGCCTCGTGGTGGGTGGGGGAGAGGCGCCCGAACCGGTTGGCGCTGGGGGCGGCAATGGGGCGTCCGCTCACGCGGATCAGCTCCAGGGCCACCTCGTGGGCCGGCATGCGCACCGCCACCGTGGGAAGCCCGGCGGTGACGACCTCCGGAACCCGGGGGGTCTTGGGGAGGACCAGGGTCAGGGGACCGGGCCAGAACCGGGCCATCAGTTCCCGCGCCAGTGGGGGCACAGCGGCCCATAGCCGCTCCGCCTCCTCGGGGGAGGCCACGTGGACGATGATCGGGTCGAACCGGGGCCGCCCCTTGGCCGCGAAGACCCGGGCCACCGCCTCGGCGGACAGGGCGTCCGCTCCCAGGCCGTACACGGTCTCGGTGGGGAAGGCCACCAATCCCCCGGCCCGGATGATCTCCGCCGCGGCGGCGATCCCTGAAGCGTCCGCGGAGAGCACCTTCGTGTCCACGGCCCTATCCTACCTCCTCTCCCGGGCGGACGGCCCCCCTGACTATAATGGCCTGAGCCATGGCGGCTGAGCTGATCTTACACGGGGGATCGATCCTTGGTGGGGAGGCAGGGGTGGATGCGGTGGCCGTCCGCTGCGGGCGCATCGCCGCGGTAGGGCGGAGCGAAGAGATCCTACGCCTGCGCGGCCCGGCCACGCGGGTCATCCCCCTGCACGGGCGGGCCCTTCTCCCCGGGTTCTTCGATGCCCACACCCATTTCGTCCGGGTGGGATTGGAACGCACGTTCTACGTGGACCTCGGTTCCGCCTGGTCGCTTTCCGAGGCCGTGGACCGGTTGCGGGAGGCGGCCAAGGCCCGCCCCGGGGAGTGGGTGGTGGGCCGCGGCTGGGACGAATCGCGGTGGCCGGAGCGCCGGTATCTGGAACGGGGCGACCTCGACCGGGCCGTGCCGCGCCAGCCTTGCTGCGCGGTGCGGGTGGACGGGCACCTGGTGGCTTGCAATACCTTGGCCCTCGCCCGCTGCACCCGGCCGGAGGGGGAGTTCGTGGATCGGGACCGGGGGCATCTGTGGGAGGAGGCAGCGTGGGAGCTCACTTCTGCGGTGCGGCCGGAGCGGGAGACGCTGGTGGAAGCGGTGGCCGCGGCGTGTCAATAC
>JACIWI010000029.1 GCA_014361055.1 Candidatus Bipolaricaulota bacterium
TTTCCCTGCTCGCGATGACCTCATTGGGATGTTTCCTAGGATTCGTGGTTAGAAAACCCTTCAAGGATCAGGGGATATTCCCTTTGCTGTCATGGCTGATACTGCTTGCTGCCCCTATCTATTACGGGGTTCAGGACCTGCCGCGCGCTTACGCCATGATTTTGCTCATCAATCCGGCAACGCATGCAGTGAACCTAATCAGGCCTCATCTAGGTTTTCCGGAAATAATAGACATCAAGCTCTCGTTGGTGGCCCTCATCGGTATAGGAATCCTGCTGGGCGGGTACTCTTTCAAGGTCCTTAGGGATGTACGCATGCTAGAGCGGCTGTTTTAATCCTCTTGATGATGCTCCCCCGCAAAAGTTGAAGTGCAATCCTAGAGCATAACCATCTATGCTATGGTGCTAAGAGTTGGGTTGAAGACAAAGGGCAGCTCCACCGAAGGGAGTACAAGACGAAGGGCAACCGAACTCGGCACAGTCTTGCGTTAAAGTTCGGCCAGGTTGGGGGTCCAATTTTGTCATGCCACATTTTGCATGTAGTACTCCGACGACATCGTGTCGAAGGACCACCACCTCCAGGCGCTGGGGGTCTTCCAAGCACCGAGAACTTCCTCCGGATCCCTCCACCCCCATGCGCCGGGGCCGTCAAGCCCGCCGGCTCCAAGTGCCGGCGCAGCGCATGTGACCGCAATTCTAGTGGGACACGGCGGGCTGTGCTCCTCCTTGTGAGCGCCGGCATGCACCCCCCGCCCCGCTGGCCGGAGGGAGCACGGGCTCCCCGCTACGGCCGGTGCGGGATGAGCTGGGCCTGGGAAAGGGCGAACCGGAGGGGGGCGTCCGGGGCTCTGGGACAAGGAGGATGAGGGGCAGGCCGCGGAACCGGGCATGGACCTCCCACCGGTCGCCGAGGTACTCCACGCGCTCGACCTCCGCCACGTACGGCCCTTCGCCCACCGCAACCGCCTCCGGGCGGAAGAACAGGTACACCTCGTCCCCTGGAGCGGCCTCCCCGCGCACAGCGGAGAACCGCTCCCCGGCCACCTCAACCGCCGCCCGCTCCCCGTCCACCGCCACCACCCGCCCCGACCACAGGTTGGCCCGCCCCAGGAACGACGCCACGAATGGGGTCCGGGGGCTCCGGTACAGTTCTTCCGGCCGGGACACCTGCTCCACGCGTCCGGCCCGCATCACCGCCACGCGGTCCGCCAGGGCCAGCGCCTCCCCCTGGTCGTGGGTCACGTACACCGCGGTCATCCCGAGGTCGCGTAGGATCCGGCGCAGCTCCCCGCGCAGCTCCTTGCGCAACGCCGCGTCCAGCGCCGATAGCGGCTCGTCGAGGAGGAGCACCCGCGGCGCCGGGGCCAGAGCCCTCGCCAGGGCCACGCGCTGCTTTTGGCCCTCGGAAAGCTCGTGGGGCCGGCGCCGCTCGTACCCCGCAAGGCCCACCAATTCCAAAAGCTCGCGCACCCGGGCCTTTCGGTCCACGCCACGCTTGAACCGGAGGCCGTAGGCGACGTTTCCGGCCACGGAGAGGTGGGGGAACAGGGCGTAGTTCTGGAACACAAGGCCTACCCCGCGGGCCTCCGGCGGCCAGGCGGTGGCGTCTTGGCCGGCGAGGATCACCTGCCCCTCGTCCGGCCGCTCCAGGCCTGCGATCAGGCGCAGGACCGTGGTCTTGCCGCAGCCGGACGGGCCAAGGAGGGCCACGACCTCCCGGTCCCCGATGGCCAAGGACAGCCGGTCCACGGCCACCACCGGGCCGAACCGCTTCACGAGCTCCCTGACCTCAACGGCCGCCATGGTCCCTCCCCAGCCACCGCGCCCCGGCCCGGTCCCAGGCCCATGCCGCCGCGGCCGTGACCGCGATGAGCACCGTGGCCATCGCTGACGCTGCCCCGAACTCGCGCGCGGAGAGGAAGTGGTAAATGGCAAGGGGCATCGTCGTCACCCCGGCTCCTGCGAGCATCGCCACCGCGGTCATCTCCCCCAAGGATAGGGCGAACGCGAACGCCCCGGCCGCGAGCACCCCGCCCCGGAGCAGGGGCAGCTCCACGGTGAGGAACGCCGCCAGGCGCCGGGCCCCGAGCGTCCGCGCCGCCTCCACCAGGTTCGGGTCGAGGCCCTCCCAGAGCGGGCGGATCACCCGCACCACGAACGGGTACACGATCAGAGCATGGGCGAGCACGATCGCCCACGGCCCACGGCCAAAGGCCGCCAGGGGCGGCCGGCGGAACGCGAAGAGGAGGGCCAGGCCCAGCACCACCGACGATACGGCGAGCGGGGCCATGAGCAGGGCCTCCAGGGCCCGGGATCGGACCCGGTGCAAGGTCCAACTGACCGCCACCCCCAGGGCTAGGGCCAGGGCGGTGGCCCCGGCGGCGACGACGAGGCTCGTCCCCACGCTTCCTGCGGGCGAGGACTCGAGAAAGGGGTTCCAGGCCGGGGAGAAGATGAGGCGGTACCAGTACAGGGTGGGGCTCCCTGCCCCTGGGGCCGCCCGGAGGAACGAGTCGGCGACCACTGCGGCGATCGGGCCCACGAACACGAGGGCCGCGAGAAAGAGGTACCCGATCCACAGGGACCGGATCGGCCGGTTGCAGGACAGAAGCGGGACCGTGGGCTGCCCCCGGACCCCACCGGCCCGGGCTTGGAACAGCCCCTCGCCGCGCAGGTACAGGTACGTCAGCGCAAGCGAGATCCCCAGCATCAGGGTCGCCAACGCCGCCGCCCGGGGGAAGTCCACGTACACCCGGGCGAACAGGTATACCCCGACCTCGGCCGTGGCGTAGCGGGCCCCGCCCAGGGCAAGGGGGATGGTGAACGAGAGGAAACACAGGACGAACACGAGGGCGAGGGCGGACAGCACCGCCGGGAGCAATAGCGGCACGGTGACGGTCAGAAACGCCCGGACGGGCCCGGTTCCCAGCACCCGGGCCGCCTCGACCAGCGTCGGGTCCAGCCGTTCCCAGGCCACGTTCACGAACCGTGCCACCACCGGGGCGTTGTAGAACGCGTGGGCGAGCACGATCCCCCATAGGGTGTAGAGGACGCGGATCGGGGGCTCTCCAAGGCCGAACGCCCCCATGAGGAACCGGTTGAGATAGCCGGCGCGGCCGAAGAACAGGATGAACCCAAGGGCCACGGTGATCGACGGCAGCACGAACGGGACCAGGGTGAACGCGCGCACGAGGCCCTTGCCGGGGAACCGATACCGGGTGAGGAGCCACCCGAGCGGGAACCCAAGCCCCAGGCTCACCGCCGCCGAGAGCAGGGCCTGGTCGAGGGTGAAGAGGAGGAGCCGTCGCACGTAAGGGTCGGCGAGGAGCGCGGAAAGACGGTCGCCCGTCCAACGGCCGTCCACCTGGAGGCCGAGCCGCAACACGTCCGCGAGGGGCCAGAAGAACGCGAGGGCGAGGAAGGCGAGGGGCAGGAGGGCGAGCGCCCATCCTGCCCCGCCGCGCCACCTCACGGCGTGCCCAGCACCTGTTGCCACTGGTCTAGCCACGCCTCGAGGTGCTCAGCCGCGTACGCCGGGTCGAGGAACACCGGGACCTCGGGGAGCACCGCGTACCGGGCGAAGTCCGGGGGCAGGGTGGCGGCCGCGTTCACCGGGAACATCCACTGCGAAGTGGGGATCAGCTCCTGGACCTTGGGGGAAAGGACGAGGTCGAGGAACGCATGGGCGAGCTCGGCCTTCTCGCTGGTGCGGACGATGCCCATGCCCTCTACCAGGCGCGCCGCCTCTCCGTCCGGGGTCAGGATGCGGTACCGGAGGGAGCCCGCGGTGATATAGGCGTAGGCGGCATCGGTGGAGTAGGAGAGCACGATCGGGGCCTCCCCGGCCTCGAACATCGCGAACGCCTCGGACCATCCCTTGGTGATGGTGAGCGTGTTGGGGAGGAATGCCCGCCAGAACTCGGTCCAGTCCTCACCGAACCGGGCCACCGTCCACAGGAGGAACGCGAGCCCGGTCGTGGAGGTGCGCGGGTCCTGGAGGATGATCTTCCCCTTGAGCTCCGGCCGCAGGAGGTCCGAGAACGTGCGGGGGACGAGGTCCTCCCGCAGGGCCGCGCTCGCCACGAACGTGACGTAGCCGTGGTCGAACGGCACCACATGGCCGGTCCTGTCGAACAGGAGGTCCTCAGGCACCTGGGCGAGGTTGGGGATGAGGGCGGGGTCGTAGGGGCGGAACACGGCATGGGCCAGCGCTCGGGGGAGGTCCATCGCCGAGATCCCCAGGAACACGTCGGCCGCGGTGCCCCCGGAAGCGAGCTCGGCGATGAGGCGGGAGAGCATCTCCGGCCCTCCGGCCGGGGCCACCCACACCAGGTCCACGCCCGGATGGGCCGCCTCGAACGCCTCCTCGATGGCTGCGGCCGGTCCCCAGTTGACGAACGACCGGTACGTGTACACCACGAGCTGCTCGGCGTTCGCGGCGGCACCGAGCGCTCCCAGCACCAGCAGGGACAAGACGATCCTCCTCACGATGCCCTCCTTTGGCCCCACCGGGGGCCGGATCATAGGATGACCATGGGGCGCTGGGGGAACGGGAAACGGCGGGAGGCACGCCTGCCTCGCCCCGTGGGCAGGGCCGGGGCACCTCGATGAACATCGGTCCCGACAAAGGATGACGCCCACACCCGACCTCCTTGGCGTGGGCTCTGCCGGCGACGGGTAACCTTCCCTCCGCTGGCATTACCCAGGTCAGGTTCTGGGGTCGAGGCCTCTGCCTCCTCTCAGCCCTTACGAGCTCCCCCAGTTACCCCAAGGACATTATACGGTTCGGGACGGGTGTTGCCACCCGGAACGGCTCGTTCCTGACCGGCCGGCGCCGTTGATCCCCGCGTGGGGAGGGGCTAGAATGCTAAACTTAGACGTCGAGTTCGCCCAAGCTAGGGCTGACAGGAGGCAGCAATGGAGATCCTCAAGGTCGCGTCCACGTCCAATCCCAATGCGGTCGCCGGGGCCATCGCCGGGGCGCTTGAAACCCACGGGATCGTGGAAGCCCACGCCATCGGTGCCGGTGCGGTGAACCAGGCTATCAAGGCCATCGCCATCGCCCGCCGCCTTGTGGAACGGGAGGGCGAGGCGGAGATCAAAGTCGTGCCCGGATTTATCGACGTCGAGATCGGGGGCGAGATCAAGACGGGCATGCGGTTCGTGATCCAAAAGTAAATGCGCCTCGAAGCCCTGGTCCGGGCCTCCATCCAGGACGCCCTGGCGGGGCTCGGGTTGACCCCTCCGGCCGAGATCCCGGTGGATCGCCCCTCCCGGCCGGAACACGGGGACCTCGCGAGCCGCGTCGCGTTCCTCCTCTCCGCGGAGCGCCGGGTCCCCCCACCCGAGATCGCCCAGGAGCTCAGCCGGCGTCTTGCTTCCCACCCCGCGTTCCGTGAGGTGCGTGCCGAAGGTGGGTTCGTCAACTTCTTCCTCGATCCTGGGGCCCTCCACGAGGTGCTGCGGGAGGCCCTGCGGGATGGGGACCGGTACGGCCAGAGCGACGAGGGCCGCGGCCGGCTCCTCCAGGTCGAGTTCGTGTCCTCCAACCCCACCGGCCCCCTTACCATCGGCCACCTCCGCCAGGCGGCGATCGGGGATGTCCTGGCTGAAGCCTATGCCCAGCTCGGCTGGCGGTGTGTGCGCGAGTACTACCTGAACGACGAGGGCCACCAGATCGACCTCCTCGCCCAGTCCCTCTGGGCCCGGTACCGCGAGAGCCTGGGCGACGGGCAACCGATCCCCGAGGAAGGCTACCACGGGGACTACCTCGCTGCCCTCGGCGAGGAACTGGCCCAGGCATGGGGGGACCGGTACCCGACGTGGGACGAGGCTGCCCGGGCTGCCCTCCGCCGGGAGGCGGTGGTGCGGATGATGGCCATGATCCACGAGGACCTCGACGCCATCGGGGTCCGGTTCGACGTGTGGACGCGCGAAGGGGACCTGCACCGGCGGGGGCTGGTGCGGGAGGTGTTCGACCGGCTGTGCGAGCTCGGGGCGGTGTACGAGAAGGACGGGGCCCACTGGCTGCGCAGCACTGACCACGGCCTGTCACGGGACCCGGTCCTCATCCGCTCCGACGGCACCCCGACCTACCTCATGGTGGACATCGCCTACCACGTCGACAAGTTCCGACGCGGCTTCGCCCAGGTGATCGACGTCCAGGGGGCGGATCACGTGGATGAGCAACGCCAGGTCAAGCTGGCCCTCAGGATCCTCGGCCTGCCGGACGACTTCCTCCACTACTGCCTGCACCAGTTCGTGACCCTCAAGGGGCGAGAGGGGGTGCAGCGCATGTCCACCCGGGCCGGGCGGTTCCTCCAGCTCAAGGACCTCGTGGCCGAGGTCGGGCGCGACGTGGCCCGCTACTTCATGGTGATGCGGAAGCCCGAGAGCCACCTCGTGTTCGACTACGAGCTCGCGCGGAAGACGAGCATGGAGAACCCCGTGTACTACGTGCAGTACGCCCACACCCGCATCGCGAGCGTGTTCCGGGAGGCGGAGAAGGGTGGGGAACTCCCCGCCGACTTCGTTTCCGTGGACCTCTCCCCCCTCGTCGACCCGGAGGAGCTGGCGCTGATCAAGGAGATCGACCGCTTCCCGGACGTGGTCCGCGCTGTCGCCCACGACTTCGCCCCTCATCTCCTGTGCGCGTACCTGGAGGCTCTCGCCGCCCTGTTCCACCCGTACTACGCGCGGGTGCGGATCCTGGGGCAAGGGGCGGCCACGCCGGCCCGCCTCGCCCTCCTCGCCGGCCTCAAGCTCGTCCTTGGCCGGGGGCTCGCGATCCTCGGGGTGTCCGCCCCGGAGGCCATGTGATGGCTCTATTGGACCGGCTGCGGCGGGGCCTGGCCCGGACCCGGGACGGCCTCCTCGGGCCCCTCGAGGCCGCGGTGCGCGGCAAGGGGCGGCTCGACCGGGAGGCGCTCGATCGGCTCGAAGAGATCCTGATCGCTGCCGACGTCGGCCCGGACGAGGCGGCCGGCATCGCCGCCGCGGTCCAGACGCGGCTCGGCGGCGGGATGGCGGATTGGGCGGCGGTCCAAGCGGCGTTGGAAGAGGCCCTCGTGGATGCCCTTTCCGGGGCGGAGCGCGTGTTCGCCCTCCCCGCGGCCCGGCCGGCGGTGCTCCTGTTCGTGGGGGTCAACGGGTCGGGGAAGACGACCACCGTGGCTAAGGTGGCCCACCTCCTGCAGGAAGATGGGGCGCGGGTTGTGCTCGCCGCCGCGGATACGTTCCGGGCCGCGGCCATCGACCAGTTGGTCCACCTGGGCGAAGCGATCGGGGCCGCGGTGGTCGCCCACCGCCCGGGGGCCGACCCCGGGGCGGTGGTCCACGACGCCCTGGAGCACGGCCGGACCCGCGGGTATGATGCGGTCTTGGTCGATACCGCCGGCAGGCTTCAGACGAAGCGCCCGCTCATGGAGGAGCTGGGCAAGGTCCGCCGGGTGGTGGAGAAGTTCCTCGGCCGCCCGCCGGACGAGCGCCTGCTCGTGGTGGACGCCACCGTGGGCCAGAACGCGATCTCCCAGGCCCAGCTCTTCCACGACGCGGTGGGGCTGACCGGCCTTGTGGTGGCCAAGCTCGACGGCACGGCCCGGGGCGGGGCGGTGGTCCCCATCCACCGGGCGCTTGGCCTGCCCATCCTGTGGGTTGGGGTGGGCGAGGGGATGGATGAGATAGAACCGTTCCGGACGAAGGACTTCGTTCGGGCCCTGGTCAGGGGGTAGACATGGGACAGCACGTGTACCTGTTTGGCGACGGCAAAGCCGATGGGACCGCGCAGATGCGGGAGCTCCTCGGCGGCAAGGGGGCGAACCTGGCGGAGATGGCCCGCCTGGGGATCCCGGTCCCGCCGGGGTTCACCGTTACCACCGAGGTCTGCCGCTACTACCACGGCCACGGCGGGCGGTACCCGGCCGGGCTTGAGGAAGAAGTGCGGGCCGGAATCGCCCATCTGGAGGCGCTCACCGGCCGCAGGTTCGGGGATAGGCGGAACCCCCTCCTCGTGTCGGTGCGGTCTGGGGCCCCGGCGTCGATGCCGGGGATGATGGACACCATCCTCAACCTCGGCCTCACCGACGCCGCGGTGGAGGGCCTCGCCGCCCAGACCTCCTCCCGGTTCGCCCGCGACGCGTACCGGCGGCTGCTGGCCATGTACGGGTCGGTGGTGCTGGGGGTGAAGGACGAGGGCGAGGCCGGCGTGGACCCGTTCGACGCGGCGATGGAGGAGCTCAAGGCGGAGCGCGGCGTCGACTCCGACCTCGACCTGACCGCGGACGATCTCGCCGAGCTCATCGCCCGCTACAAGGCCCTCATCGCGCGGGCGGGCAAGGTGTTCCCCCAGGACCCGTGGGAGCAGCTGTGGGGGGCGATCGGTGCGGTGATGCGGTCGTGGAACAACGAGCGGGCCCGGGAGTACCGGCGGCTGAACCGGATCCCCGACACTTTGGGCACCGGGGTGAACGTCCAGGCGATGGTGTTCGGGAACCTGAGCGCCAACTCCGGCACCGGGGTCATGTTCACCCGCGACCCGGCCACCGGGGAGAACCGGCTGTACGGGGAGTACCTCCTCAACGCCCAGGGGGAGGACGTGGTGGCCGGGATCCGTACCCCCCAGCCGATCGCCAAGGCGGCCAAGTCCGATCCGTCCCAGGTGTCCTTGGAGGAGGCGATGCCCAAGGTCTACCAGGAGCTCCTGCGCATCCGCGACCGCCTCGAGCGGCACTACCGGGACATGCAGGACATCGAGTTCACCATCGAGGAGGGGAAGCTCTACATCCTCCAGACCCGGTCCGGGAAGCGCACCGGGTTCGCCGCGGTCAGGATCGCGGTGGAGATGGCCGAGGAAGGCCTGATCACCGAGGACGAGGCGATCCTGCGCATCAACCCGGCCGAGCAGCTCGCGCAGCTCCTGCAGCCGATCTTCGACCCCACGGAGAAGGCCAACGTCAAGGTCATCGGGAAGGGCCTTCCCGCCGGGCCAGGGGCGGCCTCGGGCCGGATGGCCCTCACCGCGGACCGGGTGGTCAAGCTGGCCGAGGGCGGGGACCCGGTGGTGTTGGTGCGGCACGAGACGTCCCCGGACGACATCAAGGGGATGGCCGTGGCCCAGGGCATCCTCACCGCCCGCGGTGGCCTCACCTCCCACGCCGCGGTGGTGGCCCGCCAGATCGGCAAGGTGGCGGTGGTGGGGTGCGAGGCCCTCCACATCGACTACAAGGCCGGCCAGGTGACGGTGGGCGGGAAGACGATCAAAGAAGGGGACTGGATCTCCATCGACGGCACCACCGGTGAGGTGATGGCCGGGAAGATCCCGACCGTGCCCTCGGAGGTCATCCAGGTCCTGATCGAGAGGACCCTGCCCCCGGAGAAGGCCCCCATCTACCAGCTCTACGCCAAGCTCATGGCCTGGGCCGACCAGCGTCGTCGGCTCGGGGTGCGGGCCAACGCGGACAAGCCTGACCAGGCCGCGGTGGCCCTCGCGTTCGGCGCGGAAGGGATCGGGCTCTGTCGCACCGAGCACATGTTCTTCGGGGAGGGGCGCATCCCCTACGTCCAACAGGCGATCGTGGGCACCAACCCTCAAGAGCGGGAACAGGCCCTGCGCCACCTCGGGGCGATGCAGGCCGAGGACTTCGAGGGAATCCTGCGGGTCATGGACGGCAAACCGGTGATCATCCGCCTCCTCGACCCGCCGATGCACGAGTTCCTTCCCCAGGAAGAGAAGGACATCCTGGCCCTGGCCAAGCGGTTTGGCGTGGACCCGGCGGAGCTGCGGGCCCGGATCGAATCCCTGCACGAGTTCAACCCGATGCTCGGGCACCGTGGGTGCCGGCTGGGGATCACCCATCCCGATCTCTACGACATGCAGGTGGAGGCGATCTTCCGCGCCGCGGCCAAGCTCGTCCGGGAAGGGCTTCATCCCAAGCCCCAGGTGATGGTGCCCCTCGTCGGCCACGTGAACGAGATGCGCGCTGTGCGGGAGCGGGTGGACCGGATCGCCCGCGAGGTCATGGACGAAGAACGGATCGAGATCGACTACAAGGTGGGGACGATGGTGGAGGTGCCTCGGGCCGCGCTCACCGCGGACGAGATCGCCGAGGCCGCGGAGTTCTTCTCGTTCGGCACCAACGACCTCACCCAGATGACGTTCGGCTACAGCCGCGATGACGCGGGGAAGTTCATCCGCGAATACCTCGAACGCAAAATCCTCCCCGAGGACCCGTTCGAGACCATCGACCGGGCCGGGGTCGGGGAGCTGATGAAGATCGCGGTCGAGAAGGGACGGAGCGCCCGTCCCGACATCTCGCTTGGGATCTGCGGGGAGCACGGGGGCGAGTCCCACTCCGTCCACTTCTGCCACGAGATCGGGCTCGACTACGTGTCCGCCTCCCCGTTCCGGGTGCCCATCGCCCGGCTCGCCGCGGCCCAGGCAGCGCTAGCGAGGTGAGACGGTCGGGGAGGGCGGACGCCCTCCCCGGCACCGTGATGCTCCGGTTCGTCCTGGTCCGTGCGGCCGCCTTCGGCCTTACCCTGTTCCTGGTAGCGCTCGCCGTGTTCCTCCTCCTCACCGTGATCCCCGGTGATGCCGCCCGCCTCGTGGTCGGGCCGGAGGCCACCGAGGACGCGTACCGGACGGCCCGGGACGCCCTAGGCCTGGACCGGCCGTGGCCGGCCCGGTTCGCGGATTGGCTGGGGCGGGCGCTCCGCGGGGACCTCGGGGAGTCCCTCGTCTATCGGTGGCCGGTGGCCGACCTCGTGGCCCGTGGCCTCAGCGTGACCCTGCCCTTGGCCCTCATGAGCACCGGCCTCGCCCTGGTGGCGGCGCTCGCGTTCGGGGTCCTCGCAGCGGTCCGGCTTGGGGGATGGGCCGACCTCGGGGTGATGGCCGTCGCCCAGCTGGGGATGGCCCTGCCCGAGTTCTGGCTGGGGATCCTGCTCATGGGGTACTTCGCCGTGCGGCTGCGGGTTCTGCCCTCGGGCGGGTTCCCCGGGTGGGGCCGGCCGGGGGCGCTGGCCTACCTGGTCTTGCCAGCGTTGGCCCTGGCCCTGCCCCGGGGGGCGTACCTGGCGCGGATGGTCCGGGCCACGCTGGCCGACGTGCTCTCCGCGGACTACATCCGCGCCGCGCGGGCCCGGGGCGTCCCGGAGCGGCGCCTCATCGCCCGGCACGCCCTGCGCAACGCGTTCGTCCCCGTGCTCGCTGCCCTCGGGCTCACGTTCGGGCGCCTGCTCGCCGGGACGCTCGTGGTGGAGAACGTGTTCTCCCTCCCCGGGATGGGCTGGTTCGCCCTGGCTGCGGCGCGCGGGCGGGACCTACCGCTCCTCCTCGCGGTGGCGGTGATCGCCGCCGGGGCGGTGGTGGCGGTGAGCACCCTGGCCGACCTCGCCTACGGGCTCCTCGACCCACGGATCCGGTACCGATGAGGCACGTTGGCCTGGCACTGGGCGCTTTGCTCGCGGCGCTGGGCGTAGGGCTGGTTCTGGTCGGGCTCTTGTGGCTCCCGGCCGATCCCAACGCCCTCGGCCGGCAGCCGTTTGCCCCGCCGAGCCTGGCCCACCCGATGGGCACCGACTGGTTCGGCCGGGATGTGCTGGCGCGGGTCATGGCCGGGGGCCGGGCGAGCGTGGCCGTGGCCGCGGGCGCGGTGGCGGTGGGCGGTCTCGTGGGGACCGTGCTCGGGGGGCTCGCCGGGTACGCCGGGGGCGTGCTGGGGGAGTTGGCGATGCGGGTGAGCGATTTCCTGCTCGCGTTCCCGGCCGTGCTCCTGGCCCTGCTCCTCGCGGCCGTGCTCGGGCCGGGGCTCCTTGGGGTCACCCTGGCGATCGCCCTGTTCCAGATCCCGTTCTTCGCCCGCCTCGCCCACGCCGGGGTGCTCTCGCTGCGGGAGCGGGAGTTCGTGGTGGCGGCGAAGGCGGTTGGGGTGGGCAACATAAGGCTCCTCCTCCGGCACATGCTCCCCAACCTGGCCTCGCCTCTGCTCGTGCAGGCCACGGTCAGCCTGGCCGGTGCCCTCCTCGCCGAGGCCTCGCTCGGCTACCTCGGGCTTGGGGTCCAGCCCCCCCAGCCCGCGTGGGGGCGGATGCTGCGGGAGGCCCAGACGTACCTGGCGCGCTCGCCGTGGCCAGCCGTGTTCCCCGGCCTCGTCCTGGGCCTGACCGTGCTCGGGCTCAACCTCCTTGGGGACGGGCTGCGGGACCTCCTCGATCCCGCGGCCCGGCACCTCACCCCTTGGCGACGTCGCGCAGGTCGAGGACGTAGATGGGCAGCACCTTCGCCCCCGTGATCCCACGGCGCATGGCCAGGATCTGGTGCGGCGCCTGGAGGAACACGTTCACCACCTCCCGCGCGATCAGGTACTGGGCCACGGTGTAGATGGAACGCCGAACGGCAGGGTTCGGGGTGCAGGCCCCGAGGCGAAGGAGCTCGGCGAGCTCGTGGTTCTCCCACCCGCGGCGGAAGTAGTAGTCGGGCCGGTCCTCCCCGTAACCGGTGAGCATCAGGGCCGGATCGAGCCGGCCCGGGTGCCCGATCACGGTGAGGTCGTAGTCCGCTTGACCGAACACCCGATCCAGCCATGTCCCCCAGTCCACGAGCTTGAGGTCGAGCGTCACCCCGACCTCCCGGAGCTGGGCGGCGATGAGCTCCCCGGTGCGCACGTGGAACACGTAGTTTGCGGGCAAGGTCAGGGTGGCGGTGAACCCGTTCGGGTAGCCGGCCTCGGCGAGGAGCTCCCGCGCCCGGGCCGGATCGTAGGGGTAGACCCAGGTCATGTCCGCGTAGTACGGGGCGGTCGGGGCAAGGTGGCTCCCGATGGGGGAAGCGAACCCGAACGAGACCAGGGCGATTAGCTGGTCCCGGTCCACCGCATGGGCGAGGGCCTGGCGCACGCGGAGGTCGGAGAACGGGGCCCGGGCTTTGTTGATGGCCAGGATCTGCACGAGATCCTGGGGCCCGGAGATCACCTGGAGCATGGCGTCATCGGCTAGGGTCACGGCGATCTCCGGGGCCACCTCCGCCACCAGGTCCACGTCCCCTGCCCGCAGCGCGGCGAGCTGGGCCGCCGGGTCGGGGAGAAAGCGGAACGTGACCGCGTCGAGCTTGGGGACTCCAGGCAAGTAGTAGTCGGCGTTGCGTGCCAGGCGGAGGTGGTAGCCGGGGAGCCAATCCACGAACCGGAACGGTCCGGTGCCCACCGGACGACGGGCGAGGTCGGTCCCCGTCGGGACCACCACCGACTCCCCCAGGGCAAGCAGGGCCACGAACGACGCGTCCGGGGTGTGCAGCCGGAACCGCACCGTCCACGGGTCCACTGCCTCGATGTCCGCAATGCCCCGGTAGTACTCGGGGCGGACGTGTCGGGTGGCCGGGTCCATCGCCCGGAGGAAGCTCCGCCGCACCGCATCCGCATCGCACGGGGTCCCGTTGTGGAACCGGACATCCTCGCGCAGGTAAAACGTGTAGACAAGGCCATCGGTGGACACCTCCCAGCTCCGCGCCAGTTGCCCTTGGAAGTCCCCACCCTCGTCCACCTGGACCAAGCCCTCGTACAGGTTGTGCTGGAGGAGGAGCTTGATCGCCGCCGCGGCGTTGGTGGTGGGGTCGAGGCCCGGCGGCTCGGTGGACACGGCCACGGTGAGCTCGGCCGGAAGCCCGTTCCACAAGCTGACCGTCAACAGAACCATCATCGGCAGAAGTCTTCTGATCACAAGACCCACCTCCTGGCGCCGGCAAGTATAAACGTTGGCCAGCCGCGGCAACACCCCGAGGGGGTGCAGCCGAGGACGAAGGGCATTTGATCTCGTATGGATCGCGTTTATCCTCGCAGGCCTCCGGCCCGGGCTTGACATGCCTCGCCATGGAATATATACTAGCGGCCTGAAGTATATAGATCGGGCCATCGAGGTGGCCAAAAGGAGGGACAAGTGCGTACCGGAGTGAAGTTGGCAGTCGGGGCGCTGTTCGTCGTGGCCGCGCTCGGCCTGGCCGGCGTTGCCCAGTCGCTGGTGATCAAGGGCTCCACCACCGTCCTCCCCATCGCCCAGCTCATCGCCGAGGAGTTCGCCGCCATCCACCCTGCGGCGGTCATCTCCGTCCAGGGCGGGGGGTCGGGCACGGGCATCGCTGCCCTCATCGACAGGACCACCCACATCGCCATTTCCTCTCGGGCGATGAAGCCCTCGGAGTGGGCCAAGGCTGTGGCGAACAAGGTCTACCCCTACCACTGGTTCGTGGCCAACGACGCTATCGCGGTGGTCGTCCACCCCACCAACCCCATCTCTCGCATCACGTTCGCCCAGCTCCGGGCCATCTACACGGGCGAGATCCGTAACTGGAAGGACCTCGGCGGCCGTGACCAGCCCATCGTCGTCGTGTCCCGCGACACCGCGTCGGGCACGTTCGAGTCGTTCAAGGAGCTCGTCCTCGAGAACAAAGAGGTGACCGCCCCTGCCGCCCTGTTCCAGCCGTCCAACGGTGCCGTGGCGGAGACGGTGGGGCGGACCCCGGGTGCCATCGGCTACATCGGCCTGGGGTACCTCAACCCAACCCTGAAGGCCCTCCCGGTGGCCCGCGACGCGGCGGGGCCGTTCGTCGAGGCTACCCGCGATACCGTGGTCGCCGGGATCTACCCCATCGCCCGCCCCCTGTTCATGATCACGGACGGGTTCCCCACGGGGCTCGTCCTCGAGTTCATCATGTTCGTGCTCTCCGACCAGGGGCAGCGCACCGTGGAGGAGGCGGGCTTCGTCGCCATCCGCAGGATCGGCGGTTGATCGGCCACCGGCGCACGCTCAGTTGACCTCATAGGATCGGCCGAAAGCAGCACCATGACGGAAAACCATGGTCGAGCGCCGGCCGTCGCCTCCTGGGTGGGGCGGCGCTGGGGACGGGCCAGGGAGTGGATCGCGCGCGGGGTCACGTGGGGGTGCGCGAGCGTCTCCCTCCTCGCGTTAGGGCTGATCACCGTCTACCTGTTTTGTGAGGGGGTCCCTGTGTTCCGCACCGTCGATCCCCTCGCGTTCCTCGGCGGAAAGGCGTGGTTCCCCACCAGCGAGCCCCCGTCCCTGGGGATCCTGCCCATGATCCTGGGGTCAGGCCTGGTCACGATGGTGGCGCTGGCGGTGGCGGTGCCGTTCGGGGTGGCCACCGCCCTGTTCATCGGCGAGGTCGTCCCCACGGTGTTTCGCAACCCCCTCAAGGTGGCGGTGGAGCTCCTGGCCGGCATCCCGTCCGTGGTGTACGGGTTCTTCGGGTTGGTGATCGTGGTGCCGTGGCTAGAGGCTCTCCTCGGCCTGCCCACCGGGCAGACCGCCCTCACCGCGGCGCTCCTGTTGGGGGTGATGGCCTTGCCCACCGTGGCCAGCCTCACCGAGGATGCGGTGGCCGCGGTGCCGAACGCGTGGCGGGAGGCGGCGTTCGCCCTCGGGGCCACCCACTGGCAGACGATGCGCACCGTGGTCGTCCCGGCGGCGCGATCCGGGCTTTTGGCCGGCGTGCTCCTGGGGATGGGGCGGGCGGTGGGGGAGACGATGACCGTGCTCATGGTGTCCGGCAACTCGCCCCGATTCCTGCCTTCGCTCACCTCGCCCACCCGGACCCTCACCGCGACCATCGCCCTGGAGATGGCGGAGACCCCGGTGGGGAGCCCTCACTACCACGCCCTGTTCGCCGTGGGCACGGTGCTGTTTGTGTTCACGCTCCTCCTCAACGTGGTGGGGGACATGGTGGGCCACCGCCTGGGGAGGCACGGATGAGCCGGCGCTGGCGGGAGCTCGTGGCGTTTTCGCTCCTGGGGCTTTTCGCCCTCGGGGTGCTGGTGGCGCTGGGGGCGGTCCTTGGGTTCATCGCCGCCCGCGGGGCGCCGGCCCTGTCCTGGGAGTTCCTCACCGCGTTCCCCCGGCGGGGGATGACCGAGGGTGGGATCTTCCCGGCCCTGGTGGGCACGTTCTACCTGGTGCTGGGCACGGTGATCGTGGCGCTCCCGCTCGGGGTGGGGGCGGCGATCTACCTGGCGGAGTACGCCGGAGACCGTACTTGGACCCGGATCGTGCGCATCGGGGTCAACAACCTGGCCGCGGTGCCGTCCATCGTGTTCGGCCTGTTCGGCCTGGCGTTCTTCGTCAAGGCCCTCGGCCTGGGGGTGTCCATCCTATCCGGGTCGCTGACGCTGGCGCTCCTGGTGTTGCCCCTCCTCATCCGGGCCTCGGAGGAGGCCCTGCGCGCCGTGCCGCGGGAGTTCCGGGAAGGGGCGTACGCCCTGGGGGCCACGCGCTGGCAGGTGGTGCGCTCGGTGGTGATCCCGGTGGCCGTCCCCGGGATCCTCACCGGCACCATCCTCGCCGTGGGCCGAGCGGCGGGGGAGACGGCCCCGATCATGTTCACCGCCGCCGCGTTCTACACGCCGCGCCTCCCCCAGAGCCCCTTGGACGAGGTGATGGCCCTTCCCTACCACCTGTACGTGATGGCCACCGAGAGCACGGCATTCTGGCGGACCCGCCACCTCCAGTATGGCACCGCCCTCGTCCTGTTGGGGTTCGTGCTCACCCTGTACCTGTGGGCCGCGGTGTGGCGGGCCCGGATCCGAAAGGGGAAGCGATGGTGACCGTGAACGCAGCTCGCGTGGAGCGCACGCTGGCGCAGGGAGAGGACGTGGCGTTTGGGGTGCGGAACCTCTCGTTCTACTACGGCCGAGAGCAGGTCCTGCGGGACGTGACATTGGACATCCCCCGCCGCCGGATCACGGCGGTGGTGGGGCCGTCGGGGTGCGGGAAGTCCACGTTCCTCCGGGTCCTGAACCGCCTGTACGAGCTCACCCCCGGGGCACGGGCCCAAGGGGAGGTGTGGTTCTCGGGGATGAACATCCTCGACCGCAAGGTGGACGTGGTGGAACTTCGGCGCCGGATCGGGATGGTGTTCCAGAAGCCGAACCCGTTCCCGAAATCGGTGTACGAGAACGTGGCCTATGGCCCCCGGATCCACGGGGTGCGCCGGCGGGCGCAGCTCGACGAGATCGTGGAGCGGGCGCTGCGCCGGGCCGCACTGTGGGACGAGGTCAAGGGGAAACTCAGGCGAAGCGCGTTCGACCTCTCCGGAGGCCAGCAGCAGCGGCTGTGCATCGCCCGGGCCCTGGCCATGGAGCCGGAGGTCCTGCTCATGGACGAGCCCACGAGCGCCCTCGACCCCACCGCCACCGCCAGGATCGAGGACCTGATCGCAAAGCTCAAGGCGGACTACACGGTGGTCATCGTCACCCACAACATGCAGCAGGCGGCGCGGGTAAGCGACCTGGCGGCGGTGTTCCTCACCGGTGGGGTGATGGTGGAGTACGATGTCACCAAGAAGATCTTCGAGAACCCGACGAACAAGCTGGTTGAGGATTACGTGACGGGCAAGTTCGGGTGAGGGGATGGTGCGCGAGCGGTACCAAAGAGAGCTTGAGGAGCTCCGGCAGGCCACAGTGGCGATGGGGGAGGTGGTGGCGGAGCGGCTCAAGACCGGCCTTTCGCTGTTGCAGAACCCCGATCCGGAGGTGGTCCAGGCCTTGGTGGCCGGGGATGACGAGGTGGACGCCCAGTACCTGGACATCGAGCGCCGCTGTGTGGATCTCCTGGCCCTGCAGCAGCCGGTGGCCGGAGACCTGCGGCTGATCACGGCCTCGTTCAAGATCTCCACGGACATCGAGCGGATCGCCGACCTCGCCCTCAACCTGGGCCAATACGCGCGCGACCTCCACCTGAACCTTCAGTTCCTTCCCGACCGCGACCTGTTCTTCCAACTTGGGGAGCAAGCCCTGACCATGCTCCGCGACAGCCTGGCCGCGTACCGGGACCGCGATGCGGCCCGGGCCGAGGCGGTGGTCCACGCGGACGACCGGGCGGACCGGCTGTTCTGGCAGCTCACCCACCACCTGATCGAGCACCTGATGCGGACCTCGCGAACCTGTGACGCGTTCCCCGAGGGGCTTGCCACCAGCGCCATCGGGCTCCTTCTGGCGATCCGGGATCTGGAGAGGGTGGCCGATCACGCGGTGAACATCGCGGCCCGCACCGTGTACATGGTCGAGGCCCGCTCTAACCACATCTGAACGGGTTTCCACTGAAGGCCCGTTCGTGGCCGGAGTCAGGCCCGCGACCGCGGGGTCTTCGGTTCCCCGATCGCGTGGCCCAACGGGACCGCGGCGTCGAGGGCGATCTCGGCGATGTTGAACCCGTACTCGCGGCTGCGGAGGAGACTGTCCATGACGATGCTGATCGGGTGGGCATTCTCCGGCTGCTCCCGGATCGCGGCCTGGGCCCAACCGGCGAGCGTGTCCTTGCGCTCCTTCTCGGCGAGCACCCGGTTGGCGAGGGGCACATCCCGGTCCTCGAACGCCCGCACCGCCCCGGTCAGGATCTCCCGCGACGCCGCGGCCGCTTGCCGCACCCGATCCCCGACCGCCGGGAGGAGCTCCGCGGCCAGGCCAAGGGTGGCCCGGGACACCTTCACCGCGTGGTCGGCCACCCGCTCCAGCTGGTCGGCCACCGCCTGATAGTGGTGGAACTGAAACCGCGACAACTTCAGCTCCTCCTCCACGAGGAGGTCCCGCAGGAGGAGCCCGAACTGGCGGGCCACGAGGAGCACCAGCCGGTCCACGTCCCCGTCCCGTTCGGCCACGTCCCGGGCCAGCTCCTCATCCCGGGCCGTGCACGCCGCCACCGCGTCGTCCCACATCGCCAGGGTGATCGCGAAGATGCGGCGGATCGTCTGGTCCACCGGGAAGTCCCGCACGTTGACCACCGAGTGCAGGACCACCGCCCCTTGGGTCTCCCCGAGCACCTCCAGGCCCACCAGGGACTGGGCGATCTCCCGCACCATCCGCCGCTCTTCGGGCCGGATCCGATCGCCGATCACCTCGATCACGTCGTAGCCGGCGATGTAGCGGGCGATGATGTCTCGCTGGAGGTGGACGGGTTCGCGCCCGTTCATGGGGATCGCGCACCGGTTCTTCTCCCGCGTCCCGGCGGGGACGAGGAGCAGCGCCCCGGAATCGTTGGGGACGAGGAGCACGGTGCTGCCCTGGGCAATGCCCACCGCATCTGCCCACTCCTTGGGCAAGGTCACGAGAAACGTCCCCCCGCCCGTCACCTGCACCTTCCGTCGGTAGGCCATGCCTTCCTCCCGTATATAGGCTTTCAGTTGTTTCAATCCAATAAGGACATTCTATAGAGAACCAACGTCGGGGCAAGCCTACCGGTCAGCGGGGGAGGCGTTCCCGGCTGCGGCGGAGGCCGTCCGGGTCCTTAACTTCGATCACCGCCACCGGGACGCTCGATAGGACTGCCCATGCCCGGGTCAGGTCCACCGTGCCTTCCCCGAGCGCGAGGTGCTCGTCGCCCGTGCCGCGGTTGTCGTGGAGGTGGACCACGCGCAACGCCGGGAGCAAGGAAGGAAGGTGGTCCAAGGCCTCCGCGCCATGGGCGAGCCAAGCGTGGCCGAGGTCCAGGGTCCCCCTCAGGCCGAGGTCCTCAACCACCCCCCGGAACCGGGCGAGGTCCCAGAGGTAAGCCCCAGGGAGCTTGGGATCGTTCTCCAGGCACAGGTCGACCCCGAGGGCGTGGGCGTGGTCCCGCAGCCGTTCGGCGGCGGCCAGGGCCTCCGACCACGGAGGATCGTGGGCGGTGCCCATCGCCGGTCGGTACCCCAAGTGGAACGTGACCGACCCCGCGCCGAGCGCGGCGGCCAGGGCCAGCGTCGCCGCCACCTCCTCCTCGGCCAGGGCCCGCACCCGTGGGTGGGGGGACATCAAGTTCACGTCCGCCACCGGGGCGTGCATGGACAGGGCGAGGCCGCGGGCCGCGGTCCGCACTGCTCGGACGAGACCTGTCGGCCAGCCCGCGGGGTGCCAGGGCGGCTCGCACAGGAACTCCACCCCGTCGAACCCCGCCCTGACCGCCTCGCCCAGCGTCCGATCCGGCGGCTCGGGGTGGAACGCGAGCGACGATGCCAAGATGCGCGTCCGCGACATGATCTCCTCTTTAGCCCTGCGGCTTCGTCGCCACAAGGAAGAACACGCTGGTCCCGCCCACGGGCACGTGTGGATACAGCCGGCCGAAGGCGAGGGCGATCCCGTCCATGTGCGCGGCCAGGACCGGCAGGAGCCCGGCGTCGGCCAACGCCAAGAAGAACGCCTTCGCTGGCCGGGCGATGTTCCCGAACGCCTGCACGTCCACGAACCCGGCTCCCTCCACGAGGGCGATGGTTTCCTCCGGCGTGCGGTGGGCGAGCTCGAAGTACCGCCCGGACAGGAGATCCCCGACCGCGGTTTCCAGGAACGGGATTCCCAGTACCGGGTCGTCCGGGGTCACCCGGCGCAGGCCGGGCTCGTCCGGGGCGGCGCAGAACGTGGGCACCGGGCCCAGGGCCTCCGCCGCCCGGCGCACGGCGGTGCTCGCCCGAAAGCGCAGCTCGTACTCGGCCTCCCTGAGCGGGGACAGGGACCGGTGAACGAGCCGGTACACTCCGACTTCATCCTCGAGGTACAGCTCAGCCTCCTCCTCCACCGGGGCCCCCAGCTCGGCCCGCAGGTCCTCGAACGTGGCCGCCAGCCGCCCCCCAGGGCGCAGGACCCGATAGGCCTCCCGGAGGGCGGCGCGCGGATCCCCGCACTGCTCGATGGCCGTGGCGGAAACCACCCCGTCGAAGCCTCCGTCGGGGAAGGGCAGATGCTCCGCTGGGGCCGTATGTACCTCCACATTCCGAAGCCCCAGGCGCCGCGCGTTCTCCTGGGCGAGGGTGGCCCGGCGGGGCGCCGAGTCCACCGCCACCACCCGCGGGAGGTACTGGGCGAGCGGCAATCCCGGCCAGCCATCGCCGGTGCCCAGGTCGAGGACCCGTTTGGCCTCTCCCAGGGCGGCGAGGAACGCCCCAATCTGGGCTGCATCCACCCAGTCGAACGGCCGCGCCGGATCGGCCGGGCGGTGTACCCCGGGCAGGGGCTCCGCCGCCTGCCACGCCATCCGCTGGTAGCGGAGCTCGGCCGAGCTCGCGGGCTCAAGCGCGACGCGGCTGCGGATCCAAGCCTCGATGGACATCGCCGGCCTACGGCACGAACGGCGGGAGCGCGGCCATGTCCCACACGAACACGAAGCCGTCGCCCGATCCGCTCGCCAGGAGCGCTCCGTTGGGGGAGAAGCTGACCCCCTCCACCGCCGCCGCGTGCCCGGTGAGCAGGTGGAGGACCTCACCCGCCTCGGGATCCCACACCCGCACCGTCTCGTCGAGGGAGCCGGAGGCGACGAGCCGCCCGTCCGGGGAGAACGCGACCGCGAACACACAGCCGGTGTGTCCGTCCTGGCCCCACATCTCGCGGTAGGGCAGGGCTACCGCGGTGTCCCACAGCTTGACCACCTTCCCCGCCCCCACCGCCAGGAAGTACCCGTCGGGGGAGAAGGCCACGTCCCATGCCCGACCGGGGAAGGCGTGGACGATCTCCCCGGTGTTCACGTTCCAGAGGATGGCCTGATCGGCGCCGCTGGAGGCGAGGAGGGCCCCATCCGGGGCAAACGCGACGCCCCGCACCGAAGCGGTGTGGGCCTGGGTGACCCAAACCGCCTTCCCCGCACCGAAGTCCCACATCCGGACCGACCCGTCCGCCCCTCCCACCACCAGGTACGGAGCGGACGGCGAGAACGCGAGGGCAAACACGTTCCCGAACGGACCGGAGAGGGTAAAGACCAAGTCCCCGTCCTCTACGTCCCACACCCGGACCTCGTTCCACGCCCCGGCGGCGAGGAGCTCCCCGTTTGGGGCGAAGGCCAGGGCATAGGCCCGGCCCCCGGGGACGGCAAACGTGCCGGCGTGCTCCCAGGTCTCAACGTGGTACAGGTTGACCCCGCCGACCGTGGCCACGGCGAGGAACCGGCCGTCGGGTGAGAACGCGAGGTCGCTCAACCAAGAAAGCTTCCACCCCGCCACCGCTCCCGCGGGGAGCGCCGCCGCCAGCGTGTGCCCAACGAGCGTAGCCACCGTGCCAAGCACCACCGCCCGCCACCATCCCCTCATCGCCTCCCTCCATCGACGTTGACATGAAGTCAGCGGACTTTGGACCAAGTTTACCCGTGCGGGGCGATGTGCCGCGGCGCCGGGGGTCATGCGGTGGGCCCACGACCTCGCGAGCTTCTTGAGGGGAAAGCGCCTTAGGTCCCGCCGCCATGTCCACTGGTTACCCCCTGCGCGGCCCCCAACCACAGCGGCCCTCCAGAAGCGCCCCAACGCTGACGCGGGGACCCTCAAGCAGCTTTGGGCCGAGGAGGTGGAGGAGGCTTGAGGGGAAGCCGGAGAGGGGAGGGCTGCCCTCTAAAGCGGAGGCCCGATCTGACCCTTCCAGCCCACGTGAGCGACTAGAGAAACGGACTGGCAGAATCGGCCGGCAGCGCGTATACTTCTAATTAGACCTGCCAGCGTTGGTTCGCATCGTTACGCCAGACAAGCTTGCAGAACGTCACCGAGCTAAGAGTGCGACTTGGCTCAAAGAGTCAAGGAGGACTCTTGGTGTATTTTGAACAGTTTTCTCTTGACCGGCGCGTTCTCGCCGGCGTCCAGACAGTCGGTTACAGCACACCCACCCCCATTCAGCAGGAAGCGATTCCCGCGGTGCTCGCCGGGCGCGACGTCTTGGGCATCGCGCAGACCGGGACGGGCAAGACGGCGGCGTTCATGCTGCCGATCCTCGACCGGCTGGTGAAGGAGCCGGCACGGCATGTGCGCGCCCTCGTCCTCGCGCCGACCCGGGAGCTCGCCGAGCAGATCCATCAGGCGACCGCGGAACTGGGAAGACACACCCCGGTCCGCAGCGTCTCGATCTACGGCGGCGTCAGCAAGCAGCCCCAGATCGCGGCGCTGCGCCGGGGCGCGGAGATCGTCGTCGCCTGCCCCGGCCGCCTGCTCGACCACGCCGACGCCGGGAGCATCGATCTCTCCCGGGTCGAGGTACTGGTCCTGGACGAGGCGGACCGTATGTGCGACATGGGCTTCCTGCCCGACATCCGGCGGATCATCCGGCGCCTGCCGACGAACCGGCAGTCGATGTTCTTCGCGGCCACAATGCCCGCGGATATCCGATCGCTCGCCACCCAGATCCTAAGGGACCCCGTCACCGTGCAGATCGGGACGATGACCCCGGTGGAGAGCGTATCCCACGCCCTCTATCCGGTGCCCGATCACCTGAAGAGGGACCTGCTTGTGGCGATGCTCCGCCGGACGGCGACGGGCCGCGTGCTCGTCTTCACCCGCACCAAGCATCGCGCCCGCAGTCTGGCCTTGTTCCTCAAGAAGCGCCAAGGGGGGCGCGTCGCGGTGCTGCAGGGGAATATGTCGCAAAGCCAGCGCCAGCACGCGATCGACGGCTTCCGGAGCGGCACGGTCGACGTCCTCGTCGCCACCGACGTCGCCGCGCGCGGGATCGACGTCTCGGACATCTCCCACGTGATCAACTACGACATGCCCGACACGGTCGACGCATACACCCACCGCATCGGACGCACGGGGAGAGCGCATCAATCCGGCGAGGCGTTCACGTTGGCCGTGCAGGGCGACATCCTGATGGTCCGCGAGATCGAGAAAGCCGTCGGCAAGCCGATCGAACGGCGACGGGTTCCGGACTTCGAGTACGGCGACTTCTCGCCCGAGGACCAGTTCCCGCTGTGGGGTCAGTCGTGACTTGAGACCCCATGCCTTCAAGGACGCCCTTGAGCAGTCCCTGCAAGCCGGGGCGAGCCGCCAGCCGTCCGATCCCCGACATGACTGACCTCGCGCGGCGTGGCGGGCTGCTAGCGGGCGATCAATGTGCACCAGGTGAGCTCCGTCTCCGCCACGGGCAGGGCGTCGATCCCCGCCCCGGCCAAGAGCACGCCCTCGGGGGTGGGCCGCGCCTGCCCCCGCCGCACGTTGGCCAGCTCCACCTCGAACCCGGCCCCGCGGAACGCGGCCACCGCCGGCCGCTCGTAGAGGAACGTCGCCAGCCCGAGCCTGCGGATGGCGGCGGCGTTGGCCTCGTCCTCCTCGGGGAAGAAATGGCAGATCGCCAGGAGCTCGCCGGCAACAACCCGGCGCAGTTCCGGCAGAAGGCCCTCCGGTTGCTCGATGTTCGCCAACCCCAGGTTGGTGGTCATCGTCCCCACCGCCTGGTCGCGGAACGGGGTCCGGCGGGCATCGCACGCGAGGAAGCTCATCCGCCTGGCGAGCCCAAGAAAGGCGAACCGCCGGCGGGCGGCCCGCAGGACCCGCGGGCTGAAGTCGGTGGCCACGATCGGCCGGGACGACCGCCGGGCCAGCTCCTCCACCAGCCCTCCCCGGCCCGAGGCGAGGTCCACCACCGGCCCCTCGGCGGGGGAAAGGTGCTCCGTGACGTACGCGAGCTGGGCCCGGTAGCAGGCCAGCCACTCCCGGGTATAGAGGTCGGCTAGGGCCAGCTCCTCCGCCCGCTGGGCCTCGGCGAACGCCCCGCGCTCCTCCAGGATCCGGGCGCGAAACCATCGGTCGGCCGGGGAAAGGCCCTCCAGCGGCGTCGCGAGGAGGGTCCGCTCGACCTCCGGGTGCTGGCGGAGATAAGCGGCGAGGCGGCTCTCCACTTCCTCCCACAGGTCGTGGCGCGACAGGTCGGGGGTCAGGAAGAGCCCGATCCCCTCATGCACCGGGTAGGTCGCGCCGCAGCCGTGGCAGCGGGCCTCACCCTCTTCGATGCGGCCGCCTGCCCGTACCTGAGTTCGCCACACGAGGGCCCCGTGGCATACCGGACAAACCAAGAGGTCAACCAACTGCTCGTCCATCCCGACTCCTCCCCACTCGTTCACCGGTCCTCCTTCACCCAGGTCAGCCTGCGTCCCGCCGCTCGGCAGGACCGCCCCCTCATCGGGTCCGCACCCGAGCGAGCAGCCAGTCGCTGATCGTGTTCAGGAACCCCGGTACGAACTCCTTGGCCAGGGTGGCGTACTCGTCCAGGCCGCCCGCCCACGCGCTTTGAAACAAATGGTTGGCGGTGGGGAACACGACCACCGTCACGTCGGGGTTTCCCGCCCTGGCCAGCGCCGACTCCAGGGGAGGGCGGTTCTGGTCCACGTCCACCTGGACGTCGAGCTTGCCGAACAGGGCCAGGACGGGGACCGTGACCTGCTCCCAATCCCGCGCCGGGTCGTGGTTCAGGAAGAACTGGTACCACGGGCTTCGAAATGCCGCCATCTGCGGGGTGACCCGCTGTCGAGCGATGGCCTCGAGGTCGCCCAGGGCCGCCTTGTGCCGGTCGGGCAACGCCTGGAGCTGGGCCAGGATGAGGCGATGGAGGTAGCCCTCCAGCGCCTCCCAGTCCTGGGCCTGCGCCAGGTCGAGGACAGTACGCTGCTGCCGAAGCGCTTCGGCCACCTGGTCGTCGCTCGCCCCACCCACCCGCGCCAGGCGCTCCACCTGCTTGAGGGTGAGCGCGTACCCGTCCACTGCCGGGCCGGCCATGGCGATCACGAACGCCACGTCGGGATTCCGCGCCGCGACCATGGCGGCGACCGTCGCCCCCTCGCTGTGGCCGAGGAACCCGACCTGGTTGGGGTCGATCTCCTTTCGCCCCTGCAAGTACTTGAATGCGGCCTCGGCGTCGTCGGCAAAATCTGCAGACGTGGCCGTGGCGTGGTTGCCGGTGGAGTCCCCCACGCCGCGGTCGTCGTAGCGCAGCACGGCCACGCCGCGGCGGGCGAGGTGCTCGGCGATCCACCGGAACGGCCGGTATCCGGGGACCCCGGGGATCTCCCCGTCCCGGTTCTGAGGGCCGCTTCCGGAGATCAGGATCACCGCCGGATGCGGCCCGTCCCCGGCAGGCAGGGTCAACGTCCCGGCCAGGGTGACGTCGTCATGGGAGAAGGAGGCCTCGACCACGGCCGGGGGTGGCCGCTCGATCACGAGAAATCCGATGGCCAGCATCAAGGCCGCGAGCGCGATCCACTTCCACGGTTCCATCCCGCACCTCCTTGTCCACCGCGGGCTTCCCGCATCGTCCTAGCCCGCCCTCGATGGGGTGATACCCGACCGACCGGCGCCGGTCCACCTCCGGTCGCCCCGATCGCCGTGCAGGACCTCGCTTGCGTCGCCCAACGGCGGAGCGGTGCTTGCTCGTCCGACCGTGGTCCCTATTGACGCCCGGCCACGGCGCACTATACTGCGTCGGCCGCGCCCCGTTGGGGCGGCCAGGAGGGTGATCCGGCGTGCTGCTCAAGGAGAAGAAGACAGAGAAACCCAAGCAGCCGAAGAAGCCCTGCGGGGGCTCCTAGGCCATACGCCCACCTCAGGCCAACCCAGTGGCCGTAGGGTGGGCCTGGCTTTGGCAAAACGGGGGCGGGGGAAGCGCCCGCCCCCGCATCGCTACCCGGTGCGGGCCAGGCGGCCCTCGCCTGGTGGGAAGGGTGATTGGTCCATTGGGCACACGTAAAGCTTGTTCCCAACCAATCTCCGCGCATTTGACGCCACCGGGAAGGTGCTATAAGCTTGGCCGTCGTGGTCGGGATCGGAAAGGGCGGTCAACCGGGGAACGACGTAGTGGAAGTGGAAAAGGGAAGGCCCCCTCTGGGAGTCAGCTTGATGACCCGATGTTCCCCGGGCCTTGAAGCGGATCGCCGTTCCGGCTAAGTTTCGGCTACACAAGTCACAGAGCTGACTTGTAAAGGGGGAAAGGAGGCGTATGACAACTAAGCTAGCGAAGCGGTTGATGGGGTTCCTTGGCGTGGCCGTGGTTTTGGGGGTGCTGGTGGGGTGTGGCGGTGGAGATTTCACGGTTTCCCTACAGCCTACGACGACGACCATCGCCCAGGGCAAGAGCGGTACGGTGGCGGTGAACCTTGCCCGTACCGGTGGGTTCAAGGGAGAAGTCACGTTCGCGGTGACCGGGCTCCCCAGCGGGGTGACGGCGAAGTTCGACCCAGAGAAGACCACCGCCGATAAGACCACCCTCACCCTGACGGTGGGCAGCACGGTGCCTACGCAGAAATACTCGCTTAAGGTGACGGCGACCAGCGGGAAGCTCAAGAAGGAAGCGGTCCTTGAGCTGACCGTGGCCGTGGCCCCGGACTTCACGCTGGAGGCGGCGCCGGCTTCGGTCGCGGTGAAACAGGGCGCGACCGCCACGGTGACGGTGAACATCAAGCGCACAGCGACGATGACCGAGGCCGTAGCCCTCACGCTGGAAGGCGCCCCGGCTGGGGTGACGGGGACGTTCAACCCGGCCTCGGCCCCGGCGGACAAGAGCACGCTCACCCTTCAGGTCGCAGCGACCACGGCCCCAGGCAACTACACCCTCACCGTGCGCGGCAAGGGCGGCGGCTTGGACAAGACGGCCAAGCTGACCCTCACCGTGGAGGCGGTCCCGGACTTCAGCATGTCCCTGACCCCGGCCGCGGTCACGGTGAAGCAGGGCGCGACCGGCACGGTGACGGTGAACATCACCCGGGTCGGCGGGTTTGCTGACGTCGTCCTGCTTGAGGCGGAAGGCGCACCGGCCGGCGTCCGGGTCAGCTTTGATCCGAACCCGGCCCCGGCCGGCGTGAGCACCATTACCCTCGCCGTGGACGCCACCGCCGCCGTCGGGAGCTACACCCTCACGGTGCGGGGCACCGGCGGAACCATTACCAAGACGGCCCGGCTGACCCTGACCGTCGCGGCGCCGTAGTCTGGAACAACGGGACGGGGGCGGGGGCGACGGTCACGTCGCCCCCGTTCTTTTTCTGGTGGAACCC
>JACIWI010000003.1 GCA_014361055.1 Candidatus Bipolaricaulota bacterium
CAGCGCCAGCGCGATCATCAGGAGAAGCGTTCCTTTGGCCCTCATCCGTTCCCCTCCCCCATGGCCCTTCCTCACGGGCGGGTCACGGTCCGCGTCCGCGCTCCCAGTCTCCACGACAAGGTCACCTGGACCAATGAACCGTGGTCACAAGCCGGGGGATACGGGGAAGTTCAGGAACGGGTTCTTTTCCCGGTGCCGAGGGTCACCAGGGGCAGCGGCCCGGGTCGTCTGTCCCGGGTCAACCGACGAGGATCGCCACGACCCCCACTGCCACGCAGTAGAGGGCGAACGGCCACAGCCGCAGCGACCGGACGGCGGCGAGGAAGAACCGGATCGCCGCGAGGCCTCCGGCGAACGCGGTCGCCGCCCCCACAGCGAGTCCGCCCCAGTTCATGGCCGCGAGCCCGGGGGTTGTGACCAGGGCGAACGCCCCGCCCCCGGCGATGGCGGGGATGGACAGGAGAAAGGAAAACCGCACCGCTTCCCGCGGGGTCAAGCCGGTCCCGAGGCCAGCGGCCACGGTGGCCCCGGACCGGGACAACCCGGGGAGGATCGCGGCGGCCTGGGCCAGCCCAACCACGATCGCATCGCCGGCCCGAGGCTGCTCTCGGCGCGTCCGCTGCCCCCACCAACCGGCCCCGGCGAGCAGGGCCGCGGTGGCGATCAGCATCCACCCCACCAAGGCCGGCGCGGAAAACGCCCGCTCCACCACGCCCCGCGCCGCCACGCCCACCACGGCGATGGGCACGGTACCAAGGACGAGGAGCCCGAGGTACCGGCGCTCCTCCCGCCCACGCCGCAGGCTGCGGGTGGCGAGCGTCCGCAGATCGCCTCGGAAGTAGGCCAGCACTGCCAGGAGGGTCCCCAGGTGCGCCGCCGCCTCCAGCGCCACCCCCGGGGAGGCAACCCCGAGCAGCTTCTGGGCCAGGACGAGGTGCCCGGAGCTACTGATGGGGAGGAACTCGGTCAGCCCTTGCACTAGCCCCAGGAGCGCGTAGCGGAACACGTCCTCTCACCCCAGGCAAGGAGAATCCGATGGACAGCGCCCCCGCCTTGCAGACGGGCACGCACTCCCCGCACTTGATGCAGTCCGGGGAGTTGATGTCCCGATGGGGTTCGATCCCCATCGGGCAGGCCTGGACACAGAGTCCACACTGCCCGCAGCGATCGGCCCGCAGACGAAGGCCGAACAAGCTCACCCTGTTGAACACGGACAGCACCGCTCCCATCGGGCACAGGTAGCGGCACCAGAACCGGGACACGAGGGCCATGCCGACCAGGGTACCGGCTAGGGTCCCCATGTGCACGAGGAACGGCGTGTTCACCTGGGCCACCCCGAGCCCTAAGTACGGAAGCGACGCCGTGAGCGATGCCGCCGGACACAGTTTGCAGAACCAGGTATCCGCGAGGCTCCACGCCGCCACCCCCGTGCCCACCAAAACGAGGAACTTCAGCGGAGAAAGCGCGTGCCGGAAGCGGACCTTGCGGAAGGCCAGGAGGTCGTTGACCGTGCCGAACGGACAGAACCACCCGCACCACCCCCGCCCGAGGGCGAGCCCGTACGTGGCCACCGCCCCCACCAGGTAGAACGGTACCGTGCCAGCGATGATCAGGTTCTGCATGAGGCCGATCGGGCACACCGTGATCGCCAGCGGACAGGCGTAGCAGTGGAGGCCGGGAAAGAGGAGGTGGGTCATGCCGATCCCGGTCACGCCGAACACGGCGAGCAGGACGCCAAGCCCTTGGGTTCCCCGGCGCAGGTAGCGGAGCCTCATCGGCCCGCCTCCCGGAGGAGCGCCAGCAGCTGCGCCTCGAGGTGGTGGGTGCCGAACAAGACCTGGCTCGTCTCCACGACGAGGACGGCCGGGATCACCAGGCGCCCGGAGCGGCTCACGCCCGCCGCCTCGGCCCGGGCCGGTTCCTCCTCGGCGTCCACCAGCTCTACCTGTACGAATGGGCTCGCCTGGGCCATCTGCTCGACGAGGGAGATCGCGTAGGGGCAGGACCTGCACCATGGGGCATGGAACACCACCAGGTGCACGGGCCGGACGAGCTCGGCCAAGGCGGCCCTGGCTTCCTGGGACAGGACCGGGAGCGCGGCGTGGACCTCCTCGATCCCCACGCAGGACGTGCACAGCACCGCCCCGATGAGCTGGGCCTGGCGGGACTGGCCGAAGAACACCCCGGCGGCCAACGCCGCCCCGGCCACGAGGAGGAGGACGAGGCCCACCCCGGATAGGCCGCGGCCCCACAGGAACCAACCCACCACCACTCCCACCCCGAGGAGCAAAAGCAGCCACCACGGGCTCCAGGCCCGGCGGGCGGCCGTCGGCGCCACCCCTATGGCCAGTGCCGTCCCCGCTGCCTGGGACATTTGAAAACACGAATCGCCGATGCAGTAGTGGTAAAGGATGTCAATCGTGATCGGGATGTTCCCTTGAGCCATGCCCTCGGCCGCAGTGAGGGTGAGGTCGGCCGTGCGCTCGCCGAACGGGGGGATGTCGCCCACCTCCAGAGGCGGGGCGGTGATCCCCTCCGGCGAGCCGTGGATGAGCACGCGTACCTCCTCGGCGAGGTAGGGCGAGGTGTTGGCGAGCTTGACCGCGAGCACGGTGGCGCCCCCGGGGAGGACGCCGACCTCGGTCGGGACCTGCACTTCCAGGATGGGCTTCGGCGGTCCCCGCACCTCCGGCAGGGCCACCGGCGGCGCCTCAGGGGGGGGTTCCTCGGCGCGGGGCTCCGCGAGGAGCTCGGCCACCGCACGTTCGAGCTCATCCCCGGTGGGGTCGCGGAATCGGATGACCCCGCGGCGATCGATGAGGAACGAGGTCGGAATCTGGTATACCCGGTACAGCTCGGCCACAGGGTTGTCCCACCTCTTGCCCTCGAAACTCAGGGGCCAGCGGATGCCTTGGGAGGACAACACCGCCCGCAGGTCGCGCTCGCTCGTGTCCAGGCTCACCCCCACGATCTCGAACCCCTGGTCCTGGAACCGCTCGTACACCTGCTTCAGGTGGGGGAGCTCCTGCATGCACGGTCCGCACCAGGTGGCCCAGAAATCCAACAGCACCACCTTCCCCTTGAGCTCGGACAGGGCCAGGGATTTGCCGTCCGGGAACGTGGAGAACCGGAAATCGGGGGCGGGATGGCCGGGGATGAGCGGCGCCTTGGGCGGCACGTACGCGGTGGGCGCGAGGAGAACCCAGCTCCCGGACGGTGCCACCCGGGCCAGGGCGAAGCTCGTCGTGCCCACGGTGAACGCCTCCCCGAGCGCAAACCGCTCGTGGCCGTCGGGATCGCCGTGGATGGCCCCATCCCCGTCCACGTCCACCGCGTAGAAGTCGTCCTTGGTGCCGAACACCCCGTCCAGGTCCTCATCCACCAGCACGAACGTCACCCGTTTCCCGTCGACCACGAGCTCTCCTCGTCGAGGTGCGCCGCCCACGAGGTACACGTAGCCCCGCCCCTCCGGCCATACCACCATGAGCGGGTACGGGTACGGCTCACCTCCTGCCGGCGCGGCGAGGAGCTCGAGCTCCCAGACCACGCGGCCATTGCCCCGGAGGCCGGGGACCGCCTCCTCGGGGGTGATCCGTCCGTCCCGGTCTCCGTCCACCCACAAGCCGGCCTCCCCGTCCGGCCTGACCCCGAGGACCATGGCATACCGGTGGCTGCCCAGGGTGATGTCGCCCCACTGGGCCATCGCCAGGGCCGGCCCGGCGAAGGTCACGTCCCGCGACAACGTGGGGTGGAGCCGGAACGACAGCACCGCCTGGGCCCAACCCCCGAGGGCTTCCGGAGAAACGGGTTCCAATTGGATCTCCTGGGCCAAGGCCATCGGGATAACACCACACAGCAAGACCACGAGAAGCGCTCGTCTCACCGCTCCGTCCTTTCTCTGCACCGGGTGGCCGCGGCGCGGAGGCGGGCGGCCACGATCTCCGGGCCGGCCAGGGCCAGGACGTCGAACAGGCCCGGCCCGACCCGGGACCCGGTGACCGCGATCCGCATCGGCAGCGCCACCGCCTTCAGGGGAAGCCCCAGCGCAGCGAGGGCCCCCCGCACGGCCGCCTCCAGGGCCGCTGGGGATGGGTCGGTCACAGCGGCGACCACCTCCGCGAGCCGCGCGAGCGCCGGAGCAAGCTCGGGGGTGAAGAGCCCGCGGTCGTCCTCGGGCAGCGGGACCTCGCCGGGGAACAAGAACCGGGCCGACTGGGCCATTTCCACCAGGGTCCGGCTCCGGTCGCGGAGGAGCTCCGCCGCCCGCAGGAGGCGCGCCTCGCCCAGCGCAGCCACGGCGTCCGGGGTGGCCACCCCCTCCACGACCACGAACTCCGCAAGGAAGGCGGCCAGGCGGGGCAGAGCTATGCGGCGGAGCCATTCGTGGTTAAGCCAAAGGAGCTTCTGCTCGTCGAACACCGCCGCCGAGGTGCCGACATCGTCGAGGTCGAAAAACGCGATCAGCTCGTCGCGGGTGAACACCTCCTGATCACCGTGGGACCACCCCAGGCGGGCGAGGAAGTTGACGAGCGCCTCGGGCAGGATCCCCCGCCGTCGGTACTCGAGCACGGACAAGGCCCCGTGCCGCTTGGCGAGCTTGGTCTTGTCCGGTCCCAGGATGAGAGGGATGTGGGCGAAGATCGGGGGGTCCCATCCCAATGCCCGATAGAGGAGGAGCTGCTTGGGCGTGTTGTTGAGGTGCTCGTCGCCCCGGATGACATGGGTGATGCCCATGTCGCGGTCATCCACCACGCACGCGAAGTTGTAGGTGGGGGTGCCGTCGGACCGGAGGATCACCAGGTCTTTGAGTTCTCGGTTCTGGAACTGCACTTGCCCGGCGAGCTGGTCCTCGACGACCGTCACGCCGTCCTTGGGGACGCGGAACCACACCGCTCCGTCCGCCTCGTAGGCGGCGCCCCGACGCAGGAGTTCCGCCGCGGCACGACGGTGGATCTCCACCCGATCCGTCTGGCGGTAGAACTCGTCCCAGTCGAGGCCCAGCCAGCGCATGGAGGCGATGATCTGGTCGATGGCCTCGTCGGTGGATCGGGTGCGGTCGGTGTCCTCGATCCTGAGGATGAAGGTCCCCTTGTGGTGGCGGGCGAACAACCAGTTGAACAGGGCGGTGCGGGCCCCCCCGACGTGGAGGAATCCGGTGGGGCTGGGAGCAAACCGTACGCGCACGTTGCTCATACCCGCGCATTGTACCGCCCGTTACACTCGGGCCCAAGGATTTTGCCCACGGAAAGGAGCCCGGCTAACATGGGGAACAAAGGGGGGAAAGAATGGCAGTCTCAGCGTACGTGTTGATTCGCTGCCGCGGCGCCACCGAGGGGAAGGTGGCGGAGGTCATCCGCCACAAGCCCCACGTCAAACGGGTGGACACGGTATTCGGTGACTACGACATCATCGCGTACCTGGAGTTCGAGGAGCTCCCGTCCAGCTTTTCCGTGGCTGAACTCAACCACATCGTCACCGAAGAGATCCGCAAGGTGGAGGGCGTTTCCTCCACCAGCACCCATATCGTGACCACCAAGTACGCGGAGCGCGAATAGCGGGACCGGAGAGGAGTGGAAGGATGAAGGTCGTTGTGTTCGGGGGCACGGGGAAGATCGGGGCGGCGGTGGCGTGGGACCTGGCCAGGGAAGCCACGGTGGAGATGGTCGGCCTCGTCGCCCGATCAAAAGCGGCGCTGGACCAGACGAAGCGGTGGATCGGCAGTGCCAAGATCCGGCTGCACCAGGTGGACGCAACCGGGCCGGAGGCCCAGCGGGCCATGACCGAGTACGACGTGGGCGTGATCGCCCTCCCCGACCGGCGCACCAGCTACAAGGTCGCCCAGCTGGCCATCGAAAACGGGCTCCACATCGTGGACATGCTCGAGGAATACCACCGGCGGCCGGACGCGTACGAGACGGAGGGGCTGGAGACACCGCCGGGGATGTCTGCTGCCGAGTACGGGGAATGGCTGCACGAGCAAGCGGTGAAGAACGAGGTCACCTTCCTCGACGGGATCGGGTTCGCCCCTGGGCTCTCCAACATCACCGTCGGGGAAGGCATCCGTAAGTTGGATCGCGCGGAGTCGGCGATCGCCCGGGTTGGGGGAATCCCGGCCAAGGCTGCCGCCGCCCGCCATCCCCTGCGGTACATGGTCACCTGGACGTTCGATCACGTCCTGCGCGAGTACATGATCAAGGTCCAGGTGATCAAGGAGGGTAAGGTGGTGGAAGTGGACGCCCTCACCGACCGGGAGCGGTTCCGGTTCCGCCAGTTCGGCGTGGACGAGGAGCTGGAGTGCGCCATCACCCCTGGGATGCCCTCGTTCATCCACACCCGGCCAGGGCTCCGTGAGTTCGCGGAGAAGACGATCCGTTGGCCCGGCCACTACCAGGCCATCGACGTCCTCAAGGAGTGCGGCCTCCTCGACCTGACCCCGGTGCGAATGGGCCGGAAGGAGATCGTCCCCCGCGAGTTCCTGTCGCACCTGCTCACGCCCAAGCTCCAGCCGGGCCCGGAGGACACCGACGTGTGCGTGATGTGGAACACGGTCCAGGGCACCAAGGGCGGGCGGAAAGCCCGCATCGACTACTACCTATGGGACGAAGCGGACCGGGAGACCGGGATCTCGTCCATGGCCCGGGTCACCGGGTTCGCGGCGGCGATCGGGGCCCGGTTCGTGGGGGCGGGCAAGATCAAGGCCACGGGCATCGTCGCCCCGGAGGACGCGATCGCCGGCGACCTCTATGCGGAGTTCATCGCCGAGCTCGCCCGGCGCCGGATCGTGGTCCGCGAACTGGAGACCACCTTGTGAGGAGGTGAAGGGCCGTGAAACGCGATCTCGTATCCCTCGCCGATTGGTCGGCCGAGGAGATCTGGGAAGCCCTCGACCTCGCCGCCCACCTGAAGCGGGAGCTCAGGAGCGGGATCTCTCACGAGCACGTGCTCCGTGGCAAGACCCTGGGGATGATCTTCCAGAAGCCGTCCTTACGCACCCGCGTCTCGTTCGAGGTGGGGATGACCCAGCTCGGGGGCCACGCCCTCTACCTCGGGCCGGATGACATCAGGCTCGGCGAGCGCGAGACCGTCGAAGACATCGCGATCGTCCTCTCCCGGTACGTGGACGGGATCATGGCCCGCGTGTTCGAGCACGAGATCGTCGAGGAGTTGGCGCGCTACGCCACCGTGCCCGTGATCAACGGGCTGTCGGACCTCCTCCATCCCTGTCAGGCGCTCGGGGACATGCTCACAATCTGGGAGAAGAAGCGCGTGCTCTCTGGGCTGACCCTGGCGTTCATCGGGGACGGGAACAACGTTGCTCACTCCCTGATCGAGGCCTCGGCCAAGCTGGGCCTTCGGTTCCGCATTGCCTGCCCCGCCGGCCACGAGCCCAAGCTCGAGATCGTGGATGCGGCCCGGGCCCTGGGGGCCGAGGTGGAGATCCTCCACGACCCGAAGCAGGCCGCCCGGGGGGCGGATGTGCTGTACACCGACGTGTGGACGAGCATGGGCCAGGAGAAGAGCGCCGAGGAGCGGCGGCACGCGTTCCACGGGTTCACGATCGACCTCAACCTCCTGGAGACGGCCAACCCGGGAGCGCTGGTGATGCACTGCCTGCCCGCCCACTACG
Organism: Candidatus Bipolaricaulota bacterium; assembly: GCA_014361055.1. Lineage (GTDB taxonomy): Bacteria > Bipolaricaulota > Bipolaricaulia > Bipolaricaulales > Bipolaricaulaceae > JACIWI01. The sequence goes on from JACIWI010000003.1 coordinate 7,628, forward strand.
GGGAGGAGATCACCTACGAGGCGTCCCGGGCCCCGGGGTCGGCGATCTTCGATCAGGCCGCCAACCGCCTTCACGCCCAGAAGGCGGTCCTGGCGCTGCTATTGGCGTAGGAGGGGCCGATGCGACTGGAACGGGAAGCGATCGCTGGCACCGAAGAACGATCGGACGCCCTGGTGCGGGTGCGCCCGGGAGAAGGGCTCACCATTGACGTGCGCTCCAAGTCCGGCCCCATGTACCGGGAGCGCATCGAGGCCGTGGTTCGGGAAACCCTGACCCGTTACGGGGTGAGCGGGGCGGCGGTTGAGGTGATCGAGGCCGGGGCCTACGACCACGTGATCGCGGCCCGGGTCGAGACAGCGCTCGCGCGGGCCACCGGTGGTGGGGAGGCGTTCCATCAACCGCTCCCGCTCGTCGCCACCCGCCAAGCCACGGCCCGCGACCGCCTGCGCCGCAGCCGCCTCTATGTCCCCGGAGGGAACGCACGGCTGCTCGCGTTCGCCGAGTCGTTCGGGCCGGACTGCCTGCTCTTCGACCTCGAGGACGCGGTGCCTCCGGCGGAGAAGGACGCGGCCCGGTTCCTGGTGCGGCGGGTCCTGGCGACGATGGACTTCGGCAGGACCGAGCTGTGGGTGCGCATCAACCCCCTCGACCGGGGCGGGCGGGAGGACCTCAAGGTGGTGGTCGGTGGTCGGCCCCACGGGGTCTGTCTCCCCAAGGCGGAGTCCCCGGTCCAAGTGACGGAACTGGCCGGGCTCCTCTACGAGCTCGAGGGCCGGTACGGTCTCCCGTGGCGCCTGTGGATCATGCCGATCGTCGAGTCCCCCCGCGGGGTGCTCGCCGCGTTCGAGATCGCCCAGGCCTCGGAGCGGGTGGTCTGCCTCGCGTTCGGGGCCGAGGACTACACGCGCGAGGTGGGCTGCAGCCGGTCCGGGGAAGCCCTCCTGTGGGCGCGGTCCCACCTCGTGGCCGCGGCCAAGGCCGCTGGGGTCCAGGCTTCGGACACGGTGTTCCCCGACGTCGAGGACGAGGCCGGCCTGCGCGTCGAGACCCTGAGCGCGAGGAACCTCGGGTTCGACGGGAAGGGCGTGATCCACCCGTTGCAGATCGACTCCGTGCACGAGGTGTTCGCCCCCAGCGCAGACGAGGTGGCGTGGGCCCGCGGGGTGGTGGAAGCGGCCGAGGCCGCGGAGAAACAGGGCCTGGGGGCGGTCACGTACCAGGGGCGGTTGGTGGACCGGCCGGTGCTCCTGCGCGCGAAGAGGACGCTCGCCATGGCCCAGGCCCTGGGGATGGAGGTGGGCAATGCCGGTTAACGCTGTGGGTCGGGAGATCCCTGAGACCATCGCCGGGAAACCGGTGCGTCCGTTCCAGGGGGCGTTCGCCACCGTGCCCCAGGGCCACCGGGTCGGGGGTCCGCTTAAGACCACCCGCCCGGGGGCGGGCAAGCTCGCCCCGAGCCTGGAGGAGGCGATCCGCCGGTCTGGGCTTGCCGACGGGATGACCATCTCCTTCCACCACTGCTTCCGCGACGGGGACAAGCTGGTGCTCCAGGTGGTGGACACCTGCGCCCGGCTCGGGATCAAGGACCTGCGGCTGTTCGCCACCGCCCTGTTCCCTTGCCACGAGCCCCTCGTCCGGCACATCCAGGACGGGGTGCTCACCCGCATCGAGGGTTCGATGAACGGCCCGATCGGGGCCTACGTGTCCCAGGGCGGGAAGCTCAAGGAGCCCCCGGTCCTTCGCTCCCACGGCGGTCGATGGCGGGCGGTGGCCTGTGGTGAGGTCAAGATCGACGTCGCGTTCATCGCCGCCTCCGAGGCCGACCCATACGGCAACGCCAATGGGATCCATGGTCCCAACGCGTGCGGGCCGATCTCGTTCTCGGTGATCGATTCCTGGTGTGCCGACCACGTGGTGGTGGTCACCGATAACCTCGTACCGTACCCAGCAGTGCCCCCCACGATCGAGCAGGGATACGTGGACCAGGTGGCGGTGGTGGATCAGGTCGGCGATCCGGCCGGGATCGTCACCGGCACCCTGCGCGTCACCCGCTCGCCCACCGAGCTCAGGATCGCCAAGCTCGCCGTAGACGCGGTGGCCGCCGCGGGGCTGATCCGGGAAGGGATGAGCTTCCAGGCCGGCGCCGGGGGGACTTCGCTCGCTGCCCAGGAGATCCTCGCCCGCAAGATGGCGGAAGCCGGGGTGCACGCGGCGTTCGCCATCGGCGGGACGACGAAGTACCTGGTGGCGATGCTCAAGGAGGGCCTGGTGAGGACGATCCTCGACGGCCAGGCGTTCGATGGCGAGGCCGTGGAGTCCCTGCGCACAAACCCGCAGCACCAGCCGATCACCCCTGGGTTCTACGCCGACTACAACTCCCTCGGGTGCGCCACGTACATGCTGGACTTCGCGTTCCTCGGAGGGACCGAGGTCGACCTCGCGTTCAACGTCAACGTGAACACCCACTCCGACGGACAGCTCCTTCACGGAATCGGCGGGCACCAGGACGTGGCCGCCGGGGCCCGCGTGACGGTGATCACCATGCCCACCCTACGCGGCCGGGTGCCGATGATCCGGGACCAGGTCACCACCGTGACCACCCCCGGCGAGGTGATCGACCTCGTGGTCACCGAGCGGGGGATCGCCGTGAACCCGCGCCGCCCGGACCTCGCCGAGGACCTCAGGCGGGCCGGACTCCCGGTGCGAACCCTTGAGGAGATGAAAGCTGCGGCGGAGCGGCTAGTGGGGAAAGGGAAGAGCCCGATATTCGGCGACGAGATCGTGGGCGTGATCCAGTGGCGGGACGGCACGGTCATCGACGTGGTGCGGAAGGTGGAGGATTGGGCATGAACGAGGAGATCAGGAAGCTATTGCCAGAGGTGGATTGGGTTGAGGACCGGACGCTCCGGGACGCGGTCTTGGACACGTACGCCCGGGCCCTGGCCGAGGGCGGCTGGAAGCCAGCGGACATGGCGCGGATGCCGTTCACCTTGCTCAAGGCCTCCGGGGTGAGCTACCTCGAGCACGTGCGGGCGGTGACCAAGATCGCCCGTGCTGCGTACGACACGTTTCGTGAGGTGTTTGGCGACCGGGTGCCCCTGAACCGTGACGTGCTCATCGCCGGGGCCCTCCTCCACGACGTAGGCAAGCTCGTGGAAGTTGCAGAGACAGGGGGCAAGTTCCAGAAGTCCCGGTCCGGGAAGGCGCTGCGGCACCCGTTCTCTGGTGCGGCCCTCGCCTACGCGGCCGGGCTCCCCCCGGAGGTGGTGCACATCATCGCCGTGCACTCCAAGGAAGGGGATCCGTACCCCCGCTCCCCGGAGGCGGCGGTGGTCCACCACGCCGACTTCATCACGTTCGACGCGATTCCCTAAGGAGGAGGCCGTGGGCAAGACGTTTGCGGAGAAGGTACTGGCAAAGAAGGCGGGGCTTGCCGAGGTGGAGCCGGGCCAGATCGTGACCGCGCGGCCGGACCTGGGGATGTCCCACGACAACACCGCGGCGATCGTCCAGCTGTTCCGCAAGGTCGGCCTCAAACGGGTGAAGGAGCCGGGGAAGTTCGTGGTGATCCTCGACCACGTGGTCCCGGCGGCGAGCGTGGAGTACGCCCAGAACCACAAGGACATCCGCGAGTTCGTGCGCGAGCAGGGGATCCGGTTCTACGACGTCGGCCGCGGCGTCTGCCACCAGGTGGTGGTGGAGGAAGGGTTGGCTCGACCGGGGGACCTCATCCTCGGGGCGGACTCCCATACCCCGACGTATGGGGCGCTGGGTGCGTTCTCGGCCGGCATCGGCCGCTCCGAGATGGCCGCCCTGTGGGCGACGGGCGAGCTGTGGCTCAAGGTGCCGACGAGCTTCAGGATCGAGCTCGAGGGGGAGCTCCCCGAGCTGGTGACGGCCAAGGACGTGATCCTATACTTGATCGGCAAGCTCGGCGCCGACGGAGCCCTGTATCGGTCAGTGGAGTTCGCCGGTCCGACCGTGGAGGGGATGGGCATCCCCGACCGGATGGTGATGGCGAACATGGCCGCGGAGATGGGGGCCAAGAACGCGTTCGTCGCTCCCGACGAGACCACGTTCGCCTACCTCGCCGACCGGACCAAGGATGCGTTCACCCCCATCTACCCCGACCCCGATGCGGCATACGAGGAAGTGATGCGGTTCGACGTGGGCGACCTCGAGCCCCAGGTGGCCTGTCCGCCGGACGTGGACCACGTGGTGCCGATCTCCCAAGTGGCGGGGAAGAAGGTGGACCAGGTCGTGTTGGGAACGTGCACCAACGGGCGGATCGAGGACCTGCGCCTGGCAGCCGAGGTGATGGCCGGGCGGCCGGTGGCGGATGGGGTCCGGATGATCGTCCTCCCCGCGTCGCAGGAGGTGTGGTTGCAGGCGGCGGAGGAGGGGCTGCTCGCCGAGTTCGTGGCCGCTGGAGCGCTCGTGCTCAACCCGGGCTGCGGACCCTGTCTTGGGGCCCATCAGGGGATCCTCGCCCCCGGGGAGGTGTGTCTCGCCACCTCCAACCGCAACTTCAAGGGGCGGATGGGGTCACCGGAAGCGGAACTGTACCTGGGGTCGCCGGCGGTGGCGGCCGCGGTGGCGGTGACGGGGAAGATCACCGATCCCCGCTCGCTGCAGTAGCGCCCGCATCTCCACGGACATGCTGCTCCGGACCACCGTTCACGGAACCATCCCTACAAGGGCCCCAGCTTCTCCCGCAGGAACGCCACCAACTCCTTGGCTGCCACCCGCTCCTGGAAGGTGGTGTCGCGGTCGCGCACGGTGACCGTTCCGTCCTTCAGGGTCTGGCTGTCCACGGTTATGCAGAACGGCGTTCCCGACTCGTCCTGACGCCGGTAGCGGCGGCCAATGGAGCCCTTCTCGTCGTAGAACGCGTTCCAGTGGCGTTTGAGCTCGCGGTAGATGTCCATCGCCACCTCCGGCATCCCGTCGCGCTTGACGAGGGGGAACACCGCAACCTTGACCGGGCTCAACCGCGGATGGAGCTTCAGGACTACCCGGGGTTGAGGGACGCCGTTCTCGTCAGGAACAACATCCTCGGCGTACGCCTCGCACAGGAACGCGAGCACTGACCGATCCACCCCGGCCGAGGGCTCGATCACATGGGGGATCAGGCGCTCCTGGGTCTCCTCGTCGAAGTAGGTAAGGTCCTTCCCGCTTCCCGGGTGCCGGGGTTTCCCGTCCGGGCCCAGCTCCACCACGAGCTCGTCCCCTTGCCGGACGAGCTTGCCCTCCATGTGGCTGCGGAGGTCGAAATCTCCACGGTGCGCGATTCCCTCAAGCTCGCCGAACTCGCCCTCGGGAAGGAACGGGAACGCGTATTCGATGTCGGCGGTACCGCAACTGTAATGGCTAAGCTCTTCCCGCCCGTGCTCGCGCAGGCGGAGCCTCTCGCTGGAAAGCCCCAGGGACACGTACCACTGGAACCGTCGGTCTCGCCAGTACGCGTACCACTGGGGGGACTCCGCCGGGCGGCAGAAGAACTCGATTTCCATCTGTTCGAACTCGCGGGAACGAAACGTGAAGTAGCGGGGCGTGATCTCGTTGCGGAAGCTTTTGCCGATCTGGGCGATGCCAAATGGGAGCTTCACCCGAGCCGTAGCCAGCACGTTCTTGAAGTTGACGAACATCCCCTGGGCCGTCTCCGGCCGCAGGAACGCTTCCGACTCCGGGTCCACCAACGCCCCGACGTAGGTCTTGAACATGAGGTTGAACTCCCGCGGCTCGGTGAGGTCACAGGTGGTGTGCTCACCGGGGTGCTTGCTCGGCTTGAGCGGGCATTGGCTGGCTTGGAGCTGATCGGCGCGGAACCGGGCCTTGCAGTGGCGGCAGTCCACGAGCATGTCGTGGAACAGGTCGTAGTGGCCACTTGCCTTCCACACCTGGGGGTGCATGATGATGGTCGTTTCCAGGCCGACCATCGCGTATGCCGACGGCATCCCTGGGGGCGGGGTGGTGTCGTCGTGGCCGGTGACCATGTCCCGCCACCACGCCTCCTTGACGTTCCGTTTGAGCTCTACCCCGAGGGGGCCGTAGTCCCAGAACCCGCCGATCCCTCCGTAGATCTCGCTCGATTGGAAAATGAACCCCCGTCGTTTGCACAGCGAAACGACCTTGTCCATTAAGTCCTGTTTGTTGTTCATAGGCTCATCCTTACCCGAACACCGGGCTGTGTGTCGAGGTCCTAGACTACCGGAGGCCGGCCTCAGGGACAACCCGATGCCCAGGGGCGTCGAGGGCGGAGCTGCTGCTCCTGTTTCCCCATCTGTCGCGGTGTAGAATTCGCCCATGAACCAGGTATTCGTGATCCTCAACCCCGCGGCGGATCGCGGCCGGGCCGGCACAAGGGAAACGGAGCTGCGCAACGTCCTTGACGAGATGGGTCTGGAGGCCACCATCGTCCGCACCGAGCGGCCCGGACACGGGGCGGAGCTCGCCCGCGAGGCGGTGGCCTCCGGCGCATCCCTGGTGGTGGCCGCCGGGGGCGACGGGACGATCAACGAGGTGGCCCAAGGCCTGGTGGGTACAAGCGTCCCATTGGGGATCCTACCCATGGGCTCGGGAAACGACTACATCCGGGTCATGGGCATTCCCAAGGATCTGCCCGCGGCAGCCGCTCTCTTGGCCAAGGGGCACGTGCGCACGGTAGACGTGGCGGAGGCCGCTGACCGTTTCTACCTTAACTCCTTCGGCATGGGCATCGAGGGCCAGATCGCCGCTGACTACCGGCGCATGCGCATCTTCAAGGGGGAGATCGGGTACCTGTACGCCACCATCCTGGAGGTGGTGCGCTTCCGCTCTTTTCACGCTGAGGTGCAGGGCGACGGGTGGGCGTTCTCCGGAAAGCTCCTGTCCGTGTCGGTCATGAACGGCCCTTACGCCGGGGGCGGATTCCGCCTCGCCCCTCAGGCAGCGATCGACGACGGGACGGTCGACGTCGGACTCATCGGCAACTACCCACGCCTGGTGCGGTTCTGGGTGCTCCCCAAGACCCGGGATGGCAGCTATCTCAAGCTCGCCCGGGTGCAAGCGAAGAAGGCGCAGCGGATCTCGATCAGGAGCGACCGGCCGCTGCCGGTGCACATGGATGGGGAGCTCCTCCCGGAGCGGGTGCGCGACCTCGAGGTGGCGCTGCGGCCGGCGGCGCTGCAGGTGGTGGCCTAGCACGGCGAGGTACATTAGGACATCCGCGATGTCACCGGCTTGTCCCTCACTCCACCGTCGCCCGCCGGAAGGTCCACTGGGCCACCAGGGCGGCGAGAGCGGCCAGCCCCACGGTGATCCCGATCCCGGAGGCCATGCCACCCCAGTTCCAGCCCACGATGACGAGCTCCCGAATCGGCGTCACGGCGTGGGTAACGGGGTTAACCCGGGCGATGGCCGCCAGCCACGCGGGCATCGCCTCGTTTGGGAACAGGGCGTTGCTGGTGAACATGACGGGGAGCGTGAGGAAGTTGACCACGGCCATCAGCGTCTCCTGGGTCTTCAAGATGGCGGACAGGGTGAGGGAAATGCCGCTTAAGATCATGCTGAACACCATGGCGATGAGGAGGATCACGACCACGCCGCCCGGGCCGGTGGCGAACCGCACCCCAAACCCGGTGGCGATGAGCACGATGATCAGCACCTGGATCCCCCCCTGGACCGCCGCGGCGAGCATCTTCCCGAGCGGGATCGCCCCCCGCGAGATCGGGGCCGCCAGGAGCTTCTCCAGGTACCCGATCCGCCTGTCCCACACGATGGACATCCCAGAGAACACCCCGCCGAAGAGGACGGTCATGAGGACGATCCCCGGGGTCATAAACGCGAGATAACTCCCCGTCCCGAGGAGCTGTTGGATGTAGGGGTTGGCGGTGAGCCCCTGCATCATGTTCCCCATGAGCCCCAGCCACAGGACGGGCTGGACCAACGTCACCGCCAGGCGCACCCGGGCACGGAAGAACTTGACGAGCTCCCGCCAGGCCACGTACCAGACATCAGCCAAGAACGTCATCTTCGGGCTCTCCTCTGCATCCGGCGGGACTTGAAGATCTCCTCGCGCGTCCCTTCCGCCTCCCGGATCTCCCGGCCGGTGTAGTGGAGGTACACGTCGTCCAGGGTGGGGCGCTTGAGGCGCACGGAGGCGATCCCCACCCCGTGCCGGGTGGCCACGGCCACGATCTCCGGGATGAGCCGGTCGCCGTGCTGCTCGACCACGATCCGATGGATGCCGTCCTCGCCCTCTTTTACCTCCCGCACCCCGGGGAGGGCGCGGACGGCGGAGAGCACTCCCTCCAGCTCCCCGTCCTCGGCGGCGAAGCGGACGGTGATAAGGTCGCCGCCGATCCCGGCCTTAAGCGCGCCGGGGGTGTCCAGGGCCACGATCCGCCCGCGGTCGATGATCGCTACCCGATCGGAGAGGGCGTCCGCCTCCTCCATGTAGTGGGTGGTGAGGAAGATGGTCATCGCGTGTTCCTCCCTGAGCCGCTCGATGTACTCCCAGATGATCTTCCGGGTCTGCACGTCAAGGCCCAACGTGGGCTCGTCCAAGAACAGGATCTTGGGGCGGTGGATGAGGGCGCAGGCGATGTCCAGGCGCTTGAGCATCCCCCCGGAATAGGTCTCGGCGAGGTCCCCCCGCCGCTCCCACAGGCCGAAGAGCTTAAGCACCTCCTCCCCACGCCGCCGGATCTCCGCCCGGGGGAGGTGGTAGAACCGCCCTTGAAGGTAGAGGTTCTCCCAGCCGGTGAGGCGGTCGTCCACCGCCGTCTCCTGGGCGGCGTAGCCGATGGTCCGTTTCACCACCCCGGGATCGTGGTGCACGTCCACGCCCTGGACGCGGATCGTCCCGGCGGTGGGCTTAAGGAGGCCGACCACGCACTTGATGGTGGTGGACTTTCCGGCCCCGTTGGGGCCCAGGAACCCGAAGATCTCCTGGGCCTCAACGGAGAAGGAGACCCCATCCACCGCCCGGACCCCCCCGCGGTACACCTTGACCAAGCCCTCAACTTCGATCGCGTAGGCCATTCCTCACTCCTCGACAAGGGCGGAGAGGCGCTGCCCAGCCTCCTCGAGGATCCCCGCGGCCTCCCGGCCCTTGCCGGCGGCGATCGCTTCGTGCAGGAGGGCAGCGAGCCGGGGCACGATGCGTATGGGATGGGCCCGGTCCCCGAACGCCTCCAGGACCGCCTTCTCCGTGGTCCCCAGGGCCCGCAGCCACTCTTCTTTGCGCTCGGAGATCCGGGAGAGGGCGGCCTGGCCGGCGTCGGTCAGCGACCACACCGTCTTGTGGTCCTCATCCCGCCCATGGATGAGGCCTTGGTCGGAGA
>JACIWI010000030.1 GCA_014361055.1 Candidatus Bipolaricaulota bacterium
GTCCTGATCGCAGTGCGGCGGATCGGCCGCGTGCACCTTGCGATCTGGCAGATCATGCTCGGCGGGGCGCTCGTCGTCCTCGTCACCGGGCAGATCCCGCCCCTGGCGGCGTTCCGGGCGATCAACCTCGATGTGATGCTCTTCCTCGCCGGGATGTTCGTCGTGGGCCGGGCGTTGGAGGAGAGCGGCTACCTCGACCACCTCGCCTACGCCCTGTTCCGGCGGGCCCGCTCCCGGGGGGCGCTTATGTTCCTGTTCCTCCTTGGGATGGGCACCGCGGCCGCGTTCCTGATGAACGACACCGTGGCCATCGTCGGCACCCCGATCGCCCTCCTGCTCGCCCGGAGCCACGGGATTCCGGCCAAGGTCCTTCTCCTCGCCCTCTGCTACGCGGTGACCACCGGGAGCGTGATGAGCCCGATCGGAAACCCCCAGAACCTCCTGATCGCGGTGAACGGTCAGGTGCCGAACCCGTTCCTCACCTTCGCCCGATACCTCTTCCTCCCGACTGCCCTCAACCTCCTTGCCTGCTACCTCCTCCTGCGCCTGTTCTTCCGCGATGCGTTCCGTCCGGGGGCGCTCGCCCATGCCCCAACCCCGGTGCGCGATCCGGCCCTCGCCAGGCTGGCCCGGGCCTCCCTCCTCCTGATCGTGACGCTGGTCCTGGTCAAGATCGTCGTCGTGGCGGCATGGCCGTGGGTCGACTTCCGGCTCACCTACATCGCCCTTGCCGCGGCGCTGCCGATCCTGGCCTTGAGCCCGAAGCGGTTTCACATCCTCGCCAAGATCGACTGGAAGACACTCGTGTTCTTCGCGGCGATGTTCGTGCTCATGGAGAGCGTGTGGCGGTGTGGGGCCTTCCAGCGGGCCATCGCCGCTCTCCCCGTGAACCTCATCTCCATCCCGATGATCCTGGTGGTGAGCGTCGGCCTGAGCCAACTCCTCTCCAACGTGCCGTTGGTCGCCCTGTACCTGCCGGTGCTCATCCAGGCCGGGGCATCGACCCCGGCCCTGATCGCCCTCGCCGCGGGGAGCACGGTCGCCGGGAACCTTGCGATCCTCGGGGCGGCGAGCAACGTGATCGTCATCCAGAACGCCGAGGAACGGTCCGGCGACACGATCACGCTCCTCGAGTTCGCCCGCGTCGGGGTGCCCCTGAGTGCGATCAACGTCCTCGTGTACGGGCTGTTCTTCACCGTGATCCGCTAGGGGAGGCGGGGCTGCGCCCTGAAACCCGGGCCCAGGTCGGGGTGTATCCTCAGGTGACCCTGGCGATCAAGGAGGTAGCGATGCGGAAGCGGTTATGGGTTCCCGTGCTTGTGCTGGCCGCAGGGGTTGGGGTCTGGGCCGGGCCGCGTTTGGCCGTGGACGAGCCGGTGTACGACTTCGGCGAGGTGGTGGACGGGGTGGTGGTGGAACACGCGTTTGTCCTCACAAACGTCGGGGACGCGCCGCTTCTCTTCATCCGCGACCCACTGCCCACCTGCGGTTGCACGTCCGCTCCGCTTCCCAGGCGGCAGTTGGCTCCGGGGGAGTCGATGGAGCTCGTGGTCCTGTTCGACTCCACCGGGTACGGCGGGAGGAGGGTGGCGGAGACGGTCAGCGTGTACACCGACGACCCGGAGGCGCCGGTCGCCCGCCTCACGGTGCGGGGGCACGTGCGCCGGGCCGAACTCCACCAGGCGTCCGCGTCCACGCTGTACTACCGGTACTACCTCCTCCTCGACGTGCGCGACCCGGACGCGTTCGCCCGGGGGCACCTCCTGGGCGCGGTGAACGTGCCGCTGGCCGTGCTCCCCCAGTGGCTCGATCGGCTTCCGAAGCCGTTCCCGATCTACGTGTACGACGAGGCCGGCGAGGCCGCGGCCGAGGCCGCAGCCCGACTCGTCGAGGCGGGCTTCCTGGCCCGGGCGATCAGCGGAGGGCTCGCCGGGTGGCGGCTCGTGTTCGGGGACCTGTTCGTGGTCGGCACGCCGGGGACGCCGCCCGGGGCGAAGGTCCTCGCCGAAGGCGCGATCCCACCAGGGCGGTTGGCCCAGGGTTACCTCCTGCTTCTGGACCTGCGCGACCCCGCGGCCTACGCCGCCGGGCACCTCCCGGGGGCGGTCAACGTCGACCCGTACGCTCTCCCGGCGTGGGCCTGGGAGCTGCCCAAGCCGGACGACCTACCGCCGGGTGTCCAGTTGACCCTGTGGTGCCTGGACGAGGATGGAACAACGGCCTCGTCGGTAGCCGAGGGTCTCCGGGCGGCAGGACTGAACGCGTTGGCGATGATCGGGGGCCTTGCCCAGTGGCGTCTCCTCTACGGGGAAAGCCTCCTTCGGGCCGCGTCTTGGGGATCTTCGCCCGGGCCTTAACCTATCCAGGGGTCTAGCCCGAGCTGGGTTCACAAAACTTCCATACCTCGTCCACGCCTTCCCCACGCCATGGGGGCACAATGGCGTCGTCCGAGGAGGTGAAACATGAGCAGGCGAGCGAAGGTTGTCGGGATAACCCTCGTGGCCCTTGTCGCCGCGGCGACCATCGGCTTTGTGGTCTGGGCCCAAACCACGAGCTCCTCTTCTCAGACCTTCCTGGGCCGGGTAGCGGCCAAGCTCGGGGTAACGGAGGACGCCCTCATCCAGGCCATGTACGAGGCCCGCTCGGAGATGATCGACGAGGCCGTGGCCGCTGGAGAGCTCACCCAGGCCCAGGCGGACTACCTCAAGGCCCAGCTCAAGGCCCAGCTGGAATACTACAAGGCCGAAGGATACCAGAAGGGCGACCCCTGGGGCTTTGGCCCGAAGATGGGCCGGTTCGGTTTCCGCGGCGGCTTCCGGGGCTTCGGCTCCTGGGGAGGCTGCCCCTGCTGGGGCACATCCTCAACCTCCACATCTAGCTCGAAGTAGGACAGCGCAGGGGCTACTTTGGAAAGGGCGCGGCAAGCCCGCCGCGCCCTTTTATGCCCCTGGTCCAGTTACCCCATCCGCTCCGCCCGAACTGGGGACCAAGGTCAAACACCAAAGCGAGCATGGGGTCAGATCTTGTTTTTTGACAAGGTGGAACCCGAACCGGACCCGAAGGCGGGCCGTGAGGCCCCAACGGAGTCAAAAGACAAGATCTGACCCCTCACTTGATCACTGGATCACCACCACATCGATGTCCGACCACTCCTCCACCACCCCCTGGGCGAGCGACCCAAACAGGATCACCCGCTCCGGAGGGGGCTCCTCCTCCCCGAGCACCCGGAGCAGCCGCGCCAGTTCCTCCTCGAGGAGCTTGCGGCGAGCGTTGATGTCCCCGGTTTCCTCAGCCATCGCTTTCCTCTCGGGCCTCCCCGCGCTTCGCTGACCGGTTTCCGGAGGATGGTAGCGGCGGGAGCCGTCAGCTGTCCAATGCCTCGATGAGGTTTGGGCCTTTCTCTGGGAAGAAAGCGGGCCCAGCCGGCCGCTCCCCCTTGACGACGCGTACCGGGAGTACTAGAATGCCGAAGCTCTTGCATAGTTGTGCAATATGACAATAGATAAGATGACGACCGTCGAATTAGGCCTGGCCGTGGTCGGGAAGGCCCTCGCCCACCCGGCCCGGGTCCAGGTCCTCCGGGCCCTCGAGGGCGGCGAGCGGTGCGGCTGCGAGCTCGTGCCCCTGCTCGGGCTCGACCCCTCCGTCGTCTCCCGCCACCTCGCCATCCTTTCCCGGGCCGGTTTGGTGGCCTCCCGCCGGGAGGGGGTGCGCATCCTGTGGCGGCTCGCGAGCCCCGACATCCCCCGCATCCTGGACTGCCTGGCCAACTTGACCTGCGAAAGGACCCCCCGGTGAAGCGCGAGCTCCGTCTGGCCTTGCTCCTCTTGGGGACGTTCCTCGCCGCCTACTTCATCCCCTTCGGGAGCCCCAAGGTCCAAGGGGCGATCTCCGAGGCGTTCCTCATGCTCCAGGAGTACGCCCGGGAGCACGTCCTCACGTGCCTTGTTCCCGCCCTCTTCATCGCTGGAGGAATCGCCGTGTTCGTCTCCCAAGCGGCGGTCATCCGGTACCTCGGGTACCGGGCGAAGAAGGCCCTCGCCTACGGGGTGGCCTCGGTGTCGGGGACGGTCCTGGCGGTATGTTCCTGCACGGTGCTCCCCTTGTTCGCCGGGATCTACAAGCGGGGGGCGGGCCTCGGGCCGGCGGTCGCCTTCCTCTACTCCGGCCCGGCGATCAACATCCTGGCCATCATCCTCACCGCGAGGGTCTTGGGCCCGTCGTTGGGCCTGGCCCGGGCGATCGGCGCGGTCTTGTTCTCAATAGCAATAGGGCTGGCCATGCATCTCATTTTCCGAAAGGAGGAGCAAGAAAAGGCCGAGCAAGCCTTGGCGGCGCCAGAGCCCCCGCGGCCAACGCGGCCCCTCTGGAAGACGGCGGTGCTCTTTGCCCTCATGATTGCCGTCCTTGTCTTCGCCAACTGGGGCCGGCCGGGCACGGTGACCGTGGTCCTCGCCGACGGTTCTAGCGTCAGCGGGATCCGGGCCGGGGAGGAGGCCGACCGCGTCCTCCTCAAGCTCCCCGATACCGGGGAGATCGTTCCCGTGGCGAAGGCGGAGATCGCAAGGAACGAGTACGCTCCGTCGGCCTATACCACGCTCTGGCGGTGGCGGTACGCGGTGGCCGGCATGTTTCTCTTAGCCCTGCTTTCGCTCCTTCCGTTCTGGATGGGGAAGGGGGAGGGGAAGGCCTGGGTCCGCTCCACCTGGGACTATGCCAAGCTGATCCTGCCCTACCTCTTTGGTGGGGTGCTCGTGGCCGGGTTCCTCCTCGGCCGTCCCGGGAGGGAAGCCCTGATTCCCGCGCGGTGGATAGAGAGCGCGGTGGGCGGGAATTCCTGGGCCTCGTGCGCGGTGGCCTCGCTGAGCGGGGCCCTCATGTACTTCGCGACCCTCACCGAGGTCCCGATCCTCCAGGGGCTTGTCGGGGCGGGGATGGGCCAGGGACCGGCCTTGGCCTTGCTCCTTGCCGGACCTGCTCTCTCGCTTCCCAGCATGCTCGTGATCCGCCGGATCCTGGGGACCAAGAAAACCTTCGCCTATATCTTCCTCGTCTGCATCGCTGCCACCCTGGCCGGGAAGCTCTACGGGACGGTGGTGGGACCATGAGCCGGTGCTGCGGCCTCTCCGGAGTGGGGTTCATCGAGGTTGGAGGGCGGCGGGTCGGGATCCTCGGCCTGCGCCGGGCCCTGGAGGAGGTGGCCAAGCTGGGGCTGGCCGACCCGGAGACGATCGGGGAGGAGCTCCTCGCCCGGGTTTCCCGAGAGAACTTCGTCCCCCCAGCCCAACGGTTGGCCTACCGGGAAGCCCTGCTCCGAGCATATCGAAAGGCGGTGGGGGATGGCTGAGCGCGCGCTCCTCGTGTGCTTTGGAGGCATGTCCAACGTGGGAACGTTGACGGGACTGGCTGCTTTGGAGGTGGCCAGGGCTGGGGAGGGAACGATCTTCTGTCTCGCCTCCCTCGCCAACGGCGATCCGGTGGTCCAGAAGCGCCTGAAAGAGGCGGAACGGATCGTGGCCGTGGATGGCTGTCCTCTCGCCTGCGCCCGCCGGATCGCCGAGCGGGCGGGCTTTCCTCCCCACCGGGCCATCGTCTTAGCCCAAGATCTGGGGATCAAAAAGGGCCTGCCGGACGCGGTGGCCGCCCTCGAGGTCCAGCGGGCAGTCGCGTTCATCCGGGCCGCTTTGGGGGATGAGGATCGGTGAGACCCCGGTTTTGTGGCTGCACGCGGGCGCCTGGGCCTCGGGGCTGGCCCGCGGCGAAACCTGGCTACTGAAGGAGGTGTATATGCGGAAGATCGAGGTGCTGGGAACCGGGTGTCCCAAGTGTCAGGCCACGGTGCGGAACGCGGAGCAGGCGGTGCGGGAGCTCGGGATCGAGGCGGAGATCGTGAAGGTCCAAGACCTCTCGGAGATCATGGCCCGGGGGATTATGATGACCCCCGCCCTGGCCATCGACGGGGAGGTGGTGGTCTCCGGCCATATCGCCACCGTGGCCGAGATCAAGCGGTACCTGCAAGGGGAGTGAGTCGGGCGCAGTGGTCGCCTGAATGAGGAGGCACAGATGAAGTGGTTGCTCATCGTGGTGGGGATTGGAGTGTTTTGGGGAATGGCCGCGGCCGGTCCGCGGCTCGTGGTGGACCGTGACCTCTACGACTTCGGGGAGGCCCTGGACGGCACAATCGTCCGGTTCGAGGTCACCCTGACCAACGCCGGGGATGCCCAGCTCACGATCAGCCGGGTTGCCTACAACTGCAGCTGCACGAGCTATCAGCTTCCCAAGCGCGATCTCGCCCCGGGGGAGTCGGTGAAGATGACGATTGCGTTCAACACCACCGGCTACAGCCGGTACCGGCAGCCGGTTTCGCAGACGGTGACCATATACTCCAACGATCCGACCAAGCCCGAGCAGGCGATCACGGTGCGGGGTACGGTGCGGGCGCTGGCTTCCCACGAGGCCCCGGCGGCGACCCTGGATCGCGAGTTCTACCTGCTCGTGGACCTCCGTACGCCCGAGGCCTACGCCCGCGGCCACCTCCTGGGGGCGATCAACATCCCGTTCGCCGAGCTTGAGCAGTGGCTGGCCCGACTTCCCAAGTCGAGGATCATCTACCTCTACGACGAGACAGGGATCCAGGCCGTCCAGGCGGCGCAGATTCTGCAGAAGAACGGGTTTCTGATCCCGCGGGCCATCTCCGGTGGGCTCGCCGGGTGGTGGCAGGCGTTCGGGGACCTCTTTTTCGTGTGGGCTCCAGATGCGGACAGGACCCCGCCGGGCGGGTCTCCCTACTTCGGCTCCTACTCGGTCCAGGCGAACCGGGTCGCTGGGGAGTACCTGTACGTTGTGGACGTCCGGGCACCGGAGGCCTACGCCCAAGGACACCTCATCGGCGCCGACAACGTCCCCCTGGCCACCCAGGATGAACTCATCGCCTGGGCAAAGAACCTCCCCCGGCCACGATCGGACACAGGGCTTTCGATCTGGATCGTGGACGACGACGGGACCAAGGCCTGCGCGGTCGCCCAGTACCTCCAGACCCAGGGGTTCGCCAAGGCGCGGTGCCTGTTCGGTGGGCTCAACGTCTGGCGTGCCCAGTACGGGGATGAGCTCGTGTGGTCCGAAGGGTGACCCGAACACCAAGGGTACCGGGGCCGCCGGCTCGTGAAGGCCGGCCGGCGAGAGAGGGAGAGGTCATGGTCAAGAAGTCGGGCCACGGTGAGCGGTCGAAGGGGCTGAACGTCTTCGAGAAGTACCTGACCCTGTGGGTCATCCTGTGCATCGGGGCCGGGATCCTCCTCGGGAAGGCCGCTCCGGAGGCGGCCCGGTTCCTCGATTCCCTTGCCATCTACGTCGGGGGGGCGCCGGTGGTGTCGATCCCGATCGCGATCGCCCTCTTTTTCATGATGTACCCGATCATGGTCAAGATCGACTTCGCCGAGGTCCTCAAGGCCGGCAAGAACCTGAAGCCGGTCCTGCTAACCCTGGCCGTGAACTGGGGGTTCAAGCCGTTCACGATGTTCGGGATCGCCACCCTGTTCTTGGGGGTCGTGTTCCGGGGGCTCCTCCCGGGAACGGAGATCGTCAAGGACGGGACCCAGGTGGAGCTCTTCCGGTCCTACATCTCGGGGGCGATCCTCCTCGGGATCGCCCCGTGCACGGCGATGGTCCTGATGTGGGGGTATCTGGCCCGCGGGAACCAGGGCCACACCTTGGTGATGGTGGCGATCAACTCCCTCACCATGCTCCTCTTGTACGGCCCCCTGGGGAAGCTCCTCCTTGGGATCAATCAGATGCCCGTCCCATGGCAGGCGTTGCTCCTCTCCATCGCCATCTATGTGGCCCTCCCCCTGGTGGCCGGGTACTTCACCCGGCGGTGGATCGTCCGGGCCAAGGGGGAGGCGTGGTTCACCAGCCGGTTCCTGCCGTTCCTGACACCGATTTCGGTGGTCGCCCTTCTCCTGACGCTCGTTCTCCTGTTCACGTTCAAGGGGGAGACGATCCTCGAGAACCCCTTGACCATCCTGTGGATCGCCATCCCCCTCTTCATCCAGACCTGGCTCATCTTCGGGCTCACCTACGCCGCGGCGCGGGTCCTCAAGCTCGACTACGAGGACGCTGCCCCGTCGGCGATGATCGGGGCCTCCAACCACTTCGAGGTGGCGATCGCCACGGCGACGATGCTGTATGGCCTCGCGTCAGGGGCGGCCCTGGCCACGGTGGTCGGGGTGCTGATCGAGGTTCCGGTGATGCTCGCGCTCGTCCGGGTCTGCCTGCGCACCCGGGGTTGGTTTGCCCACCTCGGCCATCCGGCAAAGGAGGCGACGTGACGCGTCCGTTTTTGGCGAAGGCAAAAGTGGTGTTGTTGATTGGGATGATCGGGCTTTCGGCCGTAGCCGCCGAGGTCGAGCTCCACTACTTCTGGTCCGCGACCTGTCCCGACTGCCAGGTGATGAAAGCGTTCCTCGATGAGCTCTCCCAGGAGTACCCCGAGCTCACAATCGTGGCCCACGAGGTCACGTTCAACCCCGACAATTGGCGGCTGATGGTCGCCCTCGCCCAGGCCTACGGGCTCACGAAGGAGGTCACCCCGACGGTGATCGTAGGGAACCTCGCTGCGGCCGGGATCGGCCGGGCGGTGGAACTCCGGATCCGGGAAGAGGTGGAGCGGTGCCTGGCCCAAGGGTGCCCCTCGCCCCTGGAACGACTTCCCGGCAAGCCCCGGCCGGCGCTGAGCCCACTGGAGATCGCCCTGCTCGTGGTCGTCGGCCTGGGGCTGATCCTGCTTGTGTGGGGGAAGTGAGGGTGGGGAAGGCCAAGGTGCTGTTCCTCGCCCTGGGGGGCACCCGGAGGCGGTGGCGGCGATGGCCGAGCTCGGGATCGACATCTCCGGCCAGCGCTCCAAACACGTCCGGGACTTGCTCGGCCAAACGTTCGATTATGTGGTCACCCTGTGTGGGGATGACGTGCCCGGGGCCTGCCCGTTCTTCCCGGGGGGAAGGTGTACCTCCACGTGCCGTTCCCGGATCCGGCCGCAGGGGCGGACCCCGAGGAGCGGCGGGCCGCGTTCCGCCGGGTTCGGGACGCGATAGGCGCGTGGATCGACGTCGCGTTCGGGCCGGAGCGCCCGGAGACGACCGGAGCACGGTGACCGGCCCCGGTATACTGCGGGACTAGAGGATCCCAAATGGAAGGGGGCAACGTGCACATCGACGTCAGACGGTCCAAGGACACGGACGGCTGGGGCAAGCCTCGGGTCAGGCTCGTGGTTGCCGTGTGGGCGTTGGTGCTCGCCCTCGGTCTCCCGGTCTGGGGGACGGAGCTCCTGTTCTTCTACGACGAGGGCTGCCCCCACTGCAAACAGGTCGAGGCGTTCCTGGTAGACCTCCAGCGGACCGGCCTTGAGTTCACGATCCAGCGCTACGAGATCCATACTTCCGAGGGCTGGGAGCTCTTGATGAAGCTCCTCAGCGTGTACGGGGCAGCGTTGGGCCCGGTGCCGATGGTGTTCGTGGGGGACGTAGCGATGGTTGGGGACACGTTCTACGGTCTGGGTCCCGAGCCCCGCGCCCTGTCCGGGGCGGCGCAGGAGATGGCCCTGGAGGACGCGATCCTCCGCGCCCAAGCGGCTGATGTCCCCTCCCCCCTCACGAAGCTCCCCCCCACCGCGACCCAGGCCATACTCATCACCCGCGCCGAGCTCTGCCCAGCGTGCATCGAGCTCGAGGACCGGGTGATGCAGCTCATGGAGGTTCACCCGGATCTCGGGGTGAAACGGATCGCCCTCGATGAGCCGGGTACCTTGGCCACGTTCGAGAAGCTCAGGCGCCTGTACGGGGCCCGGGGGGAGGCCCCAGGCCTGTTCGTGGGGGACGTGGCCGTGGTCGGCGGGCAACTCTATGCCCCGCGCCGGGAGCCGCAGCCGTTCCCGAGCCCGACCGCAGACGCGGCCCTGGAGGAGGCGGTCAAGCGGGCGATCGCCAGTAGGGCCGCCTCTCCCCTCGATCGGCTCGCACTTCGGGAGAAGCTCACCCTGGGGGCGGTGGTCGCCGGGGCGGCCCTCGACTCTATCAACCCGTGCGACTTCGCGGTGCTGGTCTTGCTCCTGGGGACCCTGCTCGTGGTGGGGAAAAGGGTAAAGGTCATCTGGGCCGGACTGGCGTTTGCCGCCGGGATCTTCATCGCCTACTTCACGATCGGGTTCCTCCTTTACTCCGTGCTCGGGCTCACCGTGGGCACACGTGCGTTCCGCGAGCCGTTCATCATCGTCGTGTCGGGCCTTGCGATTCTGGTGGGTCTGTGGCAGATGAAGGACCTCCTCTGGTACGGGAAGTGGTTCTCGATCGAGGTCCCGGACCGGTGGAAGCCGTCGGTGAAGAAGATCACGGCGTCGGTGGCCTCGGTGCCAGGGGCGTTCGTGATCGGACTCCTCGACTCCCTGTTCCTCGCGCCCTGCACCTCGGGCCCGTACATCGTGATCCTGACCTTGCTTTCCCAGACCGCGACCCGCTGGCAGGGGGCGGGGCTCCTGCTTCTCTACAACTTCATCTTCATCCTCCCCATGATCGCGATCACCTTGATGGTCCACTTCGGGCTCACCACCACTGCGCGGGCCGAGCGGTGGCGAAAGGCGCGCCTCGGCAAGCTCCACTTCGCCACCGGTCTCATGATGTTCCTCCTCGGGGTGGGGATGATCGTCGGGGTCCGGCTCGGCTACCTCTGAGCCCGGTCGCCGGCGAATTGAAGTTGCCACAGGGCCCAGAACAGGCCCCTCTTCGCTAGGAGCGCCTCCACCGTCCCCTCCTCGACGAGCCTCCCTTGGTGGATGACGAGCACGCGGTCGGCGTTGCGGATCGTGGACAGGCGGTGGGCAATGGCGATCGTGGTCCGTCTGGCCATGACCCGCTCGAGCGCGGTCTGCACGGCGGCCTCGGTGTGGGAGTCCACGTTGGCCGTGGCCTCATCCAGCACGATCAGCTTGGGGTCAGCGGCCACCGCCCTCGCCAGGGAGAGAAGCTGCCGCTCCCCTACCGACAGACGCACCCCGCGCTCCTTGACCTGGGTCCCGTATCCCTCGGGGAGATGGAGGAGGTGCTCGTGGACCCCTACGCTCTTCGCCGCCCGCTCCGCCACATCCGGGGGAAGCTTCCCATCCCACATCCGGATGTTCTCGGCCACGTCCCCGGAGAACAGGAACACCTCCTGCGGCACCACCGCCAGCTGCCGCCGGTACTCCCCGAGGTCTAGGTCCGCGAGGTCCACCCCGTCCACGAGGATCCGCCCCCGCTGCGGCCGGTAGAAGCCGAGGAGGAGGCTGACCACGGTCGTCTTGCCCGATCCGGTGGGGCCGACGATGGCCACCCGCTCCCCTGGGGCCACGTGGAACGAGACCCCCTTGAGCACCCAATCCTCGCCCTGGTACGCGAACCACACGTCCTGAAACTCGATCTCCCCGCGGAGGGCGGGGAGCTTGCGCGCCCCGGATGGTTCCTCCGCCTCGTCCATGAGCCCGAAGATCCGTTCCGCGGCGGCCATCGCCGCCTGGAGGATGTTGTACTTCTCCGAGAGGTCGGTGAGCGGCTGGAACAGCATCCGGATGTAGCTGGTGAACGCGACGAGGGCCCCGAGCGTGAACACGCCCCCGAGCACCCCGCGCCCGCCGTACCAGATGAGGAGAGCCAGGGCCATCGTCTGCATGACCGAGATCACCGGCCCGAACACGCCGTACACGATGATCGACCGCAGCTGGGCTCGGAAGTAGCCACGGTTGATGTCTTCGAACCGCTTGAAGCTCGTCCATTCCTGGCGGAACAGTTGGATGATGCCCATCCCGGAGATGGACTCGGCGAGGTAGGCGTTGAGGCGGGCCAGGAGCCGCCGGGCGGTTCGGTACGCGTCGCGGGCCTGGCTCCGGAACCAAAACGTGAGCGCGAGAAGCGGCGGACCGAACGCAAGCAGGATCAGCGTGAGCCGCGGGTTCAGGGCGAACATGATCCCCAGCACCCCGGCCATCATCAGGAAGTCCTGGGCCAGGCTGACCAGGGCTTGGGTGTACATGTCGTTGATCGCGGCCACGTCGTTGGTGGCCCGCGTCACCAGCCGGCCCACCGGTTGTTTGTCCAAGTAGCCCATCGGGAGACACAGGAGATGGCGGAAGATGGCGCGCCGCATGTCGAACACGATGCGCTGCCCGGCGTACTGGAGGATGTACACCTGTCCGTAGGCGAGCCCGAACCGGAGGGCGAGGAACCCAAGGTACGCCAGGGCCAAGAGCCCCAGGAGCTGCACCGCCG
Source organism: Candidatus Bipolaricaulota bacterium (assembly GCA_014361055.1). GTDB lineage: Bacteria > Bipolaricaulota > Bipolaricaulia > Bipolaricaulales > Bipolaricaulaceae > JACIWI01. The sequence goes on from JACIWI010000030.1 coordinate 12,291, forward strand.
ACGCCCGTAGGCGCAGCAGGTCCTGTGGGGGGATGGAGCGGAGGGCACCCTCCGGGGCGGCGTAGCCGACTGGGGTGTCCCGGAACACGTGCTGGTACCGCATGGCCACCGGCGCCGCCGGGTCGTCGTGGGCGATGACGAGGTACCGGCCGACGACGGCCTTCTCCTCTTCGAGCGCCTGCCGCGTGGCCTCGGGGAGCGCGCGACCGTCCACGAGGAACCGGCCTTCCCCGAGGGACACCGCGCCCGGGCTCGGTGGGAGCGCGGTTGCCACCTCCAGCCATGACGGCACGAGCACCACGTCCACCGCCGTCTTCACGAGGTACGGCATCGCCAGCTCGACCACCGTGACCCCACCGGCGAGGAGGAGCGCGGCTACGAACAGGCCCCAGTACGGGCGGGCGTAGCCGAGCAGCCGGCGCATCAGGCGGACGTCGACCGCCTTGCCGATCTGGTCTTCCTCGTAGTCGTGATGTCCGTTCATCGGATGAGGGCCTGTTGGAGCTCGTTCAGGCGGGCGTAGAGGCCGCCGAGCCGGACCAGCCGGTCGTGGTCCCCCTGCTCCACGATCCGGCCGTCCTCAAGGACGATAGTCCAGTCCGCGTCCCGAACTGCGGAGATGCGGTGGGCCACCACGATCGCGGTGCGCTGGCGCAAGATACCCCTCAAGTTCCCCAGGATCTCCTCCTCCACCTGGGCATCCACCGACGATAGGGCGTCGTCGAGGACGAGGATCGGGGGATTGAGGAGCAGGGCCCGAGCGATCCCGACCCGTTGCCGCTGCCCGCCGGACAAGGCCAGCCCCCGCTCCCCGACCACGGTGTCCAGGCCATTGGGGAAGGTCGCGATCTCCTCGGCAAGGCCGGCGAGGCGCGCCGCATGCCAGATCTCGTCATCGCTCGCCTCCGGCCGGCCGAACGCGATGTTGTCCCGGATCGTGGCCGAGAACAGGAACACGTCCTGGGGGACCATCCCGATCGTTCCCCGCAGCTCCTTGAGGTCAAGGGCACGCACGTCCACCCCTCCCAGGAGCACCGACCCCGGGGGTGGGTCGTACAGGCGGGGGATGAGGCGCACCAGGGTGGACTTGCCGGACCCGGTGAGGCCGACCACCCCGAGGGTCATCCCCTCCTCCACCACCAGGTCGATGTCCCGCAGGGCCGGCCTCTCCACCCCGGGGTAGGCGAACGTGAGCCTGCGGAACTCGAGGCGGGTCGAGGCCGGAAGCGGGGCCGGCCGCGGCGGGCTCTGGATGTCCGGGACCTCGGCGAAGATGCGCTCGATCCGGTTCATCGACGCCGCCCCCTGTTGGAGGAGGTTCACGATCCACCCCAGGGCCATCATCGGCCACACCATCATCCCGAGGTAGCTCGTGAACGCGACCAGGTCCCCCAGCTCGAGCGTCCCTCCCAGCACTCCCCGCCCGCCGAACCACATGATCAGCCCCGTCCCCATCCCCGCGAGGAACCCGATCGACGGCTCGAACACCCCCCACACCCGCACCAAGGACATGTTGGCGTCTACGTACTCCCGGTTGGTGCCGCCGAAGGCCTGGGCGATGCCGTCTTCGCGGGCGAACGCGCGCAGGATGCGGATCCCGGAGAGCGCTTCCCGCACCCGCTCCGTGAGCATGGAGAACACCGCCTGCACCTTCTCGAACCGGCGGTGGATGAGGCGCCCGAACCCCATCACCACCACCGTGATGAACGGGAGCGGGATGAACGCGTACAGGGTGAGCCGGGGGGAGATCCCGATCATCGCCGCCAGCGAGAACGACACCATGATCAACGTGTCGGAAGCGAGCAGGACCCCCATGCTGCACGACCGCCGCACCGCCTCGAGGTCGTTGGTGGCATGGGCCATCAGGTCCCCGGTGGAGTGCTCGGTGTAGTAGGTGGGGGAAAGCTTGAGGAGGTGGGTGTAGAGCCGGTTGCGCAGGTCGAGCTCGATCAGGCGCCCGGCGCCAAAGAGGAGGATCCGCCACACGAACCGGAACCCGAACACCACCGCGGCGATGGCCACCAGGTACAGGGCGTAACGCGGGAGCTCGGTGCCCACCCCGGCCACGAGGTCGTTGACCGCGCTGCGCACAATGAGGGGAGCGATGAGCTGAAGGGCGTCGACGATGAACAACGCCGCAACGCCGGCGAGGAGGCGCACCCGATACCGCCAGAGCTCACGGAGGATGCCGCGCATGACGACCGGGGATTATACGGGAAATCGCGGTTCCCCACCGCCGAATGCGCGGCCTCGGTTGCCCTGCCCTCCCATCGCGGCTAGGATGCATGTGGAGGTACCAACATGCCAGAACGCGAAATGCAGGTCGGCGCGGACATGGACACGCGGAAAGGGGTCTACTCCAACCTCGTCATCATCTCCCATCAACCGGACGAGTTCTTCCTCGATTTCCTGCTCGTGGACCCCCAGGCCCAGACCCCGGAACGGGGCCAGGCCCTGCTCGTGTCCCGGGTCATCCTCTCCCCCCGCCACATGAAGCGCCTCCACGACGCGATCGGGGAGAACATCGAGAAGTACGAGAAGAACTTCGGCAAGATCGTGCTCCCGCCCAAGCTCACGTAGGAGTCGAACGGCCGCTTCCGCAGTCGGGGTCAGGCCATGCGGCCCCTGCCGCGCCGTCCGCTTGCGCTGCCGGGAATCCCCCCGTATCCTCTTTGGGGAAACCTCGCAGCTCGAAGCTGCCACGGAGATCCGCAGCCGCCACTCCCCCGAATCCACCAGCAACGAGGAGGGAGAGGATGAACCGCCGAATGTGGAGGCTCGCCTTAGCATTGGTGCTGGTCTCGGCGCTCGCTGGCCTGGCCCAGGGAGCGAGAACCCTGATCGTGGGCATCGAGGCCGACGTGATGACCCTCGACCCCGGGAACCATCGCGATCGGACCACGCAGAACGTGATCAGGAACATGTTCGATGGCCTAGTCACGCGCACGCCAACCATGGAGGTGGTGCCCGAGCTCGCCGTGTCCTGGGAGCGGGTCTCCGATACAGAGTGGGTTTTTTACCTCCGCGATGGGGTGACCTGGCACGACGGGGCCCCGTTCACCGCCGAGGACGTGAAGTTCACCGTGGACCGCACGGTCAAGGAGGGGATGATCGGGGGGCGGACCTCGCCCCGGAAGAGCCTCCTCGATCCGGTGATCGGCGCTGAGGTCGTGGACCAGCTCACGGTGAAGATCGTCACCGCGGTCCCGTTCCCGGCCCTGCTCGCGTTCCTCCCGTTCCACGAGATCGTCCCCAAGCACTACGTGGAGACGGTCGGGGATGCCTACTTTGCGGAGCACCCCATCGGCACTGGCCCATTCCGGTTCGTGCGCTGGGACAAGGGCGTGCAGGTGGTGATGGAGCGCTACGACGGCTACTACGGCGGATCCCCGGACATCCCGCCGGTGGGGCCGGCCAAGGTGGACCGGGTGATCTTTCGGGTGCTCCCGGAGACCTCGACCCGGATCGCCGCGCTGCGGGCCGGCGACATCCACATCGCCACCCGCATTCCGGTGGATCTGATCCCGGAGATCGAGGCCGACCCGAATCTCCTCGCGATGAGCGTCCGCGGGACGAGAAGCACGTTCCTGGAGATGAACGTCACCCAACCGCCGTTCGACGACATCCGGGTGCGGCAGGCCATGAACTACGCGATCGACGTGGACCAGATCATCGAGCACGTGCTGGCTGGCCTGGCCACCCCCATCCCGAGCCTCATGTCCCCGGACTCCCCGTACTTCAAGGACCTCAAACCCTACGGGTACGATCCGGAGAAGGCCAAGGCCCTTCTCGCCGAGGCCGGCTACGGGGGCGGGTTCTCGGTGACCATCGATTGCGAGGACTACCTCAAGGACGTCGCCCTGGTGTGCGCCCAGATGCTGCGCGAGGTCGGGATCGACGCCCGGGTCCAGGTGTGGGAGCGGGGGATCCTCCAGGCGAAGCTCCTCAACCGGGAACGGGCGATGTGGCTCGGCGATTGGGGCAACGCCACCCTCGACCCGATGGACATCATGATCCCCAAGCTCAGGACCGGCGAGCGCGGCAACTACACCGGCTACTCCAGTTGCCTCTACGACGGCCTCATGCACTTCGCGGAGCGGATCGCCCGCGATCCCGAGTCCCGCAACGCGGCGTACCAGGTCGCCCAGGAGCTGATCTACCACGAGGCCCCGATGGTCTTCCTGTATGTGGCCCAGGAGTCGTACGGGGTGAGCCGGCGGGTGATCGGCTGGCAGCCGAGCCCGGACAGCCGGATCAACCTCCACGACGTGGACCTGGCCGGGTAGGCCGCCCCGGGGAGGGGGGCCGCGCCCCTCCCCATGATCCCCTGCTCCATGTTCGCCTACATCCTCCGCCGGCTCGTCCAAGCCGTGCCGGTGTTCCTCGGGGTCACGTTCGTGGTGTTCCTCCTTCTATACCTCACCCCCGGGGACCCGGTGGAGCTGTTCATGGGCCGCACCGGGATCGTGTCCTGGGAGGAGATCGAGCGCATCCGGCACGAGTTCGGGCTCGACCGGCTGTTCGTCGAACAATACGCGCGGTTTCTCGGCGGGGTCCTGCGCGGCGACCTTGGCCAGTCGATCGTGCACCGGCGGCCGGTGGCCGAACTCATCTGGGAGCGAATCCCGGCCACGATTGAGCTGACCATGTTCGCTTCCGTGATCGCCCTTCTCGTGGCCATCCCGGCCGGGGTGATCTCCGCGGTGCGCCGCTATTCCCTTTTCGACGCCGCGGGGACGCTCTTCTCCCTGATCGGGGTGTCGATCCCTGGGTTCTGGCTGGGGCTGATCCTGATCATCGTGTTTTCGGTGACGCTCAAGGCACTGCCGGTGGCGGGTAGGATCACGTACGGGACGGGCCTTGAGCTGCGGACCGGGTTCCTCCTCCTCGACGCGGTCCTTCAGGGTAACGGACGCGCCCTCGGGGACGTGCTGCGGCACCTGGTGCTGCCGGCCTTTGCCCTGTCCACCGGGATGATGGCGATGACAATGCGCCTCACCCGGTCGAGCCTGCTCGAGACCATTCATCAGGATTACGTCCGCACCGCACGGGCCAAGGGGGTGCCCGAATGGTGGGTCATCCTCGGGCACGGTCTCCGCAATGCGCTCCTCCCGGTGGTCACCGCGGTGGCCCTCAACCTGGGGGCGCTCTTGGGGGGGAACATGATCGTGGAGACCGTGTTCGCCTGGCCGGGCCTGGGCCGGCTCGCGGTGGAGGCGGTGAACACTCGGGACTACCCGGTGATCCAGGGCTGCGTCCTCGTGTACGCGCTCACCTACCTGCTCCTCAACTTGGCCGCCGACCTCTCCTACGCCTACCTGAACCCACGGATCGCCGCAGGGAGGGGTGAGTGACCCGCCGTGCCTGGAAGGCCTTCCGGCGAAACCGCCTCGCCGTGGCCGGGGGGGTGCTCGTCCTCCTCCTCGGGCTGTGCGCGATCCTCGCCCCGTGGATCGCTCCCCATGACCCCGAGCGCGGCGAGCTCGTCCACCGCCTCCGCCCGCCGGGCTGGTCCCCCGGGGGGAGCTGGCGGCATCCGCTCGGGACGGACAACCTCGGCCGCGACATCCTGAGCCGGATCCTCTACGGGGGAAGGGTCTCCATCTCCTTGGGACTGGTGGTCATCACCCTGTGCACCGTGGTCGGGGTCGCTCTGGGGCTCATCTCGGGGTATGCCGGCGGGTGGGTGGACACGGTTATCCAGCGCACGGTGGACGTGCTGTTGGCGTTCCCGTACCTGGTGCTGGCGATCGCCTTGATGGGCCTGTTCGGTCCGGGGTTCGCGAACATGGTGGTGGCGCTGGCGTTCAAGGAATGGGTCACCTCATGCCGGATCGTGCGCAGCGAGGCCCTGGCCCTGAAGAGCACCGCGTTCGTCGAGTCGGCCCGGGCGATCGGGGCGACCCCGGTGCGGGTCCTGTTCGTGCACATGCTCCCCAACGTCATCCCTGGGGCGATCGTTGTCGCCACCCTGAGGGTGGGATGGGTGGTGCTGATGGAGGCGTCGCTCTCCTTCCTTGGTCTTGGGATCCAACCGCCCAAGCCAAGCTGGGGGGCGATCATCGCTGACGGCCGCGATTACCTCTTTCGCGGGTGGTGGATCTCCACGTTCCCCGGGATCGCGATCCTCCTGTTTGTGTTGGGGATGAACCTGCTCGGGGAGGGGCTGCGGGACGCCCTCGACCCCAAGCTCGCCCGCATGGCGCTCCCGGAGTGAGGATCTCCACAACACGTTCCCTTTGCCCGCAGCATGTTCGCCCCAGGCGAGGCCCTACCGGCGGCAGGCGCGGGCGATCGTACCCCCGCCCAACGTGACCTCCTTCCGGTAGAGCACGGCCGCCTGGCCTGGGGTGATCGCCCGCTGCGGCTCAGCGAACCGCACCCACGCCTCGTCTCCCCGCACCTCTACCTCCGCTGGGACCGGGGACGCGCGGTAGCGGATCTGGACCTCGGCCGAGAACCGGTCCGCCGGGGGCTCCCCGGCGATCCAGCGCAGATCGGTGGCGACGAGCCCGTCCGCGTACAGGGCCTGCTCCGGCCCCACGATCACCGCGTTCCGCTCGGGGTCCAGGGCCACCACGTACAGGGGCTCCGGCCCAGAAAGCCCGAGGCCCCGGCGTTGGCCGATCGTGTAGTGGGGAAGGCCCTTGTGGGTGCCGAGGACCCGGCCGGAGAGGTCGAGGATGGGGCCGGGCGGGGCCTCGGCGAGGAGGCTGGCGATCCCAAGCGGCGCAAAACAGAGGTCCTGGCTTTCCGGGAGCTGGGCAGCGGTGAGGCCGAGCTTCTTGGCCAGGGCCCGGATCTCAGCCTTGGTCTTCTCGCCCACCGGGAAGAGGGCCCGGGAGAGCTCGCCCTGGGTCAGCCCGTACAGGAAGTAGGACTGGTCTTTGTTCGGGTCCCGGCCCCGCAGGAGCAGCTCCCGGCCGTCCTCCCACCGCACCCGGGCGTGGTGGCCGGTGGCCACGAACGGGATGCCACGCCGGTCGGCCTCGGCTACGAGGAGGGCGAACCGCACCTCCCGGTTGCAGAAGGTACAGGGGTTGGGGGTGAGGCCGCGGCGGTAGGCCTGAAGGGCCGGTTCCACCACGAGCCTCCGGAACTCCTCCTGGGCGTGGACCACCTCGTGGGGGATCCCGAGCTCCCGCGCGGCCAGGGCAGCGGTGTCCACCGAGCAGCACCGGTTCTCCAGGGAGCCAACCGGGTCCCACAGCCAAAGCGTGATCCCCATAACCTCGTAGCCTTGCTGGCGAAGGAGGTGGGCACAGACGGTGGAGTCCACGCCCCCGGACATCCCCACCAGGACCTTGTCCCTCATGCCTACGCCCTCGGAGACGAGGAACACCTTCTCACCGCAGAGAGAACGCCGTTCACCCTTCCACGCGCACCGGTACCACGCACAAGAACTCAAGCGGCTCCTTCCCCGCGTTGCGGAACTGGTGGTGCTCCCCGGGCGGCACGTACACGACGGTGCCCGGTCCGATGGACCGCGGCCCCTCCGGGGTCAGGACCTCGCCCTCGCCCCGGAGCACGATCACCCCATGCTCGAACGGATGACCATGGGCCGGGGTGTGTCCGCCCGGGCTCAAGGTGAACAGGCGCACGGCGAACGTGGGCGCCCCCTCGCCAGAGCCGATGAGCACCTGCTTCGTCGTCCCGACCACCTCCCGGCCATTGGACATGTCCTTGGCCGGGACGCCCGCAATCCGCTTCACCACCGCCATCTCCTCCCTCCTTCACGGCGCCTTGGCCAAAAACGGCACGAACAGCTCGTCCGCGGTGAGCCCCCCGTGGAGGCCGCGCAGCTTGAACTCCTCGGTCGGCCACAGGAGGAACCGCCGCTTCCTCGCGATGACCACGTAGTCCCCGAGCAGTACCCGGACCGCGGCCGTGGGCTCCTCCAGCCCCCACAGGTGCCGGGAGAGCGCTTCCTCAACGGACAAGACGGCGAACTCCTCCGGGAAGAACCGGGAGAAGAAGTCGCGCACCCGTGTCTCGTGGCCCCGCCGCACGAACAGGTACGCGGCCCGCGGGTCGCCCACCGGGGGGAGGAGAAGGCCGTCCCGCAGGGTTGGCTGGGCCGGGCAGGAGACCATGTCCCGCTCCGGGTCCGCCTCCTGAAACCCATGGTCGGCGGTGATCAGGAAGACGCTGTGTCGCGGAGAGTCGGCCAGCACCTGGGCCAGGATGCGGAACGCGTGGGCGACCTCGACGGCGAACGCCGGGGAATTAGGGCCGTACATGTGGGCCAAGCTGTCCGTGGTCGGCCAGTACACGGCGAGGAACGCCCGCCCCGGGCGAGCGAGCGCCTCCCCGAGGAGCATCACCAGATCCGATCCGGTGAGGAACGGCACCGTCCGCGTCACCCCCTGGTACAGGGTGCGGGAGAGACCGGAATCGGCGATGTACTTGGGCAGGAAGAGCACGGTGGGTATCCCCGCCAGGCCCAACCGCTGGTACAGGGTGGGGGTGGTGAGGAGGTGTTCGGCGGCCAGGCCCAGCTTCTCCACCGCGTTCTCCCGCGCCCCCGGGGTGGCGAGGCGGATCATGTCCACCACCGCCCCCAGGTCCGGGCGAAACAGCTTGTACCCGAGGATCCCGTGGACGATCGGGCTTACCCCGGTGGCCAGGGTGGCCAGAGCGGTGGTGGTCGTGGTGGGGAACACCGAGGTGAGCGGGATGTACGCCCCCCCGTCCAGGAACGGCGCGAGGTCCACCGCGCCTTCTGTCCGCAGCCCCTCCAACCGCCTGTACCCGACGCCATCGAGGAGGACGCTCACCACCACCTCCGCCTCCGGCAGCCCAAGCTCGTCGCGCAGGCCGTGGACATCGCCGGGAAGGCCGAACAGCTCCTCCACCGTGGCCGGGACAGCGAGGAGGGAGTACCGCTCGTAGTGGGGGCGCTCGCCACGGGTATCGGTTAGGATGCGCTTCAGCACGTCTTGCCCGGTAAGCATAGCTTCGGCATTATAGCCGTGGCCTAACCCATGCGAGCGAAGGGAGGGTTGGAGATGGCGGCCTGCTCAAACCTGAAGGAAAACCTGGCCCGTTGCCCATGCACGTGGCCGGAGTGCTCCCGCAAGGGCAACTGCTGCGCCTGCCTCCGCTACCACCTCGCGCATCAGGAACTCCCAGCGTGTTGCTTCCCACCCGAGGTGGAGCGCACCTACGATCGGTCCTTCCGCCGTTTCGCCGGGCTCCACACTGGATGAAGAACCGGCTCGTGGCCAAGATCCTGTACGAGGTGGCCGAGCTCCTCGAGCTGGAGGGGGTCCAGTTCAAGCCCCGCGCCTACCGCCGCGCAGCCCAGTCCGTGGAATCTTGTCCGACCCCGATCGAGGACCTGGTGGCGGAAGGGCGGCTGGGGGAGCTCCCCGGGGTCGGGGAGTCCATCGCCAAAAAGATCGAGGAGATCGTGGCCACCGGCAAGCTCGCCTACCACGAGGA
>JACIWI010000031.1 GCA_014361055.1 Candidatus Bipolaricaulota bacterium
GAAGACGTGACCCTGCGGGTGCTGCGGATCCTCCGCGAGGTGGACGTGATTGTGGGGGAGGACTCCCGCCGCACGCGGAGGCTCCTCGCCCACTACGGTATCCACACCCCGTTCGCCCCGAGCCTCTACCAGGGGGTGGAGGCGGAGCGGGTGGAAGGGGTGCTCCGCCTCCTCCGGGAAGGGAAGGATGTAGCCCTCGTTTCGGATGCGGGAACCCCCCTTATTTCCGACCCTGGGTATCCTTTGGTACGGGCATGTGTGCGGGAAGGGATTCCCGTGGTGCCCATCCCCGGTCCCACTGCGGCGGTGGCCGCCCTGGTGGCCTCAGGCCTGCCCCCCGACCGGTTCTTGTTCCTCGGGCACCTTCCCCGCCGGATCGGGCCCCGCCGGCGGGTACTGGGAGGCCTTCGGGACCTGGACTGCACCGCGGTTGCCTACGACTCCCCGCACCGGATCGTGGCCACCTTGGGCATCCTGGCCGAGCTGTACCCTGACCGGCCGGCCGTGGTGGCCCGGGAGCTCACCAAGCTCCATGAGGAGTTCGTGCGCGGGACGGCTCAGGAGGTCCACGCGGCCCTGGCGGCCCGCGGGAAGGTGAAGGGGGAGGTGGTGGTCCTCATCGGTCCCTCCCTTGCGGCCAAACCTACCCCCACCCCGGAGGCCATCCGCGACCTCTATCACGGGCTCCTCGCTCAAGGCCTCGCCCCGAAGGAAGCCCGGGCCGAGACGGCCCGGCGGTTGGGGCTTCCCCGGCGCACCGTGTACCGGGACATCCACGGCCTCCCTCCGGTGGAGGGGGGCGAAGCCTTTGGCTAAGATGGCGACCATTGGAGGCCGTTATGTCCGTCGTCCATATCCGGGAATTTGCGGGAACCCCTGATCAGTACGCGGCCGTGGCCGCTGTGTCCACCGCGGTCTTCCCGGAATACCCCATGAGCCCGGACGCCCTCCGCTACGAGGAGGACCACTTCGACCGCACCCGGTACGTGCTCCGGCGGTACGTGGCGGAGGTAGCCGGCCGGATCGTGGGCCACGGGGTCTACCACCACATGCCCCACCGCTTCCATCCCGGGCGGTTTTGGATGTGGGTCGAGGTCCACCCTGCCCACCAACGGCAGGGGATCGGTACCCTCCTCTACGACCGGATCCTCGCCGACCTTCTGGGGCTCGGGGCCGTGGTCATCAACACCTCGGCCCGGGAGACGATGCCCGGGAGCATCGCCTTCCTCGACAAGCGTGGGTTCCGCGAGGTGATGCGAAGCTGGGAGTCCCACCTCGACGTACAGAGCTTTGACTTCGCCCCCTTCCAGGGGTACACCAAGCGCATGGATCGGGAGGGCATCACCATCACCACCCTGGCCGAGGAGAAGGAGCGGGACCCGAAGTGGCTGGAGAAGGTGTACGATCTCCACACCACGGCGATGGCCGACGTCCCCGCACCCACGCCGTACACGCCCCCACCCATGGACGAGTTCGTACGCAACCTCATCGAGCATCCCAACACCCTGCTCGACGGGTACTTCGTGGCCAAGGACGGGGACCGCTACATCGGGGAGAGCTTCCTCAGCCGGAACAAGGAGGAACCGGACCACCTGTATCAGGGCCTGACCGGGGTGCGGCGAGAGTACCGCGGCCGGGGGGTGGCGATGGCCCTCAAGCTCAAGACCATCGAGTACGCACGGGACCACGGCTACACGATGATCAAGACGTGGAATGCCACCACCAACGAGCGGATGCTGGCGATCAACGTTCGGCTTGGGTTCATGCGCCAGCCGGCGTGGATCGAGTTCGAGAAGAGCCTCGCAGGCACGTGATGGGGGCCGTTCCCGTCCTCGACCTGGCCGGCGAACCGTACGAGGTGGGTTATGAGCACGGTCGCCGGGCCAAGGCCCTGATCGAGCACAACCTAGACCTGTACTTCCGCCGGTTTCGGGACGAGGTGGGGCTGTCACGGGACGAAGTCCTGCGGCGGGCGCGGGTCCACCTCGAACGCATCCGGACGGGGTTCCCCGGCTACGCGGCGATGGTTGGCGGTTTGGCCGCCGGGTCCGGCCTCCCCCTCCTCCCCCTGATGGCGCTCAACGCCCGGTACGAGCTCTTCTACGGGGAGTTCGTGCGCCAGGGGCTGGGCGGGAGCGCGTGCACCGCGTTCGCTGTCCTGCCCGAGCACGTCCAGGAGGGACACCTGATCCTGGGAGAGAACTGGGACTGGTTCCTCGGGGTGGCCGGGCTGTGGCTGCGGATCCGGGGGGAGGACCTCACAGTCCTGTGCTTCACCGAGGCCGGGATCGCCGGGGGCAAGATCGGGCTCAACTCGGCCGGGGTGGGCCTGTGCGTGAACGGCCTCGTGTCCCACCTCGACCGCTGGGAACGGGAGGGTGTCCCGTTCCACGTGCGGTGCTGGCAGATCTTGAACGCCCGCACCTTGGACGAGGCAGTGGCAATGGTGGAGTCGGACGGGTGTCCTGGATCGGCCAACTTCCTCCTCGGACAGGCCGGACGTCCCGGCCAGGGGGCGGCGGTGGACCTGGAGCGCGCCCCGACCGGGGCCCTGCGATGGGAGCCCCAGCAGGGCTTCCTCGTCCACGCCAACCATTTTCTGGCCCCGGAGCGTCTGGGGCTCGTCCAGCCGCTCGCTGAAGAGCGGTACTCCACCTACCTCCGCCAGGCGCGGCTCACCGAGCTCCTCGGCCACGCCGCTGCCCAAGGACCGATTGCTGCGGAGACCCTGCAGGACTTCCTCCGCGATCACCTGGGCTTCCCCGACTCCGTATGCCGCCATCCGAGCCCGGCCTTCCCGGATTACGCCCAGTACCACACGGTCCTGTCGGTGATCATCGACCTCCACGCCCGTCGCCTGTGGCACACCGCCGGGCCTCCCTGCCGATCGGGCTACAACGAGGTTGCGCTCCTGGAACCCTGAACCCGTGTGCAAGGGGGAAGAGGTAGCGGGGGTCCAGCGATCGCCCTCCTCCAGGTGCGGTGAGGTTGCGAGGGACAAGGATGTCGGCCGTTATGCCCTCTGCCCGCGATGGTGGACACCGCTCGCCAAAACGTGCCAAAATCAGCGACCATGGACCGTATCATTCCAGTAAAATACTAGCTCCAGGGGCTTGAAAACGTTGATGCTGCCATGAGAAGCCCGGAGTTACCCGAGTACACGGAGGGCGAGGAGATCGCGAACGCGGTCACCCACGCGGTGGGGACGGGCCTCAGCCTCGCCGGCCTCGCCGTCCTCGTGAGCCTGGCCGCCCTGCGCGGGGGCGACCCCTGGCGCCTCGCGAGCCTCAGCATCTACGGGACGACCCTCGTCCTCACCCACCTCGCGTCCACGCTGTACCACGGCTTCCGCGACCGCAGGGTGAAGGCGTTCTTCCGCGTGCTGGATCACGCCGCGATCTACCTTCTCATCGCCGGTACGTACACGCCGTTCCTGGTGATCAGCCTGCGCGGGCCGTGGGGCTGGACGCTCCTCGGGGTGGTGTGGGCGATGGCCATCGCCGGGGTCGTGTTCAAGTCGCTCTTTCTCGGGCGGCTGCGCAAGCTCTCGGTGGTCACGTACGTGGTGATGGGCTGGCTGGTGGTCGTGGCTTCTGATCAGGTGCTCGCCCACATTCCATTGGGGGCGCTCGCGTTCCTGCTCGCCGGCGGCGTCATATACACGTTGGGGATCCTGTTCTATGCTTGGAAACGTCTCCCGTTCAACCACGCGATCTGGCACCTCATGGTGCTCGCTGGCTGCATGTGCCACTACTTCGCGATCTTCCTCTATCTCTTGCCCACCCGTTGACCAGAACCCGTCATACGGGCTTCAGGCCAAGCCGGACGTGGATCGAGCCCTGCTACGGCCCTGGCGCGGGTGGTCGAGACGGACGATCAGCCTCCATCCGGCCGATCCGACGCTTCCCCGAGGATCTGGGCGATGTGCGCCTCCAGTTTGGGGTAGTGCGAGCCTTCCCAGTACAGCTTGCCGCAGCCTGAACAAAGCAGGTACTCGTCCCGCCACGCCGCGACCCGGGGCGGAATCCGCGGCAGGACCTCGGCCTTGGCCACCGGTTTGAGAAGGCCGTTGCAGGCCATGCACCGCTGGAACGGCTGTACCTGCCCGGCGAGGTCGAACCGCCGCACCACCTCCCGGGCTTGCTGCACGGGCTGGGTGGAGCGAATCCAGTACCCATGGGTCACGACGTTGTGCTTGAGGAGCTCACGATCGCGGGTCAGCAGGATCCGCCCCTCCCGCGCGGCGATGGCCACGATCACGTCGTCCTGGTAGTGGTTCGCGTGAAGGGTGTCGAACCCGAGGAGCCGCAGCAGGCGGGCGAGCTTGCCGAGGTGGACGTCGGCGACGAACGTGGGCCGTCGGAGCGGCCTCCCCCGCAGCCGGGAGAGGCCAGAGACGTCCAGGCTCTCGAACATCGGGTACACGGCCACCCGGTCGCCCGGGCTCAACCGGTGCGAGAATCCCACCGACTCCCCGCCCACCAAGATCAGGTCGACCTCCACGTGGGGCACACCCAGGGCCTCGATGGCGTCCTTCACCGCCGGAGCACCGGAGAAGCTGTAGGGGATGGTGCGCTGCCGCTGCTCAGCTGGCAGGAAGTCGTTCAACTCCGCATAGAATCGGAAGTACGCCGTGCTCAGGCCTTGCTCGGACACGCCGCCACCTCCCTACGGCCCCCCTGGGATCTCACAACCCCGGTTTGGATGGGGTCGCCGCCGAGCCACCCCCGCGTCGCCCGGGTTCTTGCGCAGCCAGCGCCGCATCCAGGCGATGACCAGCACCGTGCCAATCATACCCACGCCGCTCCCGAACGGGAACGCTGCGGCTAGCCCGAGGACGTCCACCACCGCTCCACTCACGAGGGGTCCGAACATCTGCCCGAACGCGAACGCGCTCCCCTGAAGCCCGGCCAGGGTTCCCATCCCGTAGGTGCGCCCGAGCTCGGTGCGGATCGCCACCAGCGACGCCCGGCCTAGAGCCGAGAATGCCCCCATCGCGAACGCGAGAAGCGCCACCCCCCACGTCGAGCCGACGAACGGGATCGCCACCAGGGCCAATGGCGCACAGCTGCTCCCGACCACGATCTGGCGCATGCGCGGATAGCGATCGGCTAAGAACCCGAACGGGATCTCCAGGAACCCCTCTGTGAACATGTACACCGATAGGACCAAACCGATGCTCGCCTCGTCCGCGCTGAGCGCCGCCACCCCGTACAAGGGGTAGAACGTGTTGAACGCCTGGCGCCAGAACCCGCGCGTGGCCACGTAGGTCATCATCGCCTTCACCGCGTCGTGGGCGATCACCTGACGGATCGGGGCCATCCGAGAGGGGCGCGAGATCGCGGGCAGCCGACGGTCGGCGGGCACGGTGAACACCACGAGCAGGAGGGAGACCATGCTCAGCGCCGCCATCGCGTAGAACGCGCTCTCGTACGACCACGCCGCCCCGATCCCGCCGCCGAGAAGGGGCCCGATCGCCATCCCCATGAACTGCGACGAGTAGAACAGGTTCGTGTATTGCCCTTCCTTCCCGCGTGGGGTGAGGTCGCCCACGTAGGCTTGGGCAAGCGGCGTGACCATCACCGACGCGATCCCCTGCAGGAACCGGAACAGCCCAAGCTGCCAGAGGTTCCCTGCCAGGGTGTACAGGATCGAGACCGCGGTGTAGGACGCCAGTCCGGCGACGATCAGGGACTTCCGGCCCACGCGGTCGGAGGCACGGCCAAGGATCGGGCCGAACAGGGTCCGCGACGCCGAGAACGCGGCGAACACGAGGCCGATGGCGAGGCCACTTGCCGAGAACGTCCTCGCGTAAAGGGGCAAGATCGGGGAGATGATCCCAAGCCCGATCTGCGCCGTCGCCGTGGCGAAGAAAAGGCTGACGAAGATGCGCACCAACGGTTCCCTTTCCGACGTTGAAACCAACCAAGGATAACTCTTGGGAGACGCGTTCTTCCACATGCCGATGGGGAGCACGCGCTGCGGGGCCGGCACCCGATGTCCGCGACCTCGACGAGCCCCCGTTACGGGATCCTCAACATGGCCTTAGCCCGTTCCACCTGGTCCACGGTGAGGACGATCTCCCTGCGGGTCTTGTCCGGGTTGTCGGCACGATGGTGATGACCCCTTCGCCGAGGACGGGCGCGGGATCTGGCCGCCGTCAGCGGCCAGTGTCCGCGGCGGCCTTCGTCCGGTACACCGGGGTGCACCACCGGCGGTACCGTGGTTCTTGGCCGTGCACGGCAGCGTCGTACAGGGCGCGCACGTGGGTAGAGATAGGACCCAGAGCGCCGCTCCCGACCTTGCGGTGGTCGACCTCGATCACGGGCACCACGCCCACGGCGGTGCCGCACAGGAATGCCTCCTCGGCCACATACAGCTCCGACCGATCGATCGGACGCTCCGTGACCTTGACCCCGGCGTCGCGGGCGAGCTCGATCACCGTGGCCCGGGTGATCCCCTCCAGGATGTCATCGGTCACCGGGGGCGTGATCAAGACGCCGTCGCGCACCAAGAACAAGTTGGCCGCACTGGCCTCGGACACATGCCCGTCCTGGCACAGCATGATCGCGTCGTCGAACCCGTTCAGGAATGCCTCGGTCTTCGCGAGCGCCGAGTTGACGTAGGCGCCGGTGATCTTGTTCCGGGCCGGGATCGCGTTATCGCCCACCCGCCGCCATGAGGAGACCATCACCCTTGCCCCGTTCGGCTTGCCGATGTAGTCCCCGAAAGGCATGGCGAAGATCGCGCACTCGCTAGAGAGGTCGTGCAGCCGAACCCCGATCGCCTCGCTCGCCTTGTACGCGAGCGGACGGATGTAAGCATCGGTCCTGAATCCTTCGCGGCGGAGCAGATCTAGGGTGACCTCGCATAGCTGATCGACGGTGTAGGGGAGCTCGATGAACAGAAGGCGGCAGTTGCGGACAAACCGGGCGAAGTGCTCCCGGAGGCGGAAGATGTACAGCTCCTCATGTTCTTCGTTCCAGTAGGCGCGGATTCCCTCGAACACCCCGGTGCCGTAGTGGAGGGCCGAGGCCATGACGCTGACCTTGGCCTCCTCGATGGGGATGATCTCCCCGTTGAAGAACGCGTACCGATTGTTCTTCATCGCCTTCATGCTAACCCTCCTATGAGCGGGCCTATGGCGGTCTTGCCCTGTTGTTCGCCTGGCTTCACCATGCGGTCACCTCCACTTGCGCGTCGGCGGCGATCCTCGCTCATCGCCAAGACCCAGCGGGCAAGGAGGTTGATCCCAAGCCCCAATCCGGCGAGAAGGGTGCGGATGGACACACTTGGGGTAGGGCGGAAGCGGGCCCTTCGGATCGACCGGACGCATCATGCTGTTCCCATTAGACCGATCTAAGAAATAGTATAACCTACCTCCGGCGAAGAACAGGGCCAACCGCCGGCGTGGTGGCCCCAGTCATTCGCCACGCCGTGCCCCGCGCGAGCTAGGTTCCCCACCACGGACGGCGACGAACGGGAGGTCTTCTCCCCACCCCGGGATGCCGCTCACCCCGACCGGCTCCCATCGCCGATCACGGGAACCTCAAGGTGGCAGGAGCGCGAGAGCATCGGTATCCTTGTCCCGTCCGATGGTCGATCAGGGCACGAACCTCTCTTTGTACCGGCGGTGGCGCCCTCAGCGGTTCGCCGAGGTCGTGGGGCAGGAGCTCGTGGCGGGCACCCTGCGCCGGGCGGTGGCCCAGGGAAAGCTCGGCCATGCCTATCTCTTCGCCGGCCAGCGCGGGGTGGGCAAGACCTCGGTGGCCCGCATCTTCGCCCGCGCCGTCAACTGCCTCGCCTCCGAAGGCGGTGAGCCCTGCAACCGCTGCGAGTCCTGCCGACGTATCCTGGCCGGGCGGTCGCTGGATGTGGTGGAGATCGACGGCGCGTCCAACCGGGGCGTGGACCAGATCCGCCAGCTCCGTGAGGAGGTGGCGTACGTCCCGGCTGGGGCTCGGTACAAGGTGTACATCATCGACGAGGTGCACATGCTCACCGGGGAGGCGTTCAACGCCCTCCTCAAGACCCTCGAGGAGCCCCCGCCCCACGTGCTGTTCATCCTCGCCACCACCGAGCCGCACAAGGTGCCCTCGACCGTGCTCTCCCGGTGCCAGGCGTTCGAGTTCCTCCCGATTTCGGAGGACCAGATCGCCGCCCATCTCCGCAAGATCGCGGCTGCGGAGGGGATCGCCCTGGCCCCCGGGGCGGCCGAGCTCATCGCCCGGCGGAGTGGAGGGGCCATGCGGGATGCGATCGTGCTCGTGGAACAGCTCAGCCAGGGTGGGGAAGTGACCGAGGCGGCGGTGGTCGAGCTCCTCGGTCTCCCCCCGCTTTCGCAGGTAGACGGATTCCTGGCTGCGCTGGCCGGGCAGGACCCTGACCGGGCGCTTGCGATCGTGAACGACCTCGCTGAACGGGGGCGGGACCTCGTCCTGTTCCTGGAGGAGGCGGCGGCGCGGGCCCGGGACCGGATCATCGCCGGGGAGGCCCAGTTCATCCCGGTCGCCCGCCGCCTGATCGAGCTGCGGGCCGAGCTCCCCCGGGCGTTCTCCCGGCGCCTCCACCTGGAGGTGGCGGTCCTCGAGCTGTGCGGCCCCCCACGGGCCGCGGCCCAAGCCACGGCCGCCCATCCTGATCGGGTGCCGTCCGGATCCGCGGCAACGCCCGCTGCGCCGGCGGAAACGCACCCCGACCCAGGGGCCACGCCCGCTTTCCCTCCGGCCGCGGAGAGCCCACGGCAAGACGAACCCCCTTCCCCTCCGGTTACTCGGGGCGTGCCCCAGGCCATGGACCCGGTGGGAAAGGCGTGGCAGGAGATGCTCGCCGCGATCCTCAAGGAGAGGGTGGCCGTGGCCGCGTTCCTCGCCCCGGCTACGGCGATCCTGGTGGACGGCCTGCTCACCATCCGCCTCCCCGCGGACTGCGGGTACCACTACGAGTCCCTGCTCGACCCGGAGGTGCGGGCGTACGTGGAGGGCACCGCGCAGCGGTTCTTCAGTCCCCTCCTCGCCGTGCACATCGCCTGGGAGGGGGAAGCCGGCGCGAAGCCATCGCTCGAGGAAGGGGCCAGGTTGCTGGCCCAGGCGCTTGAGGGGACGATTCTCCGGGAGGAGGACCATGGGACTAGGTGATCTGCGCAATCTGATGAAGCAGGCCCAGCGGATCCAGGCCGAGATGGCCGAGCGGCAACGGAAACTGGGCGAGGCCCGGGTCGAGGCCACCTCCGGCGGGGGGATGGTGCGGGCGGTGGTGACCGGCCATGGGGAACTGGTGGAGCTCGCGATCTCCCCGGAGGTGGCGACCCCGTCCGAGGTGGACATGCTCGCCGACCTGGTGGTAGCGGCCGTGCGGGAGGCCCAAGCCAAGGCCAAGGACATCGCGCAGAAGGCGATGGCCGACCTGGCCGGGCTGCTGCCTCCAGGGTTCACCCCATGATCCCCCCGCTCGCGGAGCTGCTCGCCGCCCTGACCCGGCTTCCCGGGATCGGCCGTCGGTCTGCAGAAAGGATTGCGTTCTTCCTCGTAGCCAAGCCCGAGGAGGCCAAGCGCCTGAGCGAAGCCTTGACCGGGCTTCCTCGGATCGGGCGTTGCCCGCGCTGCGGGAGCTTCTCCGCGGAAGGCCTGTGTCCCATCTGTCGGGATCCCGGGCGCGACCCGACTACGATCTGCGTCGTGGCCCGGCCGTGGGAGGTGGAGCACCTCGAGCGCACCGGGGAATACCGGGGCCTGTACCACGTGCTGGGGGGCCTCATCTCCCCGAGCAGCCACGTCGGGCCTGAGGACCTTCACATGGCCCAGCTCGCGGAACGGGTCAAGAACGAGGGGACGCGGGAGGTGATCCTGGCCTTGGAGCCAAAGCTGGAAGGGGACCTTACCGCCATGCACATCCTGCGCCTGCTCAAGCCGCTCGGGGTCCAGGTGTCCCAGATCGCCCACGGGGTTCCGGTGGGCCGGGACCTGGAATCGGCGGACGAGCTCACGCTGGGCCGCGCCCTCAAGGGCCGCACCACCCTGTGACTTCGGTTCACCCTAGGCCGGTTTGGAGGAGGTGCTGGTGACTTGGGCGCTGTTCTTCGCTACCGCTGCTGCAATCATCGCTCCCTGAACTGTTCACGGGCCTATCCGCTTCGGCGATCTTCATCACCCCCGTCCGCTACGGGATCACTGCAGCGGTGGTCATCGCTGCCGCGGTGTTCCTGCCCTGCCTGGGGGAGGAGCTGGCCCGGGAGGCCGGGCTTGGTCAAGCCCTGGTGGGGACGCTCCTCATCGCCTGGTCCACCACCTTTTGGTGACGGTGATGGCGATCGTGCTGATGTACGGACTGCTCTTGGTTGGGTTTAGCTCCCAACCCCGGAAGAAGGGCCTCATCCTCCTCTCCTGGGACACCGGGGCGATCGTCCTCGTGTACCTGGGGGCGATGGGGCTCTCGTACCTCCTGCGCGGGGCCTGAGCCCAGGGGTCCTCCGGTCCCGGAAAACGATTCCAGACGCGAAACCCTTGACATTGCGCCCGGAGGTCAGTTTACTTTCTTTTTGCCAGGAAGTAAGTATGCAACGCAAGGGCGCCTTGGGACTGTTGCGGGATCACAACCGGGGCATGGTAGTCAACCTGTTGCGCACGCGGGGCCCGATGTCCCGCACCGAGCTTGCCCACCTTACCGGCCTTGCCCCGTCTGCCATCACCCGGTTCGCCCGCGACCTCCTCGCCGAGGGCATCGCCCGCGAGGTTGGCAAAACCCGGTCCAACGGAGGACGGCGGGCTGTGCTCCTCGCCTTCAACCCCACCTATGCCCACGTGATCGGGGTCAAGGTGGAGCGGGAACGCGTCCTCGCCGCCCGGGTGGACTTGGCTGGGCGCATCGCCCGCCGCTGGGAAGCCCCTCTGCCCACTCCGCCCACGCCCGATGAGGTGTTTTCCCTTGTGAGGAACGCGTTCCAGCGGTTGGCCCGCGGCCGGATCCTCGGGGTTGGGGTGGCCATCTCCGGGTTCGTGGACGCCCACGGAGTTGACCTGTACTCACCCATCCTCGGTTGGCACAACGTGGCGGTGGGAGAGCCCTTGGCGGACCGCCTCGGCCTCCCGGTGCGGGTGGAAAACGACGTGAATGCCCTGGCCCTGGCGGAGTGCTGGTACGGGGCGGGGCGCCGATTCCGGAACTTCGTGTGCATCACGGTGGGAGAGGGGATCGGGGCCGGGGTCGTGATCGCAGGAGAGCTATACCGGGGTGCCTTCGGCGGGGCTGGGGAGGTGGGCCACATGACCATTGACCCCGCCGGCCCCCGTTGTCGGTGTGGGGAGCAGGGGTGCCTTGAGGTCTTTGCCTCGGACTGGTTCCTGGCCGCTGAGGCTGAGCGCCTGGGTCACCCAGGGATCCCGAGCTTGGTCGCTTCCGCCCGCAGCGGCGACGCCTCGGCTCGTGAGGCTTTCGCCCTAATGGGGAGGTACCTTGGGATCGGGGCAAAGAACGTGGTGAACCTCCTCAACCCGGAGGCGATCGTCCTCGGCGGGGAGCGCATGACCGACGCCGATCTGTTCCTCCCTGCGCTGGAGGAGGAGGTGCGTCACCACGCGTTCCCGGAAACGGCGCGGGAGCTGGCCATTGTGCCGGCGGAGCTCGGGCCGGACGGGTTCCTCATCGGGGCGGCGACGCTGGTCACCGCCGAGGCCTTCCGGTCGCCCATGGAGAGGACGGGATGAACGAGCTTGTGGTGCGGATCGAGGACGACGGGCGGCCGACCTTGGTCGGCGCCGGCCGGCCATGGGCGGTGGGATTGGGGGTTCGGCTCCCCGCGGCCGGAGACATGACCCCGGGCCCGTGGGAGACGGCCGACGGCCACGACCGGTGGGGGCGGTATCGCCTGTGGCGCCGGACGTACGGCGTGGGGGACGAGCCCCTCCTCACCTTGTCCGTGCGTGGCTACCCGGGTGCGGTCCTGGTTCAAGCGGAGCTCCGGCAGGACCTCGCTGGACTCTCCACGGCCGACTCGTTCGATGAGCCGACGTTCCTCGCCCCCACGTTCTCCTTCCCCGACGACCTCCGGTTCCTCCTCGCCACGTTCGGCTTGGGCGGGGCGGGGGACCGCTACCCAGGCGGGTACTGG
>JACIWI010000032.1 GCA_014361055.1 Candidatus Bipolaricaulota bacterium
CGGGGGCCTCCAGGGCCTTCTTGAGGAGCTGGACGCCGACCTTCTCGTCGCCCTCCAGCTCCTTCTCCAGCTTCCCGAGGGCCTTGACCGTCCGCAGCAGGGCCACCCCACCGCCGGGCAGGATCCCCTCGTCCACCGCGGCCTTGGTGGCCTCGAGGGCGTCCTCCATGCGGTGCTTCTTCTCCTCGAGCTCGGTCTCGGTGGCCGCACCGACCTTGATCACCGCCACCCCGCCGGCGAGCTTGGCCTTCCGCTCCTCCAGCTTCTCCCGGTCGTAGTCGCTCTCGGTGGTCTTGATCTGTTCCTCGATCTGCTCGATTCTGGCCTTGATCGCCTCCGGATCGCCCTTGCCGCCGATGATGGTCGTGTCCTCGTGGTTCACCCGAACCCGCTCCGCGCGGCCGAGCATGTCCAGGGTCGTGTTCTTGATCTCCATCCCGGCGTCCTCGGCCACCACCACCCCACCGGTGAGGATGGCGATGTCCTCGAGCATCGCCTTGCGGCGGTCGCCGAACCCGGGGGCCTTCACGGCGCAGGAGATGAGGGTCCCCTTGAGCTTGTTCAGGACCAGCGTGGACAGGGCCTCTCCGGTCACGTCCTTGGCGATCACGAGAAGGGGCCGGCCGGCCTGGGCTACCTTCTCCAGCAAGGGGATCAGCTCCATCGCGTTCTTCAGCTCCCGGTCGGTGATAAGGATGTACGGATTCTCCAGCTCGACCTCCATCTTCTTGGGGTTGGTGACGAAGTACGGGGAGATGTACTCGCGGTCGAACTGCATCCCCTCCACCACCTCGTAGTAGGTCTCGATGGTGTCGGAATCCTCAACGGTGATCACCCCGGCCTCGCCCACCTCCTCCATGGCGTCGGCGATGACCCGCCCGATCTCCGGGTCGTGGGCAGTGATGGACGCCACCTGGGCGGTCTCGGCCTTGGTGGACAGCTTTCGCGACATCTTCTTGAGCTCGTCCACCACCACCTTAACCCCCTTCTCCATGCCCCTTTTCAGGGCCATCGGGTTGGCGCCGGCGGCGACCATCTTGAACCCCTCCTTGACGAGCGCGTGGGCGAGGATGGTGGCGGTGGTCGTGCCGTCCCCGGCCACGTCGTTGGTCTTGGACGCCACCTCTTTGACGAGCTGGGCCCCCATGTTCTCGAACGGGTCCTTGTACTCCTGCTCCTCGGCGATGGTCACCCCGTCGTTGACGATGTCCGGGGAACCGAACTTCTTCTCGATGCCCACGTTGCGGCCGCGGGGGCCGAGCGTGACCCGGACCACGCTGGCCAGCTTCTCGACACCGGTCAGGATCTTGCGGCGCGCTTCTTCTCCGAACACCACGTCCTTGGCAGCCATGGTCACCTCCTCATTCCTCAACGATGGCGAGGATGTCGGTGGTCTTCACGAGCAGGTACTTCTCCTCGCCCATGCGAATTTCGGTTCCTGAGTAAGCGGAGATCAGGATCTTGTCGCCTTCTTTTACCTCAAACTTCTCGCTGGTGCCCAGGGCGACCACTTCGCCCTTGATCGCCTTCTCATCCTTGACCGACTCCGGCAGGACGATGCCGCCCGGGGTCCGGCGCTCTTCCTCTTCGAGCTTCTTGACGAGCACCCGATTGCCCAACGGTTTGACCTTCATCGCCACCTCCTATCGTGGGTTTAGCACTCTGGGGTGCAAGCTGCTAACCGGGGTGGATTGTACCGTCCCCACTGGGCAAGTCAAGGTTGTCCCCAGCTCCCCCGGCCGGTACAGTGCCCCCGTGCCGTCGGGCAAGGTGCACCTTGCATGTGAGCTCGGTACCCTGCCGGTGTGGGCGGCGATTGGCGGGACGCTCGGGGTGGAAAGAACCCCGCTCGTTCTGTTCACCGCCGCGTACGTGGGGGCGAGCTTGTTCCTGTCCCCTGACCTCGACCTCGTCCACACCGACGCCGCCCGCCGCTGGCGGGCGGCCCGGTTCCTGTGGGCTCCCTACGCCGCCCTGTTCCGCCATCGCGGCGTCTCCCATTCGCCGGTGTTCGGCCCCCTGACCCGCCTCGCCTACCTGGTGGTGGTAGGAGGTGCGGTATGGACCGTCCTCCATGTCGTGGCCGGGGTCCCGTTCCCCAGCTCGTTCCCCCGGGACTCCGTCCTCCCTGTGCTCGTGGGCATCTACCTCCCCCAGCTCCTCCACGTCCTCCTCGACCGGGGCGTGACCCGCCTCCGGCGCGGGCGGTGACCCCGCGCGGGCGGTTGTACCTCTCGGGGGCGGGTGGTATAAAGGGGATGGGTTTCAGGAGGATACAATGGGGATTTCAATCGGTGAGATCACGCGCGGGATGACGATCGTTTACCAGGGTGAGCTCTACGAGGTGATGGAGTTCGAGCACGTGAAGCGGGGCCGGGGCAGCGCGTTCGTCCGGGCCAAGCTCAGGGGGATGCGCACCGGACGGGTGGTTACGGAGACCCTGCGGGACTCGGACAACATCGAGGTCGCGTTCTTGGAAGTCCGGCCCCTCCAATACCTATATCAGGCCGGAGGGAAGTACACGTTCATGGACAAGGGGTCGTTCGAGGAATACGAGGTCCCCGCGGAGGCGGTGGAGCCGATCCGTGGGTACATGGTGGAGGGCCTGGAGTTCACCGGCCTCTTCTACCATGGGGAGATGGTCAAGGTGGAGCCGCCGAACTTCGTGGACCTGCGGGTGGTGGAGACACCGCCCGGGGTCAAGGGCGATACGGCCACCGGCGGGGAGAAGCCGGCCACGTTGGAGACGGGGCTGGTCGTCAAGGTGCCGTTGTTCGTGACGGTGGGCGAGGTGATCCGGGTGGACACCCGCACCGGGGCGTACGTGGAGCGGGTAGGGTAAGGGGGCGAGGATGGCGGAACAGAAGCTGGAGCTGAAGCAACCCCTGGGCCGGTTGGTGGTGCGCCAGGAGGTGTTGACGGCCATCGCCGCCCGGGCAGTGGAGCGGGTCGAGGGGGTGCGGCCCCTGCGGGGCGGGGGCGGGATCATCGGGATCTTCGCCGGCCCCGAAGAAGGGGTGCAGGCCTCGATTCACGGCGATACCGTTGACGTGGAGCTGCGCATCGCCGTTGTCCTCGGCTACCCGGTGCACGAGGTAGCCCAGGGGGTTCAACAGGCGGTGCGCGAGGACCTGGAAGGGTTTGTCGGGGTGTCGGTCGGTCGGGTGGACGTATACGTCCGGCAGGTGATTCCACCTGAGGAGATCCTGATGCTGGAGGAGGGCGGAGAGGATGCCTAAGGAAGTGGAGTACGTCGAGGGCGGTCCCGAGGAAGGCAAGATCAGCATCTCCAAGGACGTCATCGCCACCATCGCTGGGTTGGCCGCCACCGAGGTGGAGGGGATTGCCCCGCCCAAGGGGGGAGCCCTGCCCAAGGGGGAGGCGGTGCGCAAGCTGGTGGAGACGGAGCTCACGGAGGGCCGGGTGAAGATCGGCCTCAAGGTGGGTGTGGTGTACGGGTACGTGGTGCACGAGGTGGCCCGGGACCTCCAGGAGAGGGTCAAGGCCGAGGTGGAGAAGATGACCGCGCTGCCGGTGGACATGGTGGACGTGGAGGTGGTGCGGGTGGTGTTCCCGGAGGGGGGGAAGCCGGGGGAGAGGAGGGGATGACGTGGTCGGTTTTTTGCTGGGGTTGGAGGGGGTGATCCTCCTTCTCGCCGCGGTGGCGGCGGCCGTGGGTGCGGCGGGGGGAACGCCGGAGGTGTGGATCGGCGGGGGGAGGACCTTGAACCCGGTGCTGGTGCGGGT
>JACIWI010000033.1 GCA_014361055.1 Candidatus Bipolaricaulota bacterium
CACCACGCGTGGGGATATCGCCCGCCCAATTGCAAAAGCTCATACGCCACCGCCGCCACCACCGGGAGGAGGAGGAGCCGTCCGGCGAGCCGGACCCACCAGCTGTCGGTGACCACCACCGAGAACACGAGGATCGCCACCACCACGAACAAAAGGAGAAAGCTCGTGCCGCAGCGGGCGTGGAGGGGGCTCTTGCTCCGGGCTGCGGCCAGGGACAGGCCGTGGCCCTCCTCGTAGGCGTGGACCACCTTGTGCTCCGCCCCATGGTACTGGAACACGCGGCGGATGTCGCGCAGGAAGGAGATCGCGTACAGGTAGAGGAAGAACAGGGCCACCCGGATCCCCCCCTCCACCAGGTTGAACAGCACCGGGTGACCCACGCGGGTCAGCCCGGCCAGGTACATGGGCAGGACGATGAACCCGCCCACGAGGAACACCAGCGCAAGGACGATGGTCACGGCAAACTCCCACCGTGACCCTGGGGCCTCCTCCGGATAGGCGAGCTCGGCGGACCGCTGCAGGGCGCGCAGGCCCAGGGCGAGCATCTGGTAGAGCTTGATCGGCCCGCGCAGGAATGGGATCCGCTCGACGCGCGGAAGTAGGGCCACCGCCGGCACGGGCTCGACCACGATTTCCCCCGTTGGGGTGCGCACGGCCACCGCCACGCGGTGGCCGTGTTGGAGCATCACCCCCTCGATCACCGCCTGGCCCCCGATCGGCATCTACGTGGACTTCGCCTGCCAGTCCTTGCCGTACTTCCGCGTGAACCGCTCCACACGCCCCTCCGCGTCCACCAGGCGCGACTCGCCGGTGAAGAACGGGTGGCAGCGGGAGCACACGTCCACGTGCAGCTCCTTTTTCGTGGACAGGGTCTCGAACTCGGCGCCACAGCTGCAGCGGATCACCGTGCGGTGGAGCTCGGGATGGATGTCCTTTTTCATCATCTCACCGCTTGGAGTACTGTTCCTTTTTCCGGGCCTTACGATGGCCGTACTTCTTGCGCTCCACTTCCCGAGCGTCGCGGGTGAGGAGGCCCGCGTCCTTCAAGGGCTTCTTGAACTCCGGGGCCACCTCGACGAGGGCACGGGCAATTCCGAGCCGGACCGCTTCCAACTGTCCGGTGGGGCCACCGCCCTCCACCCGGGCCCGCACGTCGTACCGGCCCAGGGTGCCGGTGACGTAGAACGGGGTGAGGAGGTGTCGGTTCAGGTAATCGTTCACGAACGAGAACGCCGCGAAGTACTGGTCCGCTGGGCGTCCGTTGATCCACACCCGCCCTGCGCCTTCCCGCAGGTAGACCCGGGCCACCGCCTCCTTCCGCCGGCCGACGCCGTGGACGGCGCCGCCGGTGGCGGGACGGGGTGCGCTTTCCATGACTTGCTCCAAGAGGACGTTCACCTCCGATCGTCGGAATCCAGCCAGCATCCTACCCGGTGTCCAGAGCCCCGTCAACCTGCGGGCTCGGGGGAGGTGCCGTGGTGGGAAGCGGGCGCCCCGGAGGGCCTCGGGGTGTCCGCCTCCAATTGGGTCCGGAGCTCATCCAGCGTGGCCACCCCGAAGTAGCGAAGGAGGGTTTCGGTCACGGTGAGGACCTTGGTCGGGCCTTGTTCCCTGGCCTCGACGAACCCGCGGGCGACGAGGTCCTGGACATGCCCGTACGCCCGCTGCCCCCGGAGCTTCACCACCTCGGACTGGAGGATGGGGCTCTTCCAGGCGATCACGGCCAGGGTCCGTAGGACCGGCTCCGGGATGTCCTGATGCGGGGCAAGCGGCCGGACCTTCTCCGCAAGCTCAGCCTTCACCCTCAGCACGTACCCGCCGCCTTCTTGGGCGAGCTCGACCCCCCGGTCCGGGGAGATGAGGTCGGCGGCCAGCGCTGCGAGCGCCGTCCCCACCACCTCCTCCGCGAGCCCTAGGGCTTGGGAGAGCTGGCGCAGGGAAAGGGGGCGGTCGGCCACGAACAGGGCCGCCTCAACCAGGGCTTTGGCGTCCATCCGGGACCTCGATCAGGATCTCCCCCAGGAACTTCTCCTGGAACACCCGGATCTTGCCCTGGGCATCGAGGTGGAGGAGCTCAAGGAACCGGGCCACCCGCTCCTTGGAATTCCCGTCCGGGGCCACGGCCTCGAACGGGATCACCCGCTGGCCGTTGACCAGGGTCAGGAGGTACCTGAGGAGCCGCACCGCCCGGCGCGTGAACGGCTCCCGCTCCACGTCCATCCCCACGTCCTCCGGGGTCAGGTTCGCCGCGGGGCGGGGGGGGCGCCCCTGTTTGGCGAACGCCGCCTTGAGGGACCGGCGCAGGTCGGCGAGCGTAGGCCGCGACCGCGGCTGCCGGCGGATCGGGAGGCGCAGCTCTGGGGCGATGTACACTGGGGCCGGCTCCTCTTCGTCCGCGATCGCTATCTCCGCGGTGATCTCGTCCAGCGCCTCAGCCATCGTCGGCGGCGCCCCGCCGTCCCGGACCCAATCCGACTTCATGCGCAGGAGCACAGAGCTGGCCAGCAGCATCCGCCCGGGGACGGCCAGCTCCAGGTCCCGTTCGGCCACGTACGCGCGGAACCGGCCCACCAGCTCCACCAGGTCCAGGGTCCACGGGTCGAGGTCGCGGGTCACCTGGCGGAACACCTCCTCCCAATCCGCCTTCACGAACCGCTGCGGCTCAAGGGCCTCAAGCTCGGGCATCGTGGATCAGCTCCATTCCCACCACCTCGGATGCCCCGTCGCGCATGGTCACCCCGTACACCCGGTCTGCATAGTGCACCAGCTCCTCATTATGGGAGATCACGATCACCTGGGAATCCCGCGCGTACTCCCGAAGGAGGTGGGCCAAGCGCTCGGAGTTGGCCTGGTCCAGGGCGGCGTCCACCTCGTCGAGGAGGTAGAACGGGGCCGGCCGGCCGGCGGCCAGGGCCAACACGAACGCGATCGCCACCAGCGTCTTCTCCCCACCGGACAGGGCATCGAGCAGGCGCGGCTCCTTGCCCGGGGGCCGGGCCTCGATGAGGAGCCCGGACCCGATGTTCCCCGGCTCGGTCAGGGCGAGCCGGGCCTCCCCGCCCCCGAAGAGATACCGGAACAGGCGGTCGAGCTCCTGCGACACCGTCTCCATCGTCGCGAGGAACTTCTCCCGCTTCTTGGTCTCGATCTCGGCGATGAACCGCTCGATCTCGTGCTTTTCCGCCTCCAGGGTCCCGACCCGCTCCTTCAGGAGCTGGAACTCCGCGAGGAACGTGTCGTACTCCTCGATCGCCCGCAGGTTCACCGCCCCGAGCTCGGCAATCCGCCGCTCGGCCTGGCGCAGCCGGGCCTGGAGCACCTCCGGGGACCCGGGCTCGCCCCCGTCGGGGGGCGGGGCCACCTCCCCCAGCGCCGCAAGCTCCCCCTGGATCTCCGCGGCCTCCCGCTCGCACCGGGAGAGCACCGCCCGCCGCCGCTCCAGCTCCCGGTACGCCTCTTTCCGGCGCTCCCGCAGGGCCTGGAGCTCCCCTTCCTCGCTGGCCCGGGCCGCCCGGGCTTGGGCCACCGCGCGCGACCGCTCCGCGAGCTCGGCCTCGGCGGCGGTGAGCCCTGCCGACAGGTGCTCCACCTCCTGGCGTAGACGGGTCAGGTCCTCCTCTCGCTTGCGGAGCTGGGCCTGGCGAGGAGCGAGGTTCGGCCCGGACCGCTTGCTCGGGGCCCCGCCGACGATCGCCCCACCCCGTTCCAGGAGGTCCCCGTCCACGGTTACCACCCGGACCCCGTCCACGGTCCGCACCGCCTCCAGGGACTCCGCGACCAGGGTATCGCCGAGCACGTACAGGAGCGCCGGCCGGACCTCGGCCGGGCAATCCACGAACTCCACGGCGAGGCCCAGCACCCCGGGGAGGCGGGCTGCCGAGCGGGCCTTGGCCGAGACGGCGGGCACGCTCAATCGATCCAGGGGCAAGAAGCGGGCCCGTCCGATCCCGTTCTCCTTGAGGTACCGGACACACCGGAGGGCGAGGTCGCGGCTTTCCACCACGAGGTCGTGGACATGGCCGCCCAGGGCGGTGGCCAGGGCGAGCTCCATGCCCTCCCGTGGGCGGGCCAGCTCCCCAAGTGTGTTCAACACCCCGTCCCATTTCAGGTCCAGGATCGCCGTCACCGCGGCGGACGGGCGCTCTCCCTGGCTCAGGAGGTGGGCCATGTCGGCGATGGTCTCCTTGAGGGAGGCGATCTCCCGCTCGGTGAGCTTGGCCTCCGCCTCCTTGGCCGCGAGCTCCCCGCGCAGCCGCTCCACTCGGCGTACCAGGTCGGTGGTCTCGTCGTCCACGGTGGGCTTGGCCTGGGACATCGTCCGTTCCAGGGCCTCGATCTCCCGGTCCAGGCGGTCCACCTCCGCGGCAAGGGAGGCGATCTCGTCCCGGGTGCGGTCCGCGTGGACGAGGGCCTTGTCCAGCGCCGCCTTGCGCGCCTCCCACCGCCGCCAGTGCAAGGTCGCGGCGAGCTTGTCCCGCTCGGCGATGAGGGCCTGGTATTCCAGGGCCACCTCGCGCTGGCGATGGAGTTCGCTCAACCGCTGACGGCGCTCGGCGAGGAGGATGCGGCTCGTGTTCAGCCGCTCCTTGACCTGAGCGAGCTCCTCGATCGCCTTGACCTTGCGCTCCTCATAGGCGGCGATGCCGGCCACCTCGTCCAGGATCTCCCGGCGGCGGCGCGGGGACCGCTCCAGCACGTCGATGACCATCCCCTGTTCCACGATGTGGTAGCCACTTGGGTCGATGTGGGCCAGGGAGAGGAGCTGTTCCACCTCGCGGGCTGAGCAGACGCGGCCCTGGAGGCGGTAGGTGGAGGCGGTGCGGTTGATGCGGCGGGACAGGATGACCTCCTCCGCCGGGGCGGGGAGGAGCTCGTCGAACATGCCGGACCGGTTGTCGAACACCAGCGTGACCTCGGCCTCGGCCACCGGCTCCCCGCGTGGGGGGACGTGGAGGAGGTGCTCGACCCGTTCCGCGCGCAGGGCCTGGGAACGCCGCCCCATGACGAACGTGAGCGCGTCGAGGATGTTGGACTTGCCGGACCCGTTCTCGCCGACGATGGCGGTGAACCCGGGGTAGAAGTCGATCGTCACCCGGCGGCGGAACGACTTGAACCCGTGGATCGTCAGGCGTCGGATCGCCGTGGTCATGGGGTTGGGTCGAACAGGCTGAGGAGCACCAGGCGCGGGCGTTCGGCGGGGTGGGGCGGGCCCTGGCCCTCCAGGAGTTGGTCGATCTTGTAGCGGTTGTAGTCGTTGGGCAGGCTCATCCCTTCCTCCCAGCGTAGGATGGTGGGCACGGACACGCCCAGCTTCGCTGCCAGTGCCCGCTTGCTCAGGCCGCGATGTAGGCGGTACCGCTTGAGCTTCTCTCCGACCGGTTCCATCCCTCGCCTCCCAGGCGTGTTACGAATATAACGTTCGTTACGTGGATCGGCAAAAGAGGGGGCGCGGAGTGCACCGCGCCCCGTCTCATCCCTCAGCCACCGCTGCCCATGCCCACCAAGTACAGGACCAGGGCTGCGATCCCCGCGAGGAGGGCGATGGTGGCCACGCCCTGGGCCATGCCCAGCGCCTCCTGCACCGCCTTCACGTTCAGCCCGTCCACCGTGGTCTCCACCGTCGCCAGCCGGGCCTCGTGTTCGTCCACCTTGGCCGCGAGCGCGCCGAGGGCGGTCTTGGTCGCCTCGAGGTCGGCGGTGAACCCGCCGAGGACCTTCTCGAGGCCCGCGACCTTCTCCCGGTTGTTCTCAATCTTGATCTGCAGGGCCTGGGCTGCCTGTTCCAGGGCCAGCACCCGCCGCTGCAGCGACCCGATGTCCTGGGCCTCGAGGGCGGCGATGCGGGTCTCGTGATTGTCGACCTGGCGGGCGATTTCCGACATCTTGTTGCCCAGCTCGGCGATCGCCGCCGTCAACTGGTCCTTGGTCTTTTCCATGTTGTCGGCGAGGAGGGCGATGCTCGCGGCCAGCTCCTGGTCGGTCCGCTTGCCGGCCTCCACATCGGTCCGCAGCTCGCCGATCCTGGCCCACGCCTCCTCCAGCCGTGCGGACAGCCCCTCCACCCCCTTGGCGAGGGCGGGGACCCGGGCGCACACGTCCTGGAGCTGGAGGATCCTGGCCTCGGCGTCCTTGAGCTGCACCGCCACCGCTCGGTATTTGGCGAGGAGGTCCTGATCGGCGGCGTTCAGCGTGGACACTGCCCCCTTGAGCTCGGAGATCAACGTGGCGAAGAACTCCGTGACCTGGCTGAACGCGTGTTCCATGGCGGCGATCTCGTCTGTAGCCGGCGGGAGCTGGGCCCCTCCTTGGGCCAGCACCACCCCGCCGAGGAGGATCGCCCCCAGCATCATCCCGCTCACCCATCGCTTCATCATCGTTAACCGTACCTCCTTTCCGGCGTCCGGACGCCCACGGTAGCCTGGATCACCGTGCCCTACATGGCCCGCTGGGCATCCGGGGAGGGGGGTTTGTCGTCCCCGGGGAGGACACGTGTCTGGCCCCGCGGCGGGTTCCCGGTGGCGCGTTCGTATAATCCCGAGGACGATGGCCATCCGGGTCCGTTTCGCCCCCAGTCCAACCGGGGAGCTCCATGTGGGCGGTGCCCGCACCGCCCTCTACAACTGGCTGTGGGCCCGTCAGGATGGGGGAGTTTTCATCCTGCGCATCGAGGACACCGACCTCGCCCGGTCCGAGAGGCGGTTCACGGAGGGGATCGTGGATGCGCTGCGCTGGCTAGAGCTGGATTGGGACGAGCTTTACTTTCAGTCGGACCGGCTGCCCCTGTACCGCCGGTACGTGGAGGCGCTCCTGGAGAAGGGCCTCGCCTACCCGTGCTTCTGCACCCCGGACGAGCTCGCCGCCCGGCGCCGGGACCGGCTCGCGCGCGGCCAGATCCCCGAGTATGACGGGCACTGCCGTCGGCTCACCGAGGCCGAGCGGGCGCGGTACCTGGCCGCCGGACGCCGCCCGGCGATCCGGTTCCGCGTCCCCGAGGAGGCCAAGGCCACGGCGTTCTCCGACTTCCTGCGCGGCGAGGTGCGGTTCCGCCGCCTGACCACCGGGGACTTCGTGATCCAGAAGTCGGACGGCACCCCCACCTACAACCTGGCGTGCGTGGTGGACGACCACGAGATGGGCATCACCCACGTCCTGCGGGCCGAAGACCATCTCTCCAACACCCCGAAGCAGATCTGGCTGTACGAGGCGTTCGGCTGGGAGTCACCCCGGTTCGGGCACCTGTCGATGATCTTGGGGCCTGACCGGAAGAAGCTCTCGAAGAGACACGGGGCGACGTCGGTGGAGGCGCTGCGGGCCCAAGGGTTCCTCCCTGAGGCGGTGGTGAACCACCTCGCCCTCCTCGGGTGGTCTCCGGGGACGGGGCAGGAGGTGTTCACACGGGACGAGCTCGTGGGTGCGTTCTCGCTCCGCCAGGTCCAACTTTCTCCCCAGGTATACGACCTCCAAAAGCTCCGCTGGCTCAACCGCCAGCACCTCCTGCGCCTCCCCCCGGAGGAGCTCCTCGCCCGGGCCCGGCCGTTCCTGGGGGGGGTCGCCGCCGGGGTGGCCCGGGACCGCCTCCTCGCTGCCCTAGATGCGGTGCGCCCGGCGATCGCCACGTTGACCGAGCTCGCCGCGCACCCCGATCTTGCCGTGCTGCTCCGGCCGCCGGATCTCCCCCCGGAGGTCCGGGCCGAGCTCGCCGCCGCGGCGGCCCCGCGGATCCTGGAGGCAGTCCTCGCTCGCCTGCCCCGGTCCCTGGGGCGGGACGACCTGCGGCCCTTGGTGCAGGCGGTGGCCGACGAGGTCGGGGTACCCCGCACGCACGTGTTCCACGCCCTGCGCCTCGCCCTCACCGGGCGCCCGGAGGGGATGGAGCTTGCCCTGGTCTGCGCCGTCCTCGGGGCGGACGAGGTACGGGCCCGGCTCGAGCTGGCCCTTGAGGGCGAAGGACGACACGGGTAGAGTAACACCGATTTTGGTTCCAACTGTCGTTTGACCACATGGAAAGGAGGCTTCATGGGGTTGATGTTGGGGGCCGCGGCCCTGGTCTCAGTGGCCGCGCTCGCGTGGTCGGCCTACGCCACGTATTGGGTAGCTCGCCGCGATCCGGGCACGGAGCGGATGAGGGAGATCCAGGGGTACATCCGCGAGGGGGCGTGGGCGTTCATGCTCGCGGAGGCCCGGGTGATGGCGATCACCCTGGCCGTGGTGGGCGCGGTGCTGTGGGCGCTCTTCTATTGGGAGGTGGCGGTGGCGTTCTGGGTTGGTTCCGGTCTGGCCATGGCCGCTGGGTTCATCGGGATGAACGCGGCCACGCTCGCCAACGCCCGCACCACCCACGCCGCCCGCACCTCGTTCAAGCAGGCCTTGAACGTAGCGTTCTCCGGGGGATCGGTGATGGGGATGGCGGTGGCCGGCCTGGCTGTAGGCGGGCTGGCGCTGGTGATCTGGCTGTTCCGGCGGGAGTTCGACCCGGGGATCCTGTACATCCACACCAAGACCATCTTCGGGATCCCTGGGGCGGATGTGAACTTCATCAAAGGGGCCCTCATCGTGTCCGCCTACTCCGCCGGGGCGTCGCTGGTGGCCCTGTTCGACCGCGTCGGGGGCGGCATCTACACCAAGGCCGCGGACATGGCCGCCGACCTCGTGGGCAAGGTTGAGCTCAAGATCCCCGAGGACGACCCGCGCAACCCGGCCACGATCGCCGACAACGTCGGGGACAACGTGGGCGACGTGGGGGGACTAGGGGCGGACCTCTTGGAGTCGTTCGTGGGGGCGGTCATCTCCGCGATCGTCATTTCTTTGTACATCTACGTCGGACGGGGGAACCCGGACATCCAAGGGCTTCTGGCCAAGTTCGGCCTCGGGGAGAACATCACCCAGGACTTCTGGTGGTTCGCCCTGCTCCCGATCCTGTACGTGACCGGGGGCATCGTGGCCTGCCTCATCGCCATCGCCTACATCCGCTTCTCGCGTCGGGAGCAAGGGACGCAGGGGATTCTGATGAACGGGACCCGGCTCGGGGCCCTTCTCACCGCCGGGTTCGCCGCCCTTTTCACCTGGCTTTCTCCCCTGAACTTCGTCCCGTTTTACGCGGCCATCCTGGGCATCGTGAGTGGGATCGCGATCGGGTTCGTGTCCGAGTACTACACGTCCAGCCGGTACAAGCCAACCCGGGACCTGGCCAAGGCCTACCAGTCGGGGGCCGCGGTGGGGGTCACCGAGGGGATGGCGGTGGGGATGATGTCGGCCCTGTGGCCGTGCCTGATCATCGCCGTGGCCACCGTGGTTGCGTACCAGATGGGAGGCCTCCTCGCTGTGGCCTACGCCGCGTTGGGGATGCTCTCCTTCGTGGGGATGACGGTATCGGTGGACTCGTACGGTCCGATCGGGGACAACGCCGCCGGGATCGCGACGATGGCCAAGCTCGATCCGTCGGTGCGGGAGCGCACGGACCAGTTGGACGCCATCGGCAACACCACTGCCGCCATCGGCAAGGGGTTCGCCATCGGGTCGGCCGCGTTCGCCGCGCTCGGGCTGATCGCAGCGTATCTATGGTCGGCGGCGGGACGAGCGGACGAGGTCCACGTGCCGGACATCCCGATCATCAACCCCACCGTGGGGGGGATGGTGGTGGCCGGGCTGATCGTGGGGGCGATGGTCACCTACGTGTTCTCCGCCCTTCTGATCCGGGCCGTGTCCCGCACCGCGGACGTGATGGTCCAGGAGATCCGGAGACAATTCCGGGACAACCCGAAAATCATGTCCGGGGAGGAGTCGCCCGATTACCGGAGGTGCATCACGATCACCGCCCATGGTGGGGTACGGCGGATGGTGCTCCCCTCCCTCTTGGCGCTCGGGATGCCGCTCTTTGTCGGGCTTCTGTTTGGGCGGTACACCCTGGCCGGGTTCCTGGTGGGGGCGTTGCTCTCGGCGATCATGCTTGCCATCTACTGCGGCAACGCCGGTGGGGCGATGGACAACGCCAAGAAGTACGTGGAGGAAGGGCATTTCGGTGGCAAGGGTTCCGAAGCCCACGCCGCCGGGGTGATCGCGGACACGGTGGGGGACCCCCTCAAGGACACGGTGGGGCCATCGCTCGATATCCTTATCAAGCTGATGAGTGTGATCTCGCTCCTGTTCGCGTCGCTGTTCCCGGTCATCCCGTTCTTCATGCGGTGACCGAGGTCGGGGGAAGGATGCCCCAGGCGGAGGAGCTGATCGGGGAGCGCCTGTCCCTGCGGCCGGTGGGGCCTGAGGACCTTGGGCGCGTCCAGCAGTGGCTGGTCGACCGCGAGGTGGGCCGGTACCTCCTGCCGGTATGGTCGCTCCTCCCCACGGCCCGCGGTGGGCGGGTGGAGCGCCTGTACACAGCTCCTGACGGGGTTCACTTCGCGATCGTGCTCAGGAGAGGTAGCCGGCCCATCGGGATCTGCACGCTGTTTGGGATCGATTGGATAGGGGAAACGGCGGAGGTGGGCATCGTCATCGGGGAGAAGGCTCTCTGGGGCCAGGGCTACGGCCCGGAGGCGCTCTCGCTCCTTCTCGATCATGCGTTCGGGACCCTGGGGTTGCGCCGGGTTTTCTTGCACGTGCAGGCCTCGAACACCCGGGCGATCCGCGCCTACGAGAAGGTGGGGTTCGTCCATGAGGGGAGGTTGCGGATCGCCCAGCTGTTCTTTGGGAAGGGCGCGGAGATCCTGGTGATGGGGCTAAGGGCTGAGGCATGGCCGGGGGCGCGCACGATGGAGGTAGGGGCATGATCCGTACGGAGGGACTGACCCGAAGGTTCGGCGCCCGAACGGCGGTGGAGGACCTGGCCCTGGAGGTGCGGGAGGGGGAAATCCTCGGGCTGCTTGGCCCCAACGGGGCCGGGAAGACCACGACCGTGAGGATGCTCGCCTGCCTCCTCGCCCCCACGTCGGGCCGGGCATGGGTGGCCGGGCACGAGGTGGGACGGGACGATCAGGCCATCCGCAGGATCGTGGGGGTCCTCACCGAGACCCCCGGGTTCTACAAGCGCCTGTCCGTCCGGCGGAACCTCCTGTTCTTCGCCGAGCTCTACGGGGTGGCCGACGCCCGGGGGCAAGTCCAGCGGTACCTCGAGCGCCTTGGCCTCTGGGACCGCCGCGACGAGGTGGTGGCCACCCTGTCCAAGGGGCTCCGCCAGCGGCTGGCCCTGGCGCGGGCCCTCGTCCACGAGCCGAAGGTGCTGTTCCTCGACGAGCCCACC
Organism: Candidatus Bipolaricaulota bacterium; assembly: GCA_014361055.1. Taxonomy (GTDB): domain Bacteria; phylum Bipolaricaulota; class Bipolaricaulia; order Bipolaricaulales; family Bipolaricaulaceae; genus JACIWI01. Next base: position 11,237 of record JACIWI010000033.1, read on the forward strand.
TCCGGCCTCGATCCGGAGAGCGCCCGCGCGGTGCGGGAGTTCATCGGGGAGCTGGCGAGCGAGCGACGCACGGTGCTTTTGTGCACCCACAACCTCCCCGAGGCGGAGGAACTCTGCTCAAGGATCGCCGTCCTCCGTACGCGCCTCATCGCCCTAGGGAGGCCGGACGAGTTGAAACGCCAAATGTTCGGAACTCGGGTAATGGTGGAGCTGGGGAATCCACAACCTGAACTCGCCAGGGCGATCAACCTTCCGTTCGTGAAAGCTGCATCCTTGGACGGGAGCATCCTGACCGTGGAAGTGGACGATCCGGACCGGGACAACCCGGTGCTCGTGCGGCGGCTGGTAGAGCTGGGGGCGGAGATCCGCTACGTCAGCCGGGTCGAACGGACGCTCGAGGACGTGTATCTTGAGCTCATGGAGGGGAGTGATGGCCCGGCTTAAGGTGCTCGTGCGGAAGGAGTGGGAGGAGCTTTTCAAGATCAAGATGGTGATCTACGGGAGCGTGTTCATGCCACTCCTCATGGGTGGTTTTGCTGGGTTCATGGTCTGGCAGGGACGGGGCCTCCCCTCAGGAGCGCAGGCTGCGCTCTTCAACACGGCATTGATGTACTTCCTCATCCTCCCGGTGATGATCCCGGTCACCCTCGCCGTGTACTCCGTGGTCGGGGAGAAGGAGCAGGGGACCCTCGAGCCCCTCCTGGCTACCCCGCTTGCGGACTGGGAGATCTTCGTGGGGAAGGCTTTGGTGGCCGTCGTCCCCGCGCTAGCTTTGACATGGGGGGTGTTCCTCCTGTTCCTCGTGGCGACCCACGTCATGCTTGGGGGCATCCCCCCGGGGCTCGTCTCCCTGCCTTGGCTGCTCTCGATTTTTGTCCTCTCCCCGCTTTTGGCCCTGTTCGGGGTCCTCGTGTCGATGCTCATTTCCTCCCGCACCTCCGACCCTCGGGCGGCGTACCAGTTCTCGGGCCTGGCCGTGGTCCCATCGTTGATCCCGCTCATCGTCTACTCGGCCCGGCTGACCGCGGTGAACCTGCTTCTCGTGGCCTTGGAAGGGGGGATCCTCGTCCTTCTCAACCTCGGCCTCCTCTACGTTGCGGTGAAGCTCTTCCGCCGCGAGGAGATCCTCACCCGGTGGAAATAAGGAGGGTTTCTTCCCCGGCGTGGGTCCGGGATGGACGGGGAAGATTACTTCCGGGTGGACCCCGCGTTCGACGGCAACGAAGCGTTCAGGGAGCTCACCCGCGCCCTCCACACCCGGGGGATGCGGATCGTGCTCGACGGCGTGTTCAACCACTGCGGGACCGGCCACGGGGATCGCCCGCAGGCCGAGCCTAAGCCCAACGTGGAGTACCTGCCCCCGTGAGGCGAGACACCCCTTGATCATCGCACGGGATCCCGGGAATGCCGCATGGGAACAACCTCATGAGCCCCCCGCCACGCTCGGATGCTAGAGCTCGACGGTCTGGCAAGGAGGATATTATGCGTCCTACATCTGGTTCAGTGTCCCGTCGCGATCAAGTCCTCCACAATCCACTGGACTTCAACTGGGTGAAGCTCTTCGTATCCGCCCTTGAACTCTCCATCCTTTACTTCATACCACCCTTGGTCCATAGCGCGGATGATCCCCTGTCGATCGATAATGAAAAGTCCAATTCCTGTGCGCCAAAGACGAGCAACGGCTGGAGCCCATACAACCACAACGTTCTTACCATCTTCAACCTCTGCCCACAGCGCCGGTTCTGGTGTTGTATCAACTATGAGTAAGATCGCATCAGACCATCTCGGGGCCAACTT
>JACIWI010000034.1 GCA_014361055.1 Candidatus Bipolaricaulota bacterium
GGGAGATCTTCATCTCCCCGGATACCGTGCAGCAACTGGCTGCTGGGCTCCTCGCCGGGGAGCTCGGGCTCACCGGGTTCCGGGTGGGCCTGCGCCCGGTGGGCGAAGGGGTGGCCTTGCGGGTAGTCCTCAAGCTCCCGGCCGGAGAGGAGATCCCGTCCCTGGCGGAGCGCCTCCAGAACTTGCTCGCCCAGGAAGTAGCGGCCAAGACGGGGCTTGAGGTGCACGAGGTCCGCCTCGTCGTCCGGGGCGCCTCCCTGGAGAAGAACCTGTAGCTGCCGTGCGCCGGCGGGCCCGGGAAGCCGTCCTCCGAAGCCTCTACCGGCGGGAGTTCCTGCCCTTGTCCCCTGAGGAGCTCCTTGCCGAGGAGGACGTGGGGAGAGAAACCGCGTTTGCCCGGTCCCTCCTCGCCGGCATCTTCGCCCATCAGGAGGAGATCGACCGCATCATCGATGCCCGCGCTGTGGGCTGGAGGCTGGACCGGTTGCCCCTTGTGGATCGCAACATCCTGCGCCTTGGCCTCTACGAGCTCCTCTTCACCGATACCCCCCCGGAGGTGGTGATGGACGAGGCGGTGGAGTTGGCCAAGGCGTACGGGACCGAGCAGGCACCGGTGGTGGTCAACGGGATCCTGGACCGGGAGTGGAAGGAACGACGCGGTGACGGGCGAACGCTGGGCTGACCTCCACCTCCACACCCGCTGGTCGGATGGGACCCTGGACGTCCTAGGCATGGTCCGGCGGGCCAAAGCGGCCGGGCTCTCCTGCATCGCCATCACCGACCACGACACGATCGGCCCCGACCTCGTCGCCCCTTGTGTGGAGGTAGACGGGGTGGAGGTGATCTGCGGGGTCGAGGTCAAGGCCGAGGTGCTGGGTGAGCGGGGGGAGATCCTCGGGTACTTCCTGACCCCTGGGCAGCCGGCGCTTCAGGAGTTGTTCGCGTGGATGGCGGCGGCGCGGGGGCGGCGGATGGAGGAGATGGTACGGCGGTGTCGGGAGGTCCTGGGGGTGAGGATTGACCTCGAGGAGGTGGCCGGAGAGGCCGCAGGATCGGTGGGCCGGCCGCACCTCGCGGCGGTGCTCGTCCGGCGGGGAGTGGCGGCCACCTATGAGGACGCGTTCCAGCGGTACCTGTCCGAAGGGTGCCCCTGCTATGTCCCCCTCCCCCGCCCCTCCAGCCGCCAGGTGATCGCCGCAATCCGTGGCGCCGGCGGGGTGGCCGCCCTCGCCCACCCCGGGTTCCTGCCGTTCACCGATTGGGAGCCCGTCTTGACCGCGCTCTCCGCCCAGGGGATGGCGGCGGTGGAGACCTATTACCCGTACGATCAGTCCCAGCGGGCGGTGCACGTGGATGCGGCCGAGATCGAGGCCTTGGCTGCGAAGCTTGCGCTCATCCCCACCGGGGGCTCCGACGACCATGGGCCGGGGTCGGTGAAGGAAAGCGTGGGCCGGGTGCGGGTGCCCTACGCGGTGGTGGACAGGCTCCGGGCCGCGTCCTCGGTGACGTAGCGCAGCACGGCCAGGGCCACCTCCAGTTGGTCGTCGGCCGGCTCCCGGGTGGTCAGCCGCTGCAGAAGGAGCCCGGGCAAGAGGAGCGGGCGCAGCCACCACGCGTGGGGATATCGCCCGCCCAATTGCAAAAGCTCATACGCCCCCGCCGCCACCACCGGGAGGAG
>JACIWI010000035.1 GCA_014361055.1 Candidatus Bipolaricaulota bacterium
CGCCCACCGCCAGCTTCCGCACGGTCAGGCCGTCCAACGGGGGCTTGGGGAAGCCCTTGACCGCGTAGTAGATCTGGCGCGGGCACTTGCTGACCTCGGTCACGTAGAAGTAGTCACGGACACGAGCCCTCTCTTCCCGTTGGAAGAACTCCTCAAGCCGTTCGGCAAGCATGGCGATCGAGTCTAACCCGGCCCGAGCGGCCAGGCAACGGGCGTGACGAGGATTACAGATCATCGAGCACGTCCAGGACGTCCAGTTCCGTCACTTGGGCCGGTACCCCGAGGAGCGCGGCCAGGTTGGGCTGCGTCGCCCCGTCGTCGCCGGAGATGAGCTCCTTCACGTATAGGCCGCCCTGGCATAGGACGTCGACTTCGGCCTCGGTGGGGGAAAGGAGCTTTCCCTGAACCGCGTGGACCCGCCGCCTGCGGACCATGTCCGCCCGGCGGTGGCGGACCCGGGTCGGGGTGCGCTGCTTGATCTCCCCGACCAGAGAAGCGAGGGCCTGCCGGAACGCGGGTTCGTCCACTGGGCGCGCGAGCTGGATCCGGGCCCGGTACCGTTTGTCGGCCCGCTCCTCCTTGACCTTCTCCACCAGGTCGGCGGTGGCCGGGCGGAGGTCGAGGACCTCGATCGCCCCTTGGGCGTAGGCGTTCACCTCGCGGGCGATGGACGCGAGGTCCAGCGTGCGCCGCTTGGGCTCCCGGATCTCCAGCACGAACGGCCGCCCGCGGCCGAGCATGCGGGCATCGATGTCCTCGCGCCCGGCGCCGTGGAGATGCCCGCCGGTGCCGTGGGCCGCGGCGAGGAACGCGGGCAGGATCAACTCTTCAACCGACGTCGGGTACTGTTTGCCCGTCCCATGGCACCGTTCGCAGCCGCGGCCGCGGCATCCACGGCACGGCCAGTGGGTCTGGGGGATGCCCCGGACGAGCTTGCGGTAGCGGCCGTAGAAGTAGACGGGGTTTATCACGAGTTCGATCGTCCCCCGGTCGAGGTCCACGGTGAACTGCACGTCCGGGCGCTGGAAGTCCACCGTAGCCGTCCGTCCCTGACCGGCGAGGACCCGCTCGAACGCCTTGCCCAGTTCCCGGTTCATGTCCCGCTTGAACGGCTCCGCCCATAGGGATGGGAACCGTTCATCGAGGAACTCCTCGATTGCTTCCAGGCGTGGGGTGAGGTGGACCCCGAACAGGAACGTGGTGAACTCGTGGTCCCGGACAAGCCCGGCCGCTTCCCGACCCCACGCCGGGACACGGTCGAACAGGCCTTCACAGACCCAGCATCGCCCGGGCGCCACAGGAACCGTCAGCCCTGAAGCCGCGGACCGCACGTACTGGCCCCGCTCGGCGTTGGTAAGCCCTTCCCCGAGGAGGGCGAACCGACGGCCCAGGCACCGATCGCAGATCGGTCCAGCAGCAAGGAGGCTTGCGGCAAGCTCGATGGGGCCCATGGGGGAGAATTATAGGCCAGGGGTGTTGTCGGTTCATTCACCTTCCAAAGTTCGTAGTGTCGACCTTGTAGCTTGGGACTCGTTCAAAAGTCACCGCTCACTGCTTGATCCCGGAAAGATGGAACCCCTCGATGAAGTAACGCTGGAACAGGATATAGATAACCAACACAGGGATGACGCTGATAACTGTTCCAGCAAGTATCATGTTCCATACGCTCCCCGTTGCTCCGGCTTGGTAGTAGTGGAGAAGGTAATTTAACCCTAATGGAAGGGTGTATTTTTTCGGTTGGGTCAGCACCACCATCGGCCAGAAGAACTCGTTCCAGGCCCCCTGGAAGGTGAGGATGGAGACGGCGGCGATGGCGGGAAGGGAGAGGGGCAGGATGATCCTGGTGTAGATCTGGAATGTGTTGGCCCCGTCGATCCGGGCCGCCTCCTCGATTTCCTTGGGGATGGATTCCATGAATTGCTTCATCATGAACACAGCACTGGAGGATACCAAGGCCGGTAGGAACAGGGCCCAAAACGTGTTCAGGAATGTATCCAGGCCAACGAGCTTGGACAGGCCAAATACCCCATCGCGAACCACCAAGTAGTTCGAGATCATCGTCACTTGACCAGGGATCATCATGGTGAAGATGACGAAAAAGAACAGAAAGTTCCTCCCGGGAAACCGCAGGCGCGACAAGGCATATCCGGCCATGGTGGCGAACACCACGGTGATCACCACGCGGAGGGCCGCGATGAGGAAAGAGTTCCCGATCCACCGAGGAAAGAGTAGCCTCCCCCCTTCACCTTTGAACGTGGTCCAAGCCCGGACGTAATGGTCAAACAGGTACCCGATGGCGCCCGGCGCCACGTTCCTCCAGGTGACGTAGGTTCCGCTCACCCGGGTGCTCAGGGAGTCCGGAGGCAGGGTGGCAGTTATGAACTTGCTGCCTGGGGCACCGATGATCGCCAGGGGAAGTAGGGGATACGTCTCACTTCCCTGATGGGTAAGGATGACCTTGTAGGCAACCTCAAGTCCACCGTCTTCTGTGGGACGTTCTTGCCAAGGGGTCACCTCCGCTTGGGTCACCGGGACCGGGTTGGGGACACCGAGCTCGTATGGCGGTGCCAGGAGCTGCGCCCGAGGCAGGGGAGGATCGGTATCCCCCCCTGGATAGCGAAAGGCCACCCCGAACTCGATCTTCCCTCCTGGTGCCCAGCCCCCGGTCCAGCCGTTTCCGGCGCCCTGTACGCCCAAGCTCCAGGCCGCTGCCCAATTGGGCGGCCAGAGCTTGGGGCTTGCGAGCTTAGGGGGCCAGGATAGGGGATCGTTGCTGAAGAAACTGTACACCAATGGGCCTACCATGAACACGGCGAGCAGGACGAGCAAGGAGTAGGTGATCGTTTTGCGCATGACCCGGCGCCGTGCCAGCCACTGGGCGTCCACGTAGTAGACCCGACCGCGATAGCGAACCGGGGCGAGCTCCCGCTCTTCGTTCATGAATACCAACCCCTCTCGGAGAAGCCGACCCGGCGCTGGAGCAGCACCACGACCAAGGTCAAGACCGCCAGCACCAACGCCGCCGCCGAGGCCATCCCCACCCTGGGGAGAGTACGCGCGCCGAACAGGCTCCAGTAAACGTAATAAGCCAGCGTGATCACGGACTCCAGCGGGGCGATCCCGGATGTGATGGCGGCTTGGTCGAACATCTGGAGCGTTCCGATGAGCCCAAGGGTGATCACGAGGAACATCACCGGCCGGATGGCGGGCACAGTGATGTAGCGCAGCTTCTGCCAAGGCGTAGCACCATCAAGGTCCGCCACCTCGTACAGTTCTCGGGGAACGTCTTGAAGCCCGGCCAAGAACAGGATCATCATGGTAGGGGCGGTGGTCCAGATGTTGAGCATCATGATGGAGAGAAGGGGCAAGGGGATGCCGAGGAAGGCCTGGCGGGTCGTGAACCAGGGGATGGCCACCTCCGCCATGGAGTAGGGCCGCACCACCCCGAACTGGGCCAGCATCACGGTGACAACCGTCGCGGCAAGGAGACCGATCCCGAGGTGGACCGGGTCCAAGGCCCGAGCCGGAAGGCCGTGCCGGCGGTCCCAATATACCTGGATGGCCTGCACGGCGATCACCACGGCTAACCCTAAGGCAACGAATGGAAAATTGCGGCCGATGGCGGTCAACAGCCAGTTGATCGTGCCCCGCCGATTCATCAACCAGACAAACACCGTGGTGATGGCTACGCTGGAAGCAATGCAGGGGACATAGTACGTGGCCCGGAAGAAGGTCAGCCCCCTGATCTTTTGATTGAGCACCACAGCCAGTAAGAGGGCGAAGAAGGTCTGGGAGGCGGTGACGATGGCGGCGAACACCAAGCTATGTGTGAGGGCGAGCATAAACCGCGGATCAGAGAACAGCTGGACGTAGTTGTCAAATCCGACGAAATGTGTAATTCGGAAGAGATTGTAATCAGTAAAGCTGAAGTAAACCGTCCTGACGAACGCATAAAGGAAAGCAACGGCTAAGGTGAAGAGGAGGGGTAATAGGAAGATAAATCCAGAAGCCCAATCGCTCCTTTTACGCATCCTCCGCCTCGGAGAAAGGGGGGAGACCGATCGGTCTCCCCCCATCCCTTACTTCACTTAAGCCCGAGGGCAAGGTTTAGCTTGGCGGCCGCCGCGTTCATGGCCTCCTCCACGGTGGCCTCGCCCTGCATGATGAGGGTGAGGGCCTCCACGACAGGCGTCATGTAGTTCCCCCCGCCCACGGCCCCGAAGGCAAAGGGCACGGTCCCGGGAAGGGCCGTGGCCTCGAACACCGTCTTGGTGGCCTGGGCAAAGGGGTCCACCTGCTGGAAGAACGGTGATCCAAGGAGCGCTTTCCGCGAAGGGATGGCATGACCGGACTTCAGGATGTACTCTTGCACCTCAGGGCTAGTCAGGATCTCGATCACCTTGAACACGAGGTCTGGTCGGCCGGAGGGCGGGTTCACCGGCATGGCGTATCCCACGGTGAACAGGTAGTTACCGCGTGGACCTCCTTGCCACACCTCGGGCAGGAACGCCGCTCCGAAGTTCAACGTGGGGTTCTCTCCCCGGATAGGTGGCATGAGCCAACCGCCCTCGATGACCACAGCGGCCTTCTCGGCGACAAAGGCAGCGCCGGGCCAACCGAAACCGATGTCGGCCGAGGTGACACCGATCCCCAACCGCTGGAAGATGGTGAACCAATCAGCTGCGTACTTGGCCGCCGCCAGGTCGAACGGGGCGGAGCCGTCCTCCTTCAGGAAGGGCATCCCGGCCGCAAACGCGAACGGCAGAAACCGGGCCGCATCCGCATTGAGGCAGATCCCGTACCACTCCGGAGGATTGTGCACCCGAGCGATCTTTTCCAAGAAGGTGAGCCAGGTGTCGTCCGCGCTAGGATAAGGTACCCCCTTGGCATCAAACATGTCCTTGTTGTAATAGATGACGAGGCTGTTGAAGTCCTTGGAGATGGCGTAGAGGTTCCCATCGAAGGTGAACGCGTCCAGCAGCACTGGGATGAGGTCCTCTTTGTGAAGGATCTTGGACTGCGCGATGTACTGATCCAGGGGTGCAAGGGCCCCAGTCTCGGCCCCCTCCCTCGCCCAGTACACGTCGAGATAGAGGATGTCGGGGGCGGTACCGGCGGCCAGCGTCCGCATGGCGAATGCGAAGTAATCCTCGGTGATCGGCTCCCAGACGACTTCTACCCCCGGGATCTTGCCGACCACGAATCGGGCGAGCACGTCCTGCATCAGAGGTGTATCGACGGAGTGCCCAGCGAGAGTGATGATCACCTTTTCTTGGGCAAGTCCGACCGAACAAACCAACACCACCAGAAGTACTGACAACAAGATCCTGCGCATCGTTCCCTCCTTTTATCTCGCTTTTTTATCGCCTCGTTTCAACCTATTCAATTCAACTTTTTTCACCTCCTTTTGTAACCGGTTTCAAACTCATTGTATGGTTGCACCATCCCCCTGTCAAGCCCGACTGGGCACAGTGCTTCCCCGGACGACAAGCGTGGTTGGGAAAATCTTGCCCAGCGGAGCCGCCACCCCCCTGAGCACCTGGAGGATGAGCCAGCCCGCTTCTTCACCCATCTCACTGATCGGTTGTCGCACCGTGGTCAGCGGGGGATCGAAGAAGCTTGCATAGGGGATGTCGTCAAACCCAATGACGGAAGCATCCTTTCCGGCGCGTATCCCGGCCTCCTTGAGGGCGATGATCGCCCCCATGGCCGCCAGGTCACTGGCCGCGAATACGCCGGAGGGTTGGTACCCCCGGTTGAGGGATTCCTTGATCGCCCTGTAGCCGCTCTCGAAGGAGAAGTCTCCGTACATGATGTGGTGTTCCTTTATCCCATGGGCAACAAGCGCTGCCTTGTACCCGTGTTCCCGAGCTAAGGACCCGGTATGTGCCTTCGGCCCATTGATGAAGAGGATCCTCTCATGGCCGAGCCCGATGAGGTACTCGGTGGCCATCCGGGCCCCACCGTAGTTGTCGGCGTCGACAAAGCTCACCCCGGGATAGCCCAGGGGGTTCCCCACTGTGACCAAAGGCACCCCGTTTTGGAGGAAGTGCCGGAGGCGCTTGTCGTTCTTGCGAACGCCAAGGACGACGACGCCCTCGGTCAGGCCCTCGTGGGCCATGTTCCGACAGGAGGATTCATAGTCCTCCTCCGAATCGGCCGTGGCCAGGATCAGCCGGAACCCTTCCCCCTCCAGGACGCGGCTGATCCCGCGCAGGAACTCCAGGAAGAACAGGTGGGAAGAGAGGCGCCCTGCGGTGTGGGCAACCACCAGCCCGATGATCCCCGTCCGCCGCAGGCTCAGCCCGCGCGCCACTAAATTGGGTGCATAGGAATGAGCCTTGATGACTTCCTCCACCTTCCTCCGGGTGGTCGGACTTACACCGGGCTTGGCGTTGAGGACCCGCGATACTGTGGCCTTGGACACACCAGCAAGGTCGGCGATCTCCTTGATGGTCAGCTTCTTTTGCATGTATCATTGTTCCCAGTTTCGAGACCGGTTTCAACCGATTGTCGACCTGTTCGGACAAAGGGGGAAGGATGAGGATCAAGGCAGTGATCTTCGACCTAGATGGAGTCATCGCGGACACGGCCGAGCACCATTATCGCGCGTGGAAACGACTGGCCGAGGAATTGGGGATACCATGCCCGTCCGAGCGCAAGGACCAGGTGCGGGGGGTTTCCCGCCGCCGGTCGCTCGCCATCGTCCTCACCGGCAACCCCCAAGCCAACGAGGACGATCTGCAGGATCTGGTCACAGAGGAGGAGGCGGAACGGCTCATGGCCCGAAAGGACGGTTACTATCAGGAGCTGATCCAGGAGATCGGCTCAAAGGACCTCCTTCCTGGGGTGCGGGAGCTCATTTCTGACCTCCGCCGGCAAGAGGTAAAGGCCGCCGTGGCCACGGTTTCCAAGAACGCCGGCGATGTCCTTGAGCGGCTCGGGATCCTGGAGGAGTTCAACGCCATCGTCGATGGCCATTCCGGTGCCAGAAGCAAGCCCGCTCCTGATCTCTTTTTACAGGCAGCCGCCCGGCTCGGCGTCGCCCCTGGGGAGTGCGTGGTGGTGGAGGACGCCCCAGCCGGAATCGAGGCCGCCGAGGCCGCGGGGATGTTCGGGGTAGCAGTAGGGCCCCAAGAACGGTTCGCCGACGTCAAGCCAGAGCTCGTCATCCCCTCCTTGGTGGGTCTGTCCTACGAGAGGCTGGTGGCACTCCTCGCTCGGGAGGAAGAAAGGACGAAGGGCTGGCGCGTTGAGGCAATAGGGTTCGAGCCCGTCTCACAACGCCGTTTCGAGACGAACTTCACGGTGGGTAACGGCTACCTCGGAACCCGGGGTACCCTCGAGGAGGGGCACCCGGGGGAACTCCGGGCGACCTTGATCCACGGGCTTTTCGACGCCGCCCCAATCTTCTTTTCCGAGCTTGCCAACGCCCCGGATTGGACTCACGTTCAACTGTCCGTGGATGGAGAACCTTTTTCCCTCCAGCACGGGGAGACGCTCTCCCACAAGCGATGGCTTGACCTACGCGATGGGGTCCTCCACCGGTATGTCCGGTGGCGGAGCTCCGGGGGGCGGACGGTGGAGGTGCGCACAACCCGGTTCGCCTCGATGGCCGATCCCCACCTGTGTATCCAGGCTTATGCGATCACGGCCATGGACTGGGAGGGTGAAACCGAGATCAGAACATGGCTTCCCGCTAGCCCGGAGAACCCCGGAATACCCCCTTTTCCGGAGGTAGGGCTCTGCCATTGGGAGCGGGTTTCCCATGGTTTCCTGAATCGGCAAACCATGCTTCTTCATCTTAGAACCCGCCGCTCCAGGGCCGAGCTCGCTATGGCGATGGGGCTTCTCTTGGCGGGGATCCCAGATGCGGTGTTCTCGCCCCTTGGCTGCCCTCACCATCCAGGAATGGCGATCCGGTTTCGCCTAGGGCCTGGGGAGACCGCGGTCGTGACCAAGTTTGTCACCGTGTACACCTCCCATGATGCAGCGGACCCCAGCCAAGCGGCGCTCGACCGACTGGATGAGGCAAAGCGCAAAGGCTTTGCCGCCATCCTCCGCGATCACCGGGCCTCCTGGAGGGAGCTTTGGCAGGACTGCGACATCGTGATTGAGGGGGACGAGGTGGCCCAGGCCGCGGTCCGGTTCAACCTGTACCACCTCCTCATCGCCGCCCCCCGCACGGCGGAAGCGAGCATCCCGGCCAAGACCCTCACCGGCTTCGGCTACCGCGGCCACATGTTTTGGGACACGGAGATCTTCATGCTGCCATTCTTTGTCTTCACCCAGCCCGAGGTCGCCCGCCGCATCCTCGCTTATCGGTACCACACCCTTCCCGGCGCGAGGGAGAACGCCCGCTACAAGGGCTTCCGGGGAGCGATGTACGCCTGGGAGTCGGCCCACGACGGCCGCGAGGTCACCCCGCGCTGGGTTCCCAGGGGGGATGGAACGCTGATCTCCATCCTGACCGGGGAATTGGAACACC
>JACIWI010000036.1 GCA_014361055.1 Candidatus Bipolaricaulota bacterium
CCGATGAACAGGACCGAGCCCTCCTCAAGGTAGGGGAGGAGGACGTCCTGCTGGGCCCGGTTCCAGCGGTGGATCTCGTCCAGGAAGAGAAGATCCCGTCCCCCCGTCCTTTTCCAAAGCTCCCGGGATGCCTCCAGGGCCTTTTTGACCTCCCCGGTGGAGACTAGGGCCGCCGAGGCCCAGACGAACCTCGCCCCCAGCCGGGCGGCGATGATGCGGCCCAGGGTGGTCTTCCCCGTGCCCGGCGGCCCCCAGAAGATGAGGGCGGAAAAGCCCCCTCGCTCGATGAGGGCCCGCAGGGGGCCCTTGGGCCCCAAAAGGTGCCCCTGCCCCACCACCTCGGAGAGGTCGTGCGGCCTGAGCCGCTCTGCAAGCGGCCCCTCACCCTGCCACAGGCCCTTCATCTCTTCCCCGCTCGCCCAAGGAGGCCTCTAAACTCCTCCTCCGTGTAGCCCTTGGGTTCCACGCCCGGGGCAAGCTCAAGGAGCATCCCGAACCGATCCTGGGGCCTCTGGGGCAGCCCTTTAGCCACCACCAGCACGTCCACATCGCTCCACAGGTTGAAATCACCCCGTACCACCGGGCCGTAGACCCAAGCGGTCAAAGGCCCCAAGGCCCTTCGCGCCTCCACGAGGAACCTACGTGCCAGGGAAACCAGTTCCCTCTGCCGGGCAACCCTCGCCTCAATCCCCACCGGCATCCTCCATCGCCCCCTCCGAAGCCCAACACCACTCGAGCCTCAGCCAACGCCGGTACTCGGAAAGATCCCACATCCCGGAGGCATTTTATCCCTTGACAGGGCTCGGCGGGGCTTCGTAAGATTCGGCGGGCCGTTAGCTCAACAGGCAGAGCAGCGGACTCTTAATCCGCGGGTTGGGGGTTCGAGTCCTCCACGGCCCACAGTCCGTCATCCGTGAACCGTTACCCGCGATCGGGGAGGGAAAAGCCCTGAGCTGCACAACGGATCACGGATTACGGTTCACGGGTTGGGTCGTTAGCTCAGTTGGCAGAGCACCGGCCTTTTAAGCCGGGTGTCGCAGGTTCGATTCCTGCACGACCCAGAAGGTTTGGTGGGTGTGACTTGAGTCGTGTGGACCGTAGACTTGCGACTGGTAGTCCTGTCCCCGTCGTCTAGGCCGGCCCAGGACACCGGGCTTTCAATCCGGAAACGGGGGTTCGAATCCCCCCGGGGACACTTGCGGACGGGGGCCTAAGGCCGCTAAAGTCCGGGGCGAGTAGCTCAGCGGGAGAGCATCCGGCTTACATCCGGAAGGCCAGAGGTTCGAGCCCTCTCTCGCCCACTGAGCCCGAAAAAGCCTGGCGGCTTTTGGGGGACCCCGGTAGAATAAGCGCTGGACCCTGTGAGGGCGCCAAGATCAGGGGGCGCGCAGGGTAGCAGAAGGGGTCCCCACGGGATCTTCGATTTCGTGGGGCGAAACCGGGGACGTGGTCTAGGCTGGACTAGGACACCGGATTGTCACTCCGGAGATCGCGGGTTCAAATCCCGTCGTCCCCGCCAAGATACCCCAAGAAGCCGTTCGGCTTCTTGGGGACAGGGTCCCCGCGAAGACCGCGTCTTCGCGGGGTGGCGTTGGCGAGGTAGCTCAGGTGGTAGAGCACGCGGCTGAAAACCGCGGTGTCCCCAGTTCGACTCTGGGCCTCGCCACCACCGCGATTTGACGGGTCTTCCCCACCGGGGTAGGCTGCGAGAGGCCATGGGGCAAACCATCGAGGACATCTGGGAGAAGGTCAAGGCCCAGCTTGCCGAGGAAGTTCCCCCTACCAGCTTTGCCGCCTGGTTCGCCGACGCGAAACCCCGCCAGGGCCCTGGGGACACGGTGGTGCTGGAGGTGCCGTCCGTGTTCGCCAAGGGGGGGATCGAACGGAAGTACCGGGCGCTCTTGGAACGGGTTCTTCACGAGATGGCTGGCCGGGAGCTATCGCTCCAGATCACGGTGAGCGATCACCCCCCTCCTTCGCCTGCCTCGCCCCAGGAGACGCCCGCCCCGCGCCGCTACCTCGGGTCCCTGCCCCTGAACCCGGAGTACACGTTCGACACGTTCGTCCGGGGCAAGAACTCCCAGCTCGCGTTCGCCGCCGCCCAGGCCGTGGCCGAGTCCCCGGCCCGGGCCTACAACCCGCTCTTTATCTACGGCAAAGTGGGCCTGGGCAAGACCCACCTCCTCCACGCCATCGGCACCCACGTCGTCCAGAAGCCCGGCGACCTCACCGTGGTCTACACGACCTCGGAGCGGTTCGCAATCGAGCTCATCCACTCCATCGGCACCAACACCACCGAACAGTTCCGCGCCAAGTACCGCACGGTGGACGTGCTCCTCATCGACGACGTGCACTTCCTCAAGAACAAGGAAGGGACGCAAGAGGAACTGTTCCATACGTTCAACGAGCTCTACGGGAACGGAAAGCAAATCGTGCTCTCCTCGGACCGGCCCCCGGACGAGCTCCAAGGCCTCCAGGACCGGCTCGTGTCCCGATTTCGGTGGGGCCTGGTGGCGGACATCCAGCCCCCGGACTTCGAGACGCGGATGGCCATCCTCCGGGAGAAGGCGCGCCGACGGAATCTCGAGGTGTCCGACGAGGTGGTGGAGCTGATCGCATCCCGGATCACGACCAACGTCCGCGACCTCGAGGGGGCGTTGATCCGGGCCATGGCCTACGCGGAACTGGGCAAGGGGCCGATCACCGCGGCCGTGCTGGAAGACGTGCTCCCTAAGGAGGACCGGTCACGCCGCCTGACCGTAGACGCGATCAAGGAGGAGGTGGCCACCGCATACCGGGTCCCGGTGGCCGAATTGGAGGGCCCGTCCCGCAAAAAGGAGATCGTCCATGCCCGCCAGATCGCGATCTACCTCGCCCGCGAGCTCACCGAGAACTCCTTCCCCGCCCTGGGGCGGGCGTTCGGCGGCCGCGACCACACCACGATCATGCACTCCTACCAGAAGATGCAGGAGCTCATCCGCCAGTTCGCCTTACTCCGCGGGGAGATCGACGCCCTGCGCGCGGCCATCCAGGCCAAGTACACGGCATGATCTGTCCCCAGCCCCCTGGGGATATCCCTGTGGATAACCCCGGCTTCGGGTGGGGACAATCTCCTGCTTCCGGTGCACAACGGGTGAGGGAATGTGAAGGAAAACTCTTTCCACAACAGAACTCCCCAGGGCAGCCGTCCTGTCCACAAGTTATCCACAGGGGTTTCCCCAGCCGATTTTCCCGTCGCCACGTGACCAACCTGAGTTATCCCCAAACCCCGTGTGGCCCCTACAACAAGGACAACGGTTATGAATAAAGAAGATCTTCTGCAGTGGTTGTTGCCCCTGGCCCGCCGGTGGGGGCTGGCCGAGGCCCTGGCCCAGCAGCGCGCGGTGTTCGCCTGGCAGAAGGCGGTGGGACCCAACCTGGCTAGCTTGGCCCGCCCGCTGTACGTGGACCACGGGGTCCTTCACCTGGGCGTGCCCAGCCACGTGGTGGCGGCGGAGCTTCACCTCTTGGCGGCCGAGCTCCTGGCACGGTTGGCCGAGGTGGCCCCGGGGAGTGGGGTGAAGGAGCTGCGGTTCCACGTGCGGGCTGAGCCCGGCCCCCCGCCGGAGGTCACCGTGCCCCCCCCTTCTCCGCGGGAGCGGCGGCTCGCCAGGCAGGAGCTGTCCGCCAACCTGCCGGAAAGCCTCCGGGACAAGCTCGCCGGCATCGTGGCTTGGGCCCGGGCGCGGGACCAGGCGATCCTCGCCGCCGGCGGATCCGCGTGTCGCCGGTGCGGGGTGGCGTTCCTTGGCCCTGGGGATCTCTGTCCGGTGTGCGCGGTTGAGGTCCCGCAAGATCATGGCTAGACTCGTTGCGATGCACGCCCAGGCCACGACGATCCTCGCCATCCGGTCCGAGGGGACGCGGCGCGCGGTGATGGCCTGCGACGGCCAGGCGACCATGGAGAGCCGGGTGATCAAAACGGGGGCGCGCAAGGTCCACCGCATCCACGGCGGCCAGGTGCTGGTGGGGTTTGCCGGGGGGACGGCGGACGGGATCGCCCTGCTCGAGCGGCTGGAGGGGAAGCTCTCCGCCTACGGGTCCCTGCGCCGGGCGGCGGTGGAACTGTCCAAGGAGTGGCGGACCGACCGGGCGCTGCGGCGCCTGGAGGCGGTGCTGGTGGCCGCCTCACAGGAGGCGTTGCTCATCCTCACCGGGCAGGGGGACGTGCTGGAGCCGGAGGACGGCCTGGCCGGGATTGGGTCCGGGGGCGGCTACGCCCTGAGCGCCGCCCGCGCCTTGGTCCGCCATGTCGACCTTCCGCTGGCCGAGGTGGCCCGGGAGGCCCTAAAGATCGCGTCCGAGATCGACATCTACACCAACGACCGGATCACGGTGGAAGAGGTGACGTGGTGACCCGGCTCCCCGGGCTTACCCCGCGCGAGGTGGTGCGGGAGCTCGACCGCCACATCGTCGGCCAGGAGGCGGCGAAACGGGCGGTGGCCGTCGCCCTGCGCAACCGGGTTCGCCGCGCGGCCCTTCCTCCCGAGCTGCGACGGGAAGTGCGGCCGAAGAACATCCTCATGATCGGCCCCACCGGGGTCGGGAAGACGGAGATCGCCCGGCGCCTGGCCCAGATCACGGAGTCCCCGTTCCTCAAGGTGGAGGCCACCCGGTACACCGAGGTCGGCTACGTAGGGCGGGACGTGGAGTCCATGGTCCGGGACCTGGTGGAGGCAGCCATCGCCATGGTCCGGGCCCGGGAGGCCCGCCGGCTCGCGGCGGAGGTGGACCGCTGGGCCGAGGAGCGGCTGCTCGACGCCCTCCTCGCCGGGGCCGCTGGCGGGGAGGGGACACGGGACCGCCTGCGGGAACGGCTCCGGGCCGGGGGGCTCGAGGAGCAATGGGTGGAGATCCCGGTGCGGGAGCCCCTCGCTCCCCAGGTGTCGGTGTTCTCCGAGGCGGGGATGGACCAACTGGGGATCGATCTCTCTGATCTCTTCGCCGGGTTTCCCACCCCCCGCCGGGTGAAGCGGATGACGGTGCGGGGGGCGCGGACCGTGCTCAAGGAGGAGGCGCTGGACGGCCTCCTCAACATGGAGGAGATCCGAGGGGAGGCGATCCGCGCCGTGGAGGAGTCGGGGATCATCTTCATCGACGAGCTCGACAAGCTCGCCATGTCCGGCCGCGAAGAGCGGTATGGCCCCGGGGTGTCCCGGCAGGGGGTCCAGCGGGACCTCCTGCCGCTCCTCGAGGGGACGACGGTGCGTACCCGGCACGGGAACGTGAACACGGAGGGCATCCTGTTCATCGCCGCCGGGGCGTTCACCGCCGCCAAGCCGAGCGACCTCATGCCCGAGCTCCAAGGACGGCTCCCGATCCGGGTGGAACTCCATCCCCTGTCCGAGGACCACCTGCGCCGGATCCTCACCGAGCCCGAGGACGCGCTGACCACGCAGTACCGGGCGTTGCTGGCCACTGAGGGCGTGGACCTCGTGTTCGCCGACGACGCCATCGCCGCCATGGCCCAGGTCGCGGCCGACCTCAACCGGACCCTCGAGGACATCGGCGCGCGGCGCCTGTTCACGGTGATGGAGAAGGTGATGGAGGACCTGTCCTTCTCCGCCGAGGACCACGCCGGGGAGCGGGTCGTGATCGACGCCGCCTACGTGCGCGAGAAGCTGGCCGGGCTGGCGGGAGACGTGGATCTCTCGCGGTACATCCTGTAATCCCAAGGCATGACGGTGTACACGGTGGGCCATTCCAGCCTCCCGTGGGACGCGTTCGTCGCGCTCCTCACGGAGTTTTCGATCGAGATCGTGGCCGACGTGCGCCGGTTCCCCACGTCGCGGAAACACCCCCAGTTCGCCCGGGAGGCCATGGCCGCCGGGCTCCGTGAGGTCGGGATCCGCTACGAGTGGCTGGGGGAGGAGCTCGGCGGGTACCGAACGGGCGGATATCCCGCGCACATGGAGACCGAGGCGTTCCAGGACGGAATTGGCCGCCTCCTGCGCCTGAGCCGGGAGGGACGGGTGGCGGTGCTGTGCGCGGAGCGGGACCCCCGTGGTTGCCACCGCCGGTTCATCGCCGCCCATCTCGTCGGGCGAGGCCTTTCGGTGGTGCACATCCTGGGACCACGGGCCATCCGGGAGGAGCCGTCCCTGGTGTAACGCTTGCTGCGGCCGTGCGGACGGGGTAAGGTTCGGATCATCCTTAAGTCGGAGGTGTGGGATGGCCAAGGTGATCCTGCCCGAAGGCTCCGTGGTGGAGGCAAGCGGCCGCAGTCTCCTCGCGTTTCTTGAGGAGCGGGGGCTGACGGCGGCCGCAGCCCTTGTGGACGGGCAGCTTCGGGACCTCAGGGACCCGCTGCCCGAGTCGGGTGAGGTCCGCACGGTGGCGCTCGCCGATCCCGCGGCCCTCGAGGTCCTGCGCCACACGGCCTCCCACATCCTGGCCCAGGCCGTCCGGCGGCTCTACCCTGGGGTGAAGCTGGCCATCGGGCCGGCGATCGCCGATGGCTTCTACTATGACTTTCGCTTTCCCGAGCCCCTCGGTCGGGAGGCCCTGGCCGCGATCGAAGCGGAGATGGCGAAGATCGTAGAGGCCGATCTCCCCATCGAACGGGTATGGCTCTCCCGTGCGGAGGCGGAGGCGCTCTATCGCGACCTCGACGAGTGCTACAAGCTCGAGCTCCTCGCGGACATCCCCGACGAGCGGATCTCGTTTTACCGCCAAGGGGAGTTCATCGACCTCTGCCGGGGGCCGCATCTTCCGTCCACCGGGCTCGTGCGGCATGTGAGGCTCCTCGACCTCGCCGGGGCGTACTGGCGGGGTGACGCCAGTCGGGACATGCTGACCCGGATCTACGGCACCGCGTTCGCCGACGCCAAAGCCCTCGAGGAACATCTCCGATGGCGGGAGGAGGCGCGGCAGCGCGACCACCGGGCGCTCGGGCCGGATCTGGATCTCTTCTCCATCCAGAACGAGACCATCGGGGCAGGGCTGGTGCTCTGGCACCCCAAAGGAGCCCGGATCCGCCACGTGATCGAGACCTTCTGGAAGGACGAGCACTACAAGGCCGGCTACCAGCTCGTGTACACCCCGCACATCGGCCGGGCGCGGCTGTGGCGCGAGTCCGGGCACCTCGACTTCTACCGGGAGGGGATGTATGCCCCGATGGACATCGAGGGGCAGGAGTTCTACCTCAAGCCGATGAACTGTCCGTTCCACATCGCCATCTACAAGACCCGCACCCGGTCCTACCGCGATCTTCCCATCCGCTACGCGGAGATGGGCACCGTGTATCGGTTCGAGCGGTCGGGGGTGCTGCACGGGCTCCTGCGGGTGCGCGGGTTCACCCAGGACGACGCCCACATCATCTGCCGGCCGGACCAGATCGAGGACGAGGTCGAGGGCTGCCTTGACCTCACGATGCACATCCTCGGCGCGTTCGGGTTCCACGACTACAAGGTCGCCCTCTCCGTGCGCGATCCGGCCCACAAGGAGCGCTACATCGGGGGCGACGCGATGTGGGAGGCGGCCGAGAACTCGCTCGTGCGGGCCCTGGAGCGGAAGGGGCTCCCCTACACCCGGATGGAGGGGGAGGCCGTGTTCTACGGCCCCAAGATCGACATGCATATCCTGGACTCGCTCCATCGCTCCTGGCAGCTCACCACGATCCAGTTCGACTTCAACCTCCCCGAGCGGTTCGACATGACCTACATCGGCGACGATGGCCAGGCCCACCGGCCGTACATGGTCCACCGGGCGCTGCTGGGGTCCCTGGAGCGGTTCTTCGGGATCCTCATCGAGCACTATGGGGGGGCGTTCCCGGCGTGGCTCGCCCCGGTGCAGGCGGTCGTGCTTCCGGTGACGGAGGGGGAGATCCCCTACGCCGAGGGGGTGGCGGAGGAGCTTCGCCAGGCGGGGATCCGCGCCGAGGCGTGGACCCGGGAGCGTAAGACCCTGCGGTGGCTCATCCGGGAGGCGCAACTCCAGAAGATCCCGTACATGCTGGTGTGCGGGGCGCGGGAGGCGGCCCAGGGCGTGGTGGCCCTGCGCCTGCGGACCGGGGAGGACCTCGGTCCCCAGCCGGTGGCCGCGGTGATGGAGCGCATCCGTAACGCCACCGCGGCGCGGGGCACCGAACTCTAAGCGATCGCGGTGGTGTAGTTGAAGTGTGGCAACAATGGCAAAGTCGATTTGCCTCATTATAATTGAGTGAGGGGGAGGGATGGAACGAGAGCGCTACCTCAACACCTCGCTCGCCAAGGCGCTGGGCGTGTTGGACCTGTTCAACGGGGCGCCGAACGGGCTGACCCTGACCGAGGTGGCCCGGGCGATGGGGGTCCGTCCGGGGAGCATCTATCCCATCGTCTACACCCTGCAGCGGTTTGGCTATCTCGACCGCGATCCGGAGACCAAACGGTACCGCCTTGGCCTCAAGATCCTGGCCCAAGCCCACCGCATCTTGGCTTCGCTGGACATCCGCGACCAGGCCAAGCCCGTGTTGCGCCGGCTGGCGCGGGAGCTTGAGGCCAACGCGCATCTGGCGATCCTGTACGAGGACGACGTTCTATACCTGGACCGGGAAGAGGCGGCGCCGAGTGTGGTCATCCCCTCGGTGATCGGCCTGCGGGTTCCTCCGCACTGCACGGCGCTGGGGAAGGTGCTCTTGGCCCACAACCCAGAGGTAGCGGAGCGGGTGTTGGCGCGGGCTCCGCTCCCGGCGTTGACGCCCCGGACGCTCACCGATCCGGAGGCGATCCGGAGGGAATTGGAAGAGGTTATGGCGCGGGGGTACGCCGTGGACTGGGAGGAGTTCCACGAGGGCAACGTGTGCGTGGCCGCCCCGGTGCGCAACTACCGGGGGAGGGTGGTGGCCGCGATCTCCGTGTCGCTCGTGAAGACGCGGTTGGCGCATGATCCCCTGGAGCGGTTCGCCCGGGCGGTGGTGGACGGGGCCCGGGAGGTGTCGAGCGCCATGGGTTGTGAGAGCGGTTAGCTCGATGCCCCCGAGCGCTGGTTTGGGTTTACCCCAAGACGATTCCCCCTCACGTTCACCTGCGCTTGCCAAGGACGAGGAGGACCGACGATGAAGCGGTACCAGCTGATGATCCCCGGCCCGATCGAGGTTGCCCCGGAGGTGCTGGCGGCGATGGGCGAGCCCCTGGTGGCCCACTACGGGGCGGAGTGGACGGCCTACTACAAGGAGACCGTGGGGTTGGTGCAGCGGGTGGTGCGCACGGAGGGCGACGTGTTCCTCATCCCAGGGTCCGGGAGTGCTGGGCTGGATGCGGCGTTGGGGTCGGCCCTTGCCCCTTCAGGGCAAGTCCTCATCCTCCAGAACGGGTTCTTTGGGGAGAGGTTGGCGGAGATTGCCCGATCCTACACCCCAAACGTGGAGGTTCTTCCGTTCCCCCTCGGGCAGGCCGTGGATCCCGGGAAGGTGGAGGGCAAGCTTCGCGAGGGGCGGTTCGACGCGGTGGCGGTGGTCCACTGTGAGACCTCGACCGGGGTCTTGAACCCGGTCCGGGAGCTCGCCGAGGTGTGTCGCGGTCACGAGGTGCTCCTCATCGTGGATGCGATTGCCTCCCTGGGCATCGAGCCCCTAGACATGGACGACTGGGGGGTGGGGATCTGCGTCTCGGCTTCCCAGAAGGGCCTCGAGTCCCCGCCTGGGTTGGCGGTGGTGGCGGTGGCCCAGGCGGGGTGGGCCCAGATCGACCGGGCGGCCGGGCCCGGGTGGTATCTGAACCTCAAGGTGTGGCAGGAGTACACGGAGAAGTGGGGGAGCTGGCATCCGCACCCGATCACGCAGGCGGTGAACAACGTGCGGGCCCTGCGGGTAGGCGTGGAGCGGATCCTGGCGGAAGGGTTGGAGGCCCGGTTCCAGCGGCACCGGGCGATCACGGCGTACCTGCGGCGGGGGCTGCGGGATCTGGGGCTTGAACCGTTCGTCGCCGACGAGGTGGCTTCGCACGGGGTGACGAGCGTGGTCGGGCCGGAGGGGCGGGTGGAGGAGCTTCTGGCCTGCCTGCGGGATCGCCATGGATTGCTCCTTGCCGGGACCTTAGGGGAGCTTAAGGGCAAGGTGTTCCGGGTGGGCCACATGGGGCCCGGGGCAACTCTGGCCACGATCCGTGGCCTCCTCAAAGCACTTGAGGTGTGTTTGAGCGTGTGAGCCTGGTCGCCCGCCCGGAGGTGACCATGTAGGGGGCCAAGAGATCGTTACCACCCCTGAGGGCCCAGTCGGCACTGATCCGATCCAGTATCAGCGGCGGGAACAAGGCGAACTCCTCGGGTAGATCGTACCCCAGGTTC
>JACIWI010000037.1 GCA_014361055.1 Candidatus Bipolaricaulota bacterium
ATCCGTGATGAGCAAATCCTTAATTCCCAACCTCTGATCACGGATCACGGTTTACGAAATTGTGGGCCGTGGAGGACTCGAACCCCCAACCCGCGGATTAAGAGTCCGCTGCTCTACCGGTTGAGCTAACGGCCCTACCCATCGCAATGTTACGGGCGAGAGGGCAACCCCGTCAAGGGGATACAATTCCCCCGTGGATGGCCTGTGGCAAGGCTGCGCTCCGTTGGCCGATCGCCTCCGTCCCCGCACCGTGGACGAGGTGGTGGGCCAGCGCCGCCTCCTCGGGGAGAAAGGGCCGCTGCGGGCGCTCATCGAACAGGGCCTGGTGGTGCCCCTTATCTTCTGGGGACCGCCGGGGACCGGGAAGACCACGGTCGGTCGCCTGGTCGCCGGCCGATGGGGGGCGCGGTTCGTGCAGAAGTCCGCGGCCCTGGCCACGATGTCCGAGGTGCGGGAAGCCCTCACTGCCTCGCGCGAGCTCTGGCAGCGCGTTGGGCAGCGGGACCTCCTGTTCCTCGACGAGATCCACCGCTGGAACCGGGCCCAGCAGGACGTGCTGTTGCCGTTCCTCGAGGAGGGGTCGATCCTGTTCATCGGGGCCACCACCGAGAACCCCTCGTTCGCCTTGCGCTCGGCCCTCCTTTCCCGAGCTCAGCTGTTCGTGTTCGAGCCCCTGTCCGAGGACGACCTGCGGGCCCTCCTCGCCCGGGCCCTCCGGGACGAGCGGGGGTACGGGGGGCGGGTGGAGCTGGAGCCGGAGGCGGGGGAGTTCCTCGTCCGCTACGCGGACGGAGATGCCAGGCGGCTCCTGATCGCGTTGGAGACCGCGGTGGGGGCGGTCGGGGAGGGGTGCCTGTCCCTCGCCCAGGTGGAGGAGGCGGTGGGGCGCAAGGCCCCCCGCTACGATCGGGCTGGAGAGGAGCACTACAACCTGATCTCCGCCCTGCACAAGGCGGTGCGCAACTCCGATGTGGACGCGGCCCTGTACTGGCTGGCGCGGATGCTCGAGTCCGGCGAGGATCCGCGCTACCTCGCCCGGCGCCTGGTGCGCATGGCGAGCGAGGACATCGGCCTCGCCGATCCGGGGGCGCTGCGCCTGGCGGTGGCCGCGGCCCAGGCGGTGGAGGCCGTGGGGATGCCGGAGTGCGAGCTGGCGGTGGCCGAGGCCGTGGCCTACCTCGCCCTGGCCCCGAAGTCCAACGCCCTCTACCTGGCCTACGGCGAGGCCAAGCGAGACGTGCAGGCCACGATCAACGAGCCGGTGCCGCTCCACCTCCGGAATCCGGTCACGGACACGATGAAGGACCTCGGCTACGGGAAGGGCTATCGGTACGCCCACGACCTCCCGGAGGGGGTGGCGCCGATGCCCTGCCTCCCCGAGGGGTTGCGGGATCGGGTGTACTACCGACCGAAGGCGGTGGGGTGGGAGGGCAAGCTCCGCGAGCGGCTGGCGGCCATCCGCGCCCGGATCCGTGGCGAGAAGAGGTCCGAGTAACCAGTGACCCTCTCCTGCCTTCGGCTACGCGGAGTGGGCACCCAGCCTGCTAGCCCGGTTCGAGGGGTGAGATCGCAGTCGGCCGATTCTCCTTGAGCATGGAGACCACCCGCTCCACGCTCGTCTGAACCGGGGGCGTGAGCCCCTCCCCCAGCGCGCGGTCGGCGGGCTGGATCCCCACCAAGATCAGCTCCCCGACCTTGCCGGTGAGCCGGGAGAGGAGAAACGAAAGCGGCAGGGCATGGGTTGAACCGAACATGCGCTCCCCCGCGGTGAGGGGGAGCCGCCGGGCGCTCCCCGGCGGGAGGCCCATCTCCGCCGCATCCACCACCACAAGGAGGTCGGGGTTCAGGCGCTCGATCAGGCCGAGGGCATTCTCCACCGCCTGCCCGGCCGCGATGACCGTCCAGCCCGTCCCTTGAAGCCGCTCGCCCACCCTTAGCCCGACGCCGTCGTCGCGCCGGAGGGGATTCCCGATCGCCAACAGGACCCGACGCACGCTGCTGATCCCACGGGAGCCAGAGGGTCTCCCTCAGGCCAGGTTCTCCCGCAGGAATGTGCGGAACGGATGGGCCAGGTTTTCCAGGTCTTCCCGCCTCTTGATCACGATCCGCCTCCCGGGCAGCCCCAGGATGTCCCGGTCCTTGAGATCCGACAGGACTCGGATCGCCGTCTCCGTGGACACGCCGGCCATCTCCGCGAGCTCCGCCCGCGGCAACTCCAACCCGATGTCCCATCCGTCCGGGGTCTCCTGGCCAAACGCCCGTG
>JACIWI010000038.1 GCA_014361055.1 Candidatus Bipolaricaulota bacterium
TGGGCGGGGCGGGGGACCGCTACCCAGGCGGGTACTGGCCCACCGCCTGCCTCGGCCGCGGGCCAGGGGAGCTTCCCCGGCGGGCATTCGCCCCCCTTGTCCTGTTCGCGGAGGAGGGGGCGGTGGCCATCGCCCCGGCCGATCACTTCCTCGTGAGCCCCCTCGTGCGCCTCCCCGGCGGGGCCGCCCGGGGCCTCTCCGGGGCGGTGGACCGCCTCCCAGCCGGGTTCACCCTGAGCACGTGGTTCGTGGCCGGGGAGGATCCCATCGCCGCGCTGCGAAACCTTGGGGACCGACTGCTCGTCCAGGGGGGAAAGGCCCGGCCCGCCCCCCTCGAGCACCCCCTCCTCTCCACCTTGGGTTACTGGAACGCCTATGGGTCCTACTACACCGAGCTCCTCCACCCCATGGACGGGGCCCTCCTCGAGGCGCTCGCCGCCTCCTTCTGCCGCGAGGGGATTCCGGTTCGGTACTTCGGCCTCGACCTTTGGTACCCGTACCGGGAGATCGGCCGGGCGCAGTGCTTCCGCCCTGATCCGCGCAAGTACCCGCAGGGCCTGGCCGAGATCGCCGCCCGCACCGGCCTTCCCTACGTCTTGCACCTGTCCGCACTGGCCGAAGACAACGCGTACGGCGTGGACGGCGCCGAGTCCGACGTGTACCGGACCATCGCCGGGGAGGTCAAGGGCGAAGGGGGCATCGCGGCGTGGCACGATTGGCTGAGGACCTGTCAGCATCTGGACCCGGCGTTGCGGGCCGATCCCGGGGCGGCGGGGCGGTGGTTTTCCGGCATGGCCCGTGCGTTCCGCGAGCAGGGGTTGCCGGTGCTCCTGTGCATGCAGACGATGGGCATGGCGCTCGCCAGCACCCAGGAACCCAACGTCGTCGCCGCCCGCAGCCACACCGACTACCTGTTCGCCCAGCGGCCGGCGCTCGTGGTCGCGGCCCGGGTTGGCCATCCCGAGTTCCTGGATGCGTGGACGCCGGTCCCCGTCCTGCGTCGGCAGAACCTGCTCATGGGAGCGGTGCTGTGGACGCTGGGACTCGCGCCGTTCCATGACCTGTTTCTCACCCGGCCTCACCCTGGGTTCGGTGGCGACCATCCGGTGGAGGACGCGATCCTGCGTGCCCTGTCCTGCGGCCCGGTGGGGTTTGGGGACCAGCTGGGGTTGGCCGATCGGGATCTCCTCCGTCGGCTTGTCCTCGCCGATGGCACCCTCGCTCAGCCCGATCGCCCACCGTTCCCGGTGATCGGCACCCTCGGCTCAGACGTAGAGGTGTTCTGGACGGAGCGGGACCTCGGCCCGGCCCGTTGGGCCTACGTGATCGCAATCAACACGGCAGAGGAGGAGCTCCCGTTTCGCTTGGATCCGCCGCTGCCTGGGGAGTTCCTGATCTGGGACGGATCGAGCAGCCGGGCGGTGGGGGCGATGGAGGGACGGCTCCGCCCCGGGGGGGTGGCCTACTTCGTGCTCGCTCCCCAACGGGAGGGCATCGCTCCGGTGGGGTTGACCGATCTCCTCGTCCCGATGCCCAGGAAGGCGGTGACGGAGGCGGACTGGAACGGTGGCTGGCGCCTCCGCCTCTCCCACACGGTCGGGCCGGTGACGATCGTCGCCAAGGCGGCGATATCCGTGGACGCCGAGGACGGGATGAAGGTAGCCGTTGACCGTCGCGGGGATGTCTGGCTGGCCCGTGCGGCGGGAGAAGGATGGCTCTCCGTACGCGGGAGGTGAACAATGCGCAGGCTGTGGGCAGCGGTGATCCTCCTCCTGGCCGTGGCCGGAGGGGGGCTGGCGGGAAAAGGGCCGCTCAACCTGGCCCTCGTCTGGCATCAGCATCAGCCCCTTTATTGGAACCGGCTCACCGGGGAGTACGAGCTCCCTTGGGTGCGGGTGCACGGGGTGCAGGAGTACATCGACTCCCCGCGCATCCTCGCCGAGTTCCCGGGGATTAGGGTGGCCTACAACCTCCAGCCGAGCCTGCTTCGGCAACTTCTGGACTACGTGGAGATCACGGAGGGGGAGCGGGCGAGAGGCGGGCTCTACGAGCTCATCGGCGCGGTGGACAACCACCTCCGGTGGGTTTGGGCCCTGATTCACGATCCGGCCACGCTCATCCCGGAAGACAGAAAGGCCATGCAGGCCCAGTTTTTCTGGATCAACCCGTACATGCTCCGGCCGGGCGGAAAATACTTCGATCCCCGCTATGCCGAGCTCAACCGCCTAAAGGACGTGCGACCCCTCACCGACCAAGAGCTCATCGATGCCGCTGGGCTCTTCCTCCTGTGGCAGATCTCCCCCGAGCTCCACCAGGAGCTTGGGGTGGCCGATCTGCAGGGAAAGGCTGGGTTCACCGCGGACGACATCGTCCGCCTCATCCGCGCCCAGCACACGGTCCTCTCGCGGGTGGTGGACGCCTACCGGGAGATCCAGGCCGGGGGGAGCGAGCTCATCACCAGCCCGTTCTACCACCCGATCCTGCCCCTCCTCGCCGAACGGGGCTGGGACGAAGACGTGCTCGGACAGCTCGCCCAGGCTCAGGCTCAGCACGTACGGCTGTTCGGGGTCCCGGCGATGGGTGCCTGGCCGCCGGAGCAGGCCGTTTCCGAGCGGGCCCTCGCCCTCTTCGGGGAGGCCAGCTTCCTCTGGACGGTGGCCGACGAGTGGACGTTGGCCGGAGCCCTCGGCCGCTCGCCGTCCCGGGCCGAGCTGACGTGCGCCTACCGGTTCGGGGACATCGCGGTTCTCTTCCGGGACCACAACCTATCCGACAAGATCAGTTTTGCCTACGGGAACAAACCCACCGCGGAGGCGGTGGCCGACTTCATGGACGAGGTCCGGCGGACCTGGGAGGGCCTGGACGCCCCAGAGGAGCACGTCCTGGTGGTGGCCCTGGACGGGGAGAACTGGATGTTCATGGCCGGTTACCCCGACAACGGTCGGGAGTTTTTGCGGGCCCTTTACCAGGCCCTCTCCCAGGCCGATTGGGTGCGGACCGTGACCCCGGCCGAGTACCTCGCCGCCCATCCGGCCCGGGCCGTGCTCGCCCTGGTCCCCACCGGCTCCTGGGCCGGGGACCTTTCCACCTGGGGTGGCGAGCCCGAGGAGGATGAGGCCTGGGCCCGGCTCGCCGCCGCCCGGGAGGCGGTCTTTGCTCGGGCGGCCAATGAGGCCGTCCTCGATGCCCTGTACGCGGCCGAGGGGTCGGACTGGTTCTGGTGGTACGGGACGGACCAGGATTCCGGGACCGATGACCTTTTCGACTGGCTCATGAAGGCCCACCTCGTGGGGGCTTATCGGGCCGCCGGCTACAGCGACCAAGAGATCCCCCAGGTCCTCTTCCTTCGCCTGCGGATCCCCATCTCCGCGAGCCTTGGCGAGGTGAAGCCCACCCTGGACGGGAGGGTGAGCGCTCCTGGGGAGTGGGCGGAGGCGGTGACCATCCCCGGCCAGGGGGCGATCCGCCAGGCCGCCGTGGCCTACGGCGAGACCTACCTCTATGTCCGCGTGGACCTGGATCCCCAGGCCTCCGAGTGGATTGGGAAGGACGCCAAGCTCCTCCTCTACGCCACGGGCAAGCCCGGGGAGCTGGCCAACATCACCACCCGCCATACCGGGGATCAGCTCGGGTCCGCCCTTGGATCGGCGGTGGAGCTCGATTTCGCCAAGGTGAAGAGCGACGGTTCGGGCTATGTGTTTCGTTACGCTGCCGACGGCAAGGGCGGCTGGCGTTTGAGCTCCCCCATCCGGACCCTCCTTTTCCGCAAGGCCCAGGTTGAGGAGGCCGTGGAGTTCCAGGTCCCGTTCGAGGAACTTGGGGTGGAGCCTGGCCAGAGCCTTGTCCTCGTCCTGACCTTGGAGCGGCCGGGCGAGCTCCTCGGGCAAGCTCCGGAGCGGCCGCTTTGGGCCCGCATCCCCACCCTCATCCAAGGGGTGGAGGTGTGGGCGATGGAGGATCCGGCCGGGGACGACCACGGCCCCGGGACCTACGTGTACCCCTTGAACGCCGTGTTCGCCCAGCCCGGTCTGTTCGACCTCCTCCGCTACGCCGTCTACGACGCCGGCGACCGTTGGCAGCTGGCGTTCGAGTTCCCCGTGCTTCCCAACCCCTGGAACGGGCCCCACGGGTTCTCCCACCCCATCATCTACCTGTACCTCGACGTGGCCGCGGGCGGCCGGACCGATTCTCACGAGGAGGGCAAGGCCGCCCAGGTGGCCTTCGGCCCGGCCCATCCCTGGGACTACTTCCTGAAGATCGCGGGCTGGCCCGCCTACGGCCGGCACCTCTGGACCGCGGCGGGCGAGGGACCGTTCCTCGTGGAGGTGGCCTCCGACCCCAAGCGGGGGAGGATCATCGTCACCATCGCCAAATCCCTCGTCCCGGAGATCCGGGGCTGGCACTACGTGCTCGTGGGCTCCCAGGACGGATACGGCCCGAATCACCTCCGGCCGGTGGGGAAGACCGCGGGCGAGTGGGTGGGCGGAGGCTGCCCGGATCCCCTGTGGGCGCCGCAGATCTACGACTACCTGGTGCCGGCAGGGGCTTCTCAAGAGGAGCTCCTTTCCGCCTATGACCCGGCCGGTCGGCGCTACGCCACGCTCGTGCCGGTGGAGGTGCGCTGGTGAAGCGGAAGTTCGGAATCGCGGTCCTGATCTTGAGTGCGCTGCTATTGGGCGGGCTAGCTCAGGAGGTTGAGTGTCCAGGCTTAAAGGTAGCCGTCACCTTTGGTTACACTCCGCTGGAAGATGAAACCGTCACCTCGGTGAGCCTGCGCGGCTCGTTCAACACCTGGGGCGAATGGCCCATGGAAGAACAGCCCGACGGCTCCTGGGCCATCACCGTTTGCCTGGAGCCCGGAACCCATCAGTACAAGTTTTTCATCAACGGGCGATGGCCCCGGGACATGGCCACCGCCCGCGGCGGCGGCCCGGTCGATCCTCAGGCCGACGGCTACGTTGACGACGGGTTCGGGGGCCAAAATGCTATACGCATTGTCAAGCCGGTTCTCGTAGGACCTTCCCCGATGTACGACCCCCATGACCCCGCGTACCTGTGCATCGCCGACGATCGTCTCGTGCTGCGCTTACGGACAGCGCCCGGTCAAGTGGGGTCGGTCCGCCTGGTCACCGATCAGGGCGAGTGGCCCATGGAGCGGCAGCTTTGGTGGGACTGGGGCGAAATGTGGCGCATTTCCTTGCCAGTGTTCGAATCGTTGAACTATTACTTCGTCGGCACCCTCATCGACGGCTCGGAGTTCACCGTACCGGACGATCCCTCCGAGCCCTTCTCCTTCGATGGCGTCGACCGCTTCCCTCAGCTTAAATGGGTGAGCCAAGGGGTTGCCTACCAGATCTTCCCCGACCGTTTCCATAATGGGGATCCGGAAAACGATGTGCTGGCCCTCCAAACCGACGAATTCTTCTATAACGAGCTCTGGACCAAGGGGGGGCCTGTCCTTTCCTCTTGGAGCGATCCGATCACCCCAGAGCATTGTTGCCACCAGTATTTCGGCGGTGACCTCGCTGGGATCATGGAAAAACTTGACTACCTGAGCGAACTTGGGATAACCATCCTCTACCTAAACCCCGTCTTCGACTCGGGCAGCGCTCACGGCTACGACACCCGCGACTACCTCAAGGTGAGCCCAAAGTTCGGCACCGAAGCCGATCTGAGGCGGCTTTTGGACGAAGCCCATGCCCGGGGCATGCGCGTGATCTTCGACTTTGTCCCCAACCACACTGGGATAAGCTTCTGGGCATTTCTGGACGTGGCGGTGAGGGGGCCAGAGAGCCCCTATTGGGACTGGTACTTCGTCCGCGAGTGGCCTTTTCTCCTCGGCGACGGCAATGCCTATGAGGGTTGGTGGGGACTGGGAAGCCTCCCCAAACTGAACACCGCGGGCCCCGAAGTGAAAGCTTACCTCTTCGATGTAGTGGGCTACTGGTTGGACTTCGGGTTTGACGGGTTCAGGGTAGACGTGCCCAACGAGATCATCAACGCCCATGGCTTCTTCTCTGAGCTGCGGGAGCTCGTGAAAGCCCGCCATCCCGAGGCCTATATGGTGGGTGAGATCTGGCAGCTCGATCCTTCCTGGGTGCAGGGCGATCAGTTCGACTCCCTCATGAACTATGCCTTGGGTCGCGACGTGCTGCTCCCCTATGCGCGGGGGAACGCTGACGGGGAGCGCACCTTGGCTGAGCTCAGCCGCTACTTCGCCACTTACGGGGAGACCGTCGCCGCCATGGGCTTCAACCTCGTGAGCTCCCACGACACGTCGCGCGTTCTCACTGACCTGGGCGGAGGCGATTTCGGCGAAACCCCTGCCCCTGAGGCCATCAAGCGGCTCCAGCTGCTTTTCACCCTGCTCTCCACCCTGCCGGGGGTCCCCGTGGTCTTCCAAGGGGATGAGCGGGGCATCTTGGGTGAGAAAGGGTTTTACGATGCCCAGCGCTACCCCATCCAGTGGGATGTGGTGAACGAGGAGCTTCTCGCCCACTACATCGGATTGGCTCAGATGCGGCGGGCGATCCCCGCCCTCACGAGTAGCGCAGTCCGCGCCTACGCCGCCAAGGAGGGCGTGCTCGCTTTCTTCCGTGGGGAGCAAGGCG
Organism: Candidatus Bipolaricaulota bacterium; assembly: GCA_014361055.1. GTDB lineage: Bacteria > Bipolaricaulota > Bipolaricaulia > Bipolaricaulales > Bipolaricaulaceae > JACIWI01. The sequence continues at coordinate 6,612 of JACIWI010000038.1, forward strand.
AGGTGCTCGTTGTCGCCAACAACGCTTCCAGGCTGGCTTCCTTGGAACTTCCCCCTGGAAACTGGCGGCTCGTCGGCGGGGAGGCCATCTTCCGGGGCCGGGTGGTCGTGCCCCCTGTCCAGGCCTGGATATTGGCGCGGGAGGAGTGAGGTGGATGGACAGCGAAAGGGCCGGGTCGGTCCTCGGCTGGCAGACCACGAGGAAGGGGGTGAGAACAGCGGGGATAGATGGTAACAGAAAAAGAAGGGAGAGCTAGGCTTAGTTTAATCACAAATGAGGAGGGATACAGGATGAGGAATTTCGGAATTGCGGTGGTGAGCGTCTTAGTGTTGGGAATGCTGGGCCTGGCCTCCGAGCCGGGGAAGCTCATCGTATGGTGTGACGAGACCCGAGCACCGGCCCTCACGGAGGCGGCGCAGAAGTTCACCGCCGCCTATGGGGTGCCGGTGGAAGTTGTGGAAGTGCCCTTCGGCGATATCCGGGGTAACCTGGCCGTCACTGCTCCCACCGGGGAGGGCCCGGACATCATCATCGGCCCCCACGACTGGATCGGCGAACTCATCTACAACGGACTCCTCGAGCCGCTCGTTCTCCCGGCGGACCTCCTGGCCCAGTTCGACCCGGCGAGCTTGGAGGCCTTCTCCTGGGCCGGGGAGCTGTACGGTCTTCCCTACGCCACCGAGTGTGTGGCCCTGATCTACAACAAGGATCTGGTGCCCGAGCCACCGGCCACTTTCGAAGAACTGATCGAGATTGCCAAGGCCCTCACGGCGCCCGAGAAGGGACAGTACGGCTTCTTGATCCAAGAGCCCGACCCCTATCACACCTTCCCGCTGCACTCCGCCTACGGGGGCTACGTCTTCGGCACCACGTCGGAAGGGACCCTCGATCCCTGTGACATCGGCCTGGATAACGAGGGCTCCGTCAAAGGCGCTATGCTTCTGGATCGTTTGGTAAAGGAAAAGGTCGAATTCGCCGGGGCCGACTACCAGACCGTGACCGGGCTGTTCAACGAGGGGCTTTTGGCCATGTTCATCGGAGGTCCTTGGACTCTCCCTGGCATCCACGCCGCTGGGATCAATTACGGCGTCGCCAAGATCCCGCCCATTGAGGGGAACGCTCCGCGGCCATTCACCGGGGTCCAGGGGTTCATGGTCAGTGCCTTCAGCGAGAACAAGCTTCTGGCTAACCTGTTTCTCAAGGACTTCCTGGCCACCAAGGAGGTCATGCTCGCCATCTACGAGCGGGGCCAGCGGCCGCCCGCGTATTTGCCCGCCCTGGCGGAGCTCGCGGACAATCCCGACATCCAGGCGTTCGCGGCCAGTGCTGCTGATGGGATCCCCATGCCCAAGATCCCGGAGATGGCCTCGGTATGGGGTGCTTGGTCGGATGCTCTGGAGCTGATCGTCTCCCAGAAGCTCGGTCCTGAGGAGGCGATGAGAAACGCCGCGGAGCAGATCCGCACGCTCCTCGGCTGCAAGTAGAAAGGAGGCCCAGGGGCCGGCCGGTTCCGGCCGGCCCCTCCTATCATGAGCTGGAGGAAGATCCTTGCCCAAGGAGCGACCATCCTGGCCCTGGGCCTCCTCGACGCCTTGGGCATCTGGGCCTTCTCCTCCCTCCTCTTGCGAGGGGAGTACTGGATGGCTGCCGGGTTGGCCGTCGCCCTCGGCCTCATCAACTGGATCTACTTCTCCAAGCGTACTTATCCCCTTAAGTACCTGTTCCCAGGGCTTTTCTTCCTTGTGCTGTTTGTGCTTTACCCCATTGGCTACAACATCTACATCGCGTTCACCAACTACGGTACTGGGCATATCCTCTCTAAGAAGCAGGCGATCACTCAGATCGAAAGCCGGCTGTATCTCCCCCCGGATGCCGAGACGTTCGGCTATGTGGCATTTCAGGAAGAGGGGGGAACGGAGTTCGCGTTCCTCTTTTACCCCAAGGAGGGGCCCGTCTTGTTCGCCCGCGCCGGGAGACTCATCCCTGTAGCCCCCGGCGACCCCGGCTTCTTAGACCAGGACGGCGATGGGATCGTGGACGGGGTGGAAGGGTATAGGCGCCTGGGGCTGCCCGAGGTGGTCCAGAACCTCTCCACATTCCAGGCCATGGAGTTCCCATACGGAGAGAGAATCCTGCGGATGACCTCGCTCCAGGGATTCGCCGCCTTTGAGCACCGCTACCGCTACGACCCGGAAAACGACGTCATGGTGGATCTGCTTTCGGGCACCGTGTATCGGCCGGTGGAGGGCTTCTTCACCTCCCAGGACGGAAAGACCCTCCTCCCTGGGTTCACGATCGTCGTCGGGTGGAGGAACTTCTTCGCCCTGGTGACCAACCCACAGATCTCCGGCCCGTTCTTCCAGGTCTTTGCTTGGACGTTCGCTTACGCGTTCTTTTCGGTCCTCCTCACATTCGCCCTAGGGCTCTTTCTGGCCTACCACCTCAACAATCCCTACTTGCGATTTCGAAGGGCCTACCGGATGCTCCTCATCGTGCCATACGCCATCCCGGCCTTCATCTCCGTCCTCATGTGGCGCGGGTTCTTCAACACCGAGGTTGGGGTCTTCAATCAGATCCTGTACAGCCTGTTTGAGGTCAAGATCCCGTGGCTCCAAGACCCGTTTTGGGCAAAGGTGGCGTTGCTTCTCAACAACCTGTGGCTCGGCTTCCCCTAAATGATGATCATCTCCCTGGGGGCGCTTCAGTCCATCCCTGAGGAGCTCCATGAGGCGGCCCAGATCGACGGGGCTTCGGCCTGGCAAAGGTTCTGGCGGATCACCTTCCCGCTCCTTTTGGTGTCCTTGGCACCTCTGCTCATCGGCTCGTTCGCGTTCAACTTCAACAACTTCACGAACATATACCTGCTCACGGAGGGCCGGCCGCCCATCCCCGGGGCTCAGACCCCGGCCGGGTCGACGGATATCCTCATCTCCTATACCTACAGGCTGGCCTTCGAGGGGCAACGGGGGAACCAGTATGGCCTCGCCTCCGCCGTGTCCATCCTCATCTTCCTCATCATCGGCACCATCAGCTGGATCAACTTCCGGTTCACCCGGGCCTTGGAGGAGGTGTCCGAGAATGTATAGGCGCCCGACCTTGGTGGGCACCATCATTCGGCACCTCATCATCTGGATCGCCATCGCGTTCGCCCTGTTCCCCGTTGTGTGGATCCTGTCGGCCTCGTTCAACCCCACCAACACCTTGGTCGGCCAACGGCTTATACCTCGAAACCCCACAATAGTTCACTACCTTGAGTTATTTAATAATCCTCAGCACCCGTTCCCAATATGGATTGCAAATAGCGTTAAGGTTGCAGGGCTTACTGCACTTTTCAGTGTCATCTTGACTGCACTTGGAGCTTATGCCTTCTCCCGGTTTCGGTTCCGAGGGCGCCGAGGCGGGCTTATGGCCCTCCTCCTCGTGCAGATGTTCCCTCAGATGCTGGCCATGGTGGCGCTGTATATCCTCTTGCTCAGGCTGGGGGACTTCGTCCCGGCCATTGGCCTGAACACGCATACCGGACTGATCCTGGTGTACCTGGGAGGAGCGCTCGGATTCAACACCTGGCTAATGAAGGGGTACTTTGACACCATCCCCCGGTCGCTGGAGGAGTCGGCCATGATCGATGGGGCTACGCACTTTCAGGCCTTCACCAGGATCATCCTGCCTCTTGCCCGGCCCATCCTGGCCGTGGTGTTCATCCTCCAGTTCATCGCTACATACTCGGAGTACCTTTTGGCGAGTGTCCTGCTCACCGGCGTTCAGCGGTACACCCTGGCCGTGGGCTTGCGCCTGTTCATTACAGGACAGTACACCACTCGCTGGGGGGTGTTTGCAGCCGCCTCCATTATTGGGGCCCTCCCCATCGTGCTCATCTTCTACCTCCTGCAAAACCAACTCATCTCGGGGCTTACCCGCGGAGCCGTCAAGGGATGAACCCGCCGAAGTGGGTGCAGGGCGCAGTCTTCTACCAGATCTTCCCCGATCGGTTCCGGAACGGGGACCCGCGGAACGATCCGCCCGGAGCAAGGCCCTGGGGGGAGCTCCCTGACCGAACAAGCTTTTTCGGCGGGGATCTTTGGGGAATCCTGGAGAAGCTGGATTACCTCGAGGACCTTGGGATAACCGCCCTCTACCTCACCCCGATCTTCGAGGCCCCTACCAACCACAAGTACGACACCGAGGACTATTTCCAGGTGGATCCGGCCTTCGGGGGGAACGAGGCCCTGCAGGAGCTCGTAAGGGCCCTACACGCTCGCGGCATGAGAATCGTGCTTGACGGAGTTTTTAACCACTGCGGGGAACGGCATCCCTTCTTCCAGGACGTGCTCCGGCAGGGCCGGGCCTCACCCTACTGGGACTGGTTTACCGTCTACGGCGAAAGGATCCTCCGCGACCCGGAGCCGAACTACGCTTGTTTTGCCGGGGTCCCCTCCATGCCGGAATGGAACCACGCCAACCCTAAGGTACGCGAGTATCTCCTCTCGGTGGTGCGCCACTGGCTTTTGGAATACGAGATCGACGGCTGGCGCCTTGATACCGGCGATTACCTTTCCCCGGACTTCGTGCGCGAGCTCTACCACGCGGCTAAGGGGATCAACCCGGAGGCCTACATCGTGGGCGAGGTATGGGGCATCGCCGCCTCCTGGTTCAAGCACGGGGCGCTCGATGGGGTGATGCACTACAAGCTTTGGGAGGGGCTCGTCCACTTCTTCGCCCAAGGGACATGGGACGCCCGCCGGTTCGCCGACTACGTCTACAGCCTGTGGCGTAGTTACCCGGAGGAGAATGGGTTCGCCTGCTATACGCTCCTTGGAAGCCACGACAAACCTCGCTTCCTAACCCTTTGCCAGGGGGACAAACGGCGCCTGCTTCTGGCCGCGGCCTTTCTGTTCAGCTTTCCCGGTGCACCGGCAATCTACTATGGGGACGAAATCGGGATGGAGGGCGGGGAAGATCCGGACTGCCGCCGCTGCTTCGCCTGGGACCAAAACCTATGGGACCAGGAGACCCTCGCGGCCTTCCGGGAGCTTGTGCGCCTACGCCGGGGTGAGCCGGCCCTGCGCGGTGGAGAGTTACACTTCGTCGGGGCGCACGGGCGAACGCTTTGCCTTCGACGGACCCTCGTGGGGGAGGAGGTCCTCGTTGCCCTGAACGCGGGGGACGGGGAACAAGCGTTTCCCCTTCCGGGAAGGTTTCGGGATCTGCTCGCCGGAGAGGAGGTATCGGGCGAGGTCGCCCTGCCGCCGTGGAGCTTTCGGATCCTCAAACGGCGAAGGTGATCTTGCCCAAACACCGGAAATTTTTACCGCGCCAGCACCTGGGCGAGCTCGAAAAGCTTGGGATCTAGCTCCTTCTTGTGCCGGGCCGCTTCGGCGAGCGGGGTGGCAGCCACCACCCCACGGATCCAGCCCACCAGTACTCCCTGTTCGCCGCGGGCGAGACAATCAACGGCCGCCGCCCCGAGCTGGGTGGCGAGGATCCGGTCGAACGCCCCCGGGGCCCCGCCCCGCTGGACGTGCCCGAGGATGGTGACCCGAAGCTCAAACCCCAGGCGCTTCTCGTTCTCCCGGAAGTATTGGGCCAGGCGAACCGCGTTGTATTGAGCCCCTTCCGCCACCACCACGATGGCGTGGGGTTTCCCCCGCTCGTAGGCCTGATGGAGCTCGGCGGCCAGCGCCTCTGGGTCCGTCTCCACCTCCGGGATGACCACCGCTTCCGCCCCGCCGGCGATGCCGGCCATGAGCGCCAGATACCCACAGTCCCGTCCCATCACCTCCACCAGGAACGCCCGCTGGTGCGAGGAGGCGGTCACCTTCAGTCGGTCGATCGCCTCCAGGGCCACGTTGAGGGCGGTGTCCACGCCGATGGCGATGTCGGAGCCCACGAGGTCGTTGTCGATCGTGGAGGCCACCCCCACCACGGGGAACCCGAGCCGCGAGAGCTCGTACGCCCCGGCCTGCGAACCGTTTCCGCCGATGACCACCAGGGCATCGATGGCGTGGCGGCTCAGGGTCCGGAGGGCTTCCCGCTGCCCGGCTTCGGTTCTGAACTCGGGGCAGCGGGCGCTCCCCAAAATCGTTCCCCCAAGGTGGATGATCCCGCCCACGTCCCGCGCTCCGAAGGGGACCAGGGCGCCCTCGAGGAGGCCGGCGTAGCCGCGGCGGACCCCGAACACCTCCCACCCGTGGGCGATGCCGGTGCGAACCACGGCGCGGATGGCGGCGTTCATGCCCGGGGCGTCGCCACCGCTCGTCAATACAGCCACCCTGGTCATCGTCAAAACGGTTAGCCGGGGCGGGCCTTGATGTGGCGGGCGGCGAGGATCCCGGTCAGGGCGGCGAACACGATCCCCCGGGAATGCCCGGACGCGTCCCCCACCACGTAGAACCCGGGGAGCCCCGTCTCCATCCCCGCCCCTACCCGATACTGGGTATCGTAGAACTTGATCTCCGGCGCGTACACCAGCGTCCCCTCAGACGCGATCCCGGGCATGATCCGGTCGAGCACGTCGATCGCCTCCACCAGGTCCACTACCACCCGGTGGGGGAGGGCCATGGAGATGTCCCCCGGGGTGAACGCGGCGAGCGTGGGCTGAATGGAAACCCGCCGGATGCGGTCGGCGGTGGATCGCCGTCCCTGCTGGAGGTCCTTCAGCCGCTGCAGGATCGGCCGGCCGCCGCCGATGGTCGTGGCGAGCTTGGCGATGGCCCGGCCGTATTCGGTGGTGTCCTCCACCGGGTCGGTGAGCTCGATGTGCACCAGGAGAGCGAAGTTCGTGTTCTCCGTCTTGCACTCGTTCTCGGCGTGCCCGTTCACGAGCACGAACTCGTCGTGGTCCTCCTGGACCACGAATCCCCGCGGGTTGGTGCAGAACGTGCGGACCATGTCATCGTAGGTCGGGGTGCGCACGCGGAACTTGGCATCGTACATCACCCGCTCGATGGGGTCATAGAGCTCGGCCGGGAACTCCACCCGTACCCCGACGTCGAGGGGGCCGAACTGGGGACCCACCCCCAGGGAGCGGGCCACCTCCCGGAGCCAGTACGCCCCCACCCGGCCCGGGGCGGCGATCACCGCGCCGGCGTGGATCTGTTCCTCACCGAGGTCCACGACGAACTCGTCGTTCGCCCAGGCGATGGCCTTGACCTCGTCCCCGAGCCGAAACGCCACCCCCCGGTCGAGGAGGTCGCGGTACATCGCGTCGATGACCTCGCGGATGCAGCCGGTGCCGATGTGGCGCTGACGGCCGGAGATGAACTCCACCCCAGCTTCGGCGGCAGCCTTCTTCAGGCGAGCCAGCGCCTTGGGGTCCTCGCCGGAGTACTGGGCAGGGGCGCCGTAACGGGTGAACACATGGTCAACGTAGGCGATGAGCTCGGCCAGTTCGGCCACGGAACAGCCGATCGCCGCCGGATCTCCCCCGATGCGCGGGGTCAAATTCAGTTTGCCGTCGGAGAAGGCACCGGCCCCACCCACCCCGCACGTGATGCTCCGGCGCTCCCGTGGGGCCTGCCCCTTCTCCACCACCACCGTGGAAAGCCCGGAATCGGCGAGTTCCAGGGCGGCGAACAGTCCCGCCGGCCCCGCTCCGATCACCGCTACGTCGTACCGCACCCGCTCTCCTTCCAGGGCCGGGGCAACCCCCGGTGTCCTGCCCCCGGATTTGGGATATCCTGAAGACGGCTTCGCAAAAATCGTAGCCGGTTCTCAGGGGAGCGCAAGTGCGGATCATCGGCGGGGCTCACCGGGGGAGGAAGCTGGCCGAGTGGCACGGGACGGGCATCCGCCCCCTACGCGACCGAGTGCGCACCGCCTTGTTCGACACGCTGGGCGGGCTCGTGGCCGGGGTGGAGTTCCTGGATCTGTTCGCTGGCACGGGTGCGGTGGGCTTGGAAGCGCTGTCGCGGGGGGCCCGCCGTGCCGTGTTCGTGGACAGCTCTCCCCACGCGGTGCGCCTGATCCAGGAGAACATCCGGCGCCTGGGCTATCAGGATCGAACCGAGGTGCTGCGGGTCGATGCGCTAGCGGCGATCCGCGCCCTAGCCGAACAGGGACGCACCTTCGAGCTGGCGTTCGTCGGAGCACCGTACGAGAGCGGACTTGCCCAGCGGGCGATGGCCGCGCTGGGGGAGTTCGTCCCGCTCGCCCCGGGGGCGCTCGTGGTCGCCGAGACGTTCCACAAGGAGGAGGTCGCCGCTCGGTACGGCGCCCTTCGTCTCGAGCTCCAGCGCGTGTATGGGGAGACTCGGCTCTCGTTCTACCGGTTTGCCCCCGACGAAGCGGCCGGCTACACTGCGCCCCAACAAGGGGTTGACGATGGTTGAGCCCTTCATCCTCATCACCAACGACGACGGTTATCTCTCCCCCGGTCTCCTCGCGCTGCGGAAGGCGCTGGCGAAGGTGGGGGAAACGTGGGTGTTGGCGCCGGACCGCAACTGGTCGGCTGCTTCTCGCACCCGGGTGTTCCACAAACCGCTCCGTCTGTCCACCGCCCGTCTGCCGGACGGGGAGGTGGTCCACGTGACCAATGGCTCCCCATCGGACTGCGTGCTCCTGGCCCTTCTCGGGCTTGCTCCCCGGCGACCGGACCTGGTGGTGGCGGGGATCAATGCCGGGGCGAACCTGGGTCGTGACGTGACCTATTCCGGCACGGTGGCTGCGGCCATGGAAGGGGCCTCGGCCGGGCTCCCGGCGATCGCCGTTTCCCTCGACGTGGGATCGGAGGAGGCGGGAGAGGGGGTCCCTGACTACGAGGTGGCCGCGCGGTTGACGGCCCGGATGGCCAGGCTGGCGCTGGCCGAGCGGGCGGTGCTGGCCGGGACCCTTCTTAACGTGAACATACCACGGGGAACCCCAAAGGGGATCCGGATCACCCGCCTTGGGGGGAAGCTGTGGGACGACGAGCTCGTGCGCGGGGTGGATCCCCGCGGGCGGGATTACTACTGGCTCACCGGGGAGATGCTCAGCTCGCCCCCGCCAGGGGAGGAGGAGACCGACGTGTGGGCACTGCTCTCGGGGTACGTGTCCATTACCCCCCTGCAGCTCGACCTCACCGCGTACGGCGTGCTCGACAACCTGCGGCGGTGGGAGCAGGAGATCCTTGCCGATTAGCCCGATACCCGCCGGGATTGGCCGGCCATCGTCCACAGGAAACCGTGCGGGACCTATAATTCGGTGGTATGGAGCTGCGCATCGGGTGCTGCGGGTGGGCGGCGCTGCGGCCCGCCGACGTGGGCGAAGCCGACTGGAGGGGGCGGTTTTCCCACAAGCTCCAGCTCTACGCGCTCCACTTTCCGCTCGTGGAGGTGAACTCCACGTTCTACCGCCTCCCGCGCCCCTTCACCGCCGACCGCTGGCGGGCCCTGGCCGACGGGGTAAACCGGGAGTTCGAGTTCGCGGTCAAGGTCCACCAGGACATCACCCACAAGGCACGGTTTCGCGGCCGGGAAGCCCGGGAGGCATGGGCCCGTTCCGCTGAGGTCGCCCACCGCCTGCGGGCCAAGATCCTTCTCCTGCAGTGCCCGGCCTCGTTTGGGCCAACCCCACAGAACATGGATGCCCTGTGCGGCTTCCTTGCCGCGGTCGACCGGGATGCGTTTCTTCTCGTGTGGGAGCCACGGGGGGAGTGGGGAGAGAATCCGGAGCGGGTCGCTGGCATCTGCCGGGAGTTCTCCCTCGTCCACTGCGCTGACCCGTTCAAGGCCCTCCCCGTGACCGCCGGCCCGATTGCCTACCTGCGCCTTCACGGGTCCCCGCCCGGGGAGCGCATGTACCGCTATACGTACACCGATCAGGATCTGCAGTTCCTCGTGGAGCAGGTGCGCTCACTGGAGGCGGAAGCCGTGTACGTGCTGTTCAACAATGACACCATGGCCCGGGATGCGCTGCGTTTTCGGCGCCTGGTGGAGCAGGGATGACCGGGCAACTCTACTGTCCGCGTTGTGGGTTCACTGTGCAGCCGACGCCGGTGCCGGCCCCCTGCCCGCGGTGCCGGGTCCCGTTGACCTACCGTCGGGATCTGCCCCGTGACCTCGAGCAGGGGGATCTGGCCGGGCGAGGCGTGTGGCGCTATGCCCCGTTCCTCCCGCCCGTGGAGCCGGTGACGCTGGGGGAGGGGGGCACCCCGCTCATCCCCTCCCTGCGCATCGGCCCGAACCTCGGGATCACCCTTTGGTTCAAGCTGGAGGGCGGCAATCCCAGCGGGTCGTTCAAGGACCGCGGGGCGGCAGTGTTGGTGGCCGTGCTGCGGTCGTTCGGGATCCAGACCGTGGCCGACGACTCGTCGGGGAATGCCGGGTCAGCCCTGGCCGCGTACGCCGCCCGGGCCGGGCTCCCGGCCAAGCTGTTCGTCCCCGCCTACGCCTCGGAGAAGAAGCTCGCCCAGATCCGCGCCTACGGGGCGGAACTCGTCCTCGTCCCCGGACCGCGGGAGCGGGCGGCCGATGCCGTGCGCGCGGCGTGCGCCGACGACCCCGCTCTTGCCTACGCTTCCCACAACGAATCCCCGTACTTCCTCGAGGGCCTGGCCACCCTCGCCTACGAGCTCTTCGAGGGCCTGGACGGGGAGGTCCCCGACCACGTGGTGGCCCCGGTGGGGGGCGGGGGCCTCTTCCTCGGGCTTGGGTACGGGTTCGCTCGCCTGCGCGCCCTCGGCTGGCTTGCCCGCGCCCCCCGGGTCCACGCCGCTCAGGCCGAAGCGTGTGCGCCCATCGCCCGCGCCGCCGCCCAGGGGCTGGACGAGCCGGCACTGGCCGGCTCCAAGGACACGGTGGCCGAGGGGATTCGCATCCCGCGGCCGCCGCGGGGGCGGGAGGTCCTCGGCCTCCTCCACGCGCTCGGGGGGGCGGCGGTGACGGTGCCGGAGGAGGAAATCCTGGCGACGCGGGCGGAGCTGGCGGAGCGGGAAGGCATCTACGTGGAGCCCACGTCGGCCGTGGCCGTGGCCGCGTTGCGGGCCCTCGTCGCCCGGGGCACGATCCGGCCGGGGGAGGAGGTGGTCGTCCCCCTCACCGGATCCGGCCTCAAGGTCGGGGCGGACGCGGCGACGGGATGAGGACGATGCGCATCGGAGTCGTTTCCGACACCCACGACAACATGGGGAACCAACGCCGCGCACTGGCCCGGTTCCGGGAACGCGGGGTAGAGCTCGTCCTCCACGCCGGGGACATCGTGTCCCCGTTCATGGCCGAGCCGTTCCGGGAGAGCGGGCTCCGGGTCGTGGCCGTATTCGGCAACAACGACGGGGACAAGCTCTATCTTCGGGAACGCTTCTCCGAGGTCGGGGAGCTGGTCCACGGTCCCCACGAGCTCGTCCTGGCCGGGCGGCGGATCGTCCTCATGCACGAGCCGCGGGCCCTGGCCGCCCTCGCCGCCTCCGGGCACTACGACCTCGTGGTGTACGGCCACACCCACAACCTGGAGGTCCGCGCCGGGACACCCCTGGTGGTGAACCCGGGCGAGTGCGGGGGCTGGCTCACCGACCAGCCCACCTGCGCCCTCGTGGACTTGGTGGCGCTCCGGGTGGAGATCCTCGAGCTTTAGGGGAGGAATTTCTTCTGGACCACGAGCTCCTCCAGGGGGACCCGGTCGCCCGGGCCGGGGTCGTAGGCCGGTTTGCCCACGGGGAGGAGGGCCACCGCCCGCATCTTACGGGGGACGCCGAGGATCCGTTTGGACCGCCCGCTCCACCTCGGCCCGGCCGGCGATCCCCGCCCAGAAGGTGGCCAGGCCCAGCGCACCGTCCCCGCCCGGTCCAACTAGACGAGGATGGGACTTCAGCCGTCCAGGGCGCTTCAGTACCTGTGGTCGCCTCGCTTCGCGTCAGAAGGTGAGCGTGAACCCGATCACTTCCTGGAGGAGCCCGGTGAAGTCGAACCGGGTCCGGGAGTAGAGGCGGACCCCGGAGAAGGCCACGCTCACCTCCACCTCCTGGGCGACGAACCCGAGGAGGTCGAACGTGGTCGCGGATCTGAGCGTCACTGGATCGATGGCGAGGCCGAGGAAGAGCTCGGCCCAATCCAGGGCGAGCCCGGCGTCCAGCCGGACCCCGGCTCCCATCTCCACCTCCGGCGATGGGAACCGGTACGCGGCGACGAACTGGCCCCACGCGAACCCCACAGGGTCGAACAGCAACACCGAGTCCGCGCGGAAGCACGAAGTCGTGAAGCTCAGGGACACCAGCTCTTCCTCGAACCACCATCCGGGCACGGCGGCGATGCCGGTGGTCGGGTCGTCGTCGATCAGGTGGTAGAGGTCGCGGACGCCGAATCCGGTGAGGCTGCGCACGGCAAGCCCGAGATCGGTGCGCATGCCCAGGTCGAGGACGACGCCGATCGTGTAGTCCGGGGTCTGGCAAGCACCGGCGAGGTTCTCCACCAGGAACAGGGCTCCCAGGTCAAACGGGCAGCATCCGCCGCGGACCTCGAACCAGTACAGGGAAAAGCAGGGATCGAAGCGCATCCCGGTGCGGAGCACGACCCCGTCTAGATTCACCCCCATCGTGATGTGCTCAGCCACCAGCCCATCCAGGGAGAGCTGGGTTCGGCTGGTGACCTCCGCCCCAGCGAACGACAGGGCCAGGACGATGGCCGTGTCCACCTCCAGGGTCGCCGGCGGGACCGGGGTGAAGGTGAGTTCGATCCCGAACACGCCGGCGAGGGTGGTGCCTTGGCCCACTGCGGCAGTCCCCAGCATCACCGCCAGGATCAGTCCACCCCACGCTTGCGTTCTCATGATGCCCTCCTGCCGTCAGGGTACCGGGGAAGGGGGGGTGGGGGAGGAACGAAGTCAGGGTGGCCCAGCCGCATTTGTCCGGGCCGCCGTGGACCGTTGTCTAACCGATGGGAGCCAACACGTCGGCCAGGGTGGGGCGGCCGATCTCCTGGAGCTCGTACCGGACCCGGGTCGCCGGCGTGGCCAGCCGGATCAGGCGCCGCAGGTCGATGGGGGTAGCGATGACCACCACCTCACACGGGACCTTAGCAATGGTCGCCGCCAGCTCCTGTACTTGCTCCTCGCCGTACCCCATCGCCGGGAGCACCGGGCCGAGGTGGGGGTACTGGGCATACGTGGCGGCGATGGACCCCACCGCATACGGGCGCGGGTCGACCAGGGTTGCCCCAAGCTTCCGCGCTGCCACTGCCCCGGCACCGAACGGCATCTCCCCGTGGGTCACCGTGGGGCCGTCCTCGATCACCAGGGCCCTCCGCCCCGCCACGAGCTCCGGATCCTCCACCGTGATCGGGGACGCGGCCTCGATCACGGTGGCCCGCGGGTTCAGCTCGGCGATGGACGCCCGCAGGCGCTCGATGGCCTCGATCCCCGCCGAGTCCACCTTATTGATCACCACCACGTCGGCCTGCCGGATGCTCACCGACCCCGGCCAGTAGGTGCGCTCGTGTCCGGCCCGCCAGGGGTCGGCGAGCACGATCAGAAGGTCCGGGCGATAGAACGGGAAGTCGTTGTTGCCCCCATCCCACAGGATCACGTCCGCCTCCTCCTCTGCCCGCCGGAGGATCTGGGCGTAGTCCACCCCCGCGTACACCACTGTCCCCCGCTGGAGGTGGGGCTCGTACTCCTCCCGTTCCTCGATCGTGCACCGCGCCCGGTCCAGGTCATCGAGCGTGGCGAACCGCTGCACGGCCTGGGCGGCGAGGTCCCCGTAGGGCATGGGATGGCGGATCACCACCACCTTTTTCCCCCGCCCCCTGAGCACGTCCACGACCCGCCGGGTGGTCTGGGACTTGCCACAGCCGGTACGGACCGCGCACACCGCCACCACCGGCTTGTTGGCCCCAAGCTGGGTGGTGTGGGGGCCCATCAGCCAAAAGTCGGCCCCGGCTGCGGCCGCCACCGCTGCCCGGTCCATCACGTGCTGGTGGGACACGTCAGAGTAGGCGAACACCACCCGCTCTACCCCGTGTTCCCGCACGAGCTCGGCAAGCCGCTCTTCCGGTTCAATGGGGATGCCGCGGGGGTAGAGCTTCCCCGCCAGCTCCGCCGGGTAACGGCGGCCCTCGATGCCTGGGATCTGGGTCGCGGTGAACGCTACCACCTCATATGCGGCGTCATCGCGAAAAAAAACGTTGAAGTTATGAAAGTCACGGCCGGCGGCGCCCATGATGATGACCTTGGTCCTACGCATGTGATCACCTCGCAGGATATGGATGGTGTGGTCACGGGATTATACCCCATCTCCCTCAGACCATTGGCCGTTCTCCCTGCCGGGGGTATGATCGGGGCGATGACGCTGGCCAACGTGCTCACCGTGCTCCGCGGGGTGCTCATCGCTCCCACGGTGATCGCCGTGCTCGCCGAACGGTGGTGGCCAGCATTCGCCGTGTTCCTGTGCGCCCTCGCCACCGACGTCCTCGACGGCTGGATCGCCCGGCGGCACCGGGAGGTGACCGAGGTCGGCCAACTCCTGGACCCCACCGTGGACAAGCTCTTCTACCTTGGGCTGTTCTCCTCCATGGCCGCGGTGGGAAAGCTCCCGCCCATGGGGCCGGTCCTGTTCCTCATCCCCCAGCTCGGGCTGGGGGTGGGGACGCTGTTTCTGTGGCAACGGCGGGAGGAGTTCGTGGCCCGCTGGCCGGGCAAGACCGCGGCTGGCCTCACCGCCCTCGCCGCCGCCCTCCTCCTCGTCACCCCGTACGGGGGGTGGGCGTTTTGGGCGGCAGTGGCCACCCAGTTCAGCGCTGGGGCGTACTATTTGGCCCGCCAAGCCAGGGGAGGAACTCGGGCGGAGGCGGGGCCTCGAACTCCATCCACGCCCCGGTAGCCGGGTGACGGAACCCCAGCCGCCACGCGTGGAGGAGGAGTGCCTCCCCGCGCTTCCCATAAGCCGGGTCCCCCACCACGGGGTGGCCGATCGCCGCGAGGTGCAGGCGGATCTGGTGGGTGCGCCCGGTGTGCGGCCGCACGAGGAGCAGGGATCGGCCCTGGTTCCGCCGCAGCACGGTGAACTCGGTGCGCGCATCCTTGCCCATCCCCCCGAGCTTCATCCGCCACGGCCGCGCGTCATCCCGTTCCACCCGCCCTTCGATCGTCCCCCCGTCCACATCGAGCTCCCCCTCCACCACCGCCAGGTACTCCTTGACCACCGTGCGGGCTTGGAACTGGGAGACAAGCGACGTTCGGGCGGACTCGGTCCGGGCCAGGACCAACGCCCCGGTGGTGGCCACATCGAGGCGGTGGACCACGCCGGGCCGACCCGGCGCCCCCGGCGCCAGCGGCCCCCGGGCGAGCAGGGCGGACACCACCGTCACCCCGCGCCTGGGACCCACCGGGTGGACGGCGAGGCCGCGGGGCTTGTCCACCACCACTACCTGCTCGTCTTCGTACAGGATCGGGATCGGGTACGGGGTGGCCAGGATCCCCGGCCCGTCCCAGACCACGACCACCTCCTCCCCGGCTTGCACCCGCCGGTCCGGGTCGGGGGCGCTCCCTCCGATGGTCACCGCCCCGCTGGCCAAAAGGGCCCGGACGTGGCTGCGGGAGATCCCGAGCTTGTGGGCGAGCAGGCGGTCCACCCGCTCCCCGGAATCGGCCTCGGCCACCGAGACCCGATCCACACGCGATCCGCTCTTTGTGCCCATCCTGTGGGGAAAGTATAATGAGTAAACATGGAAATGCTACGAGAAAAGATCGATGCGCTCTTGCGCCAAGGTGCGGACCGAGCCCAGGTGGAGCTGTACCACTGGGAGCTCCACCGCTGCCGCAATTACGCGCGGCTCGTGGTGTACATCGACCATCCCCGCGGCGTGACCGTGGACGACTGTGCCCGGGCCAGCCGGGCCATGGAGGCGCTTTTGGACCAGGCGGATCCGCTGTCCTCTTCGTATCTTTTGGAGGTGTCGTCGCCGGGGGTCGAGCGGTGGCTGTGGGAACGGTGGCATTACGAACGGGTCTTGGGCAAGCTCGTCCGGGTGCAGGTGGCCCCTGGAGAGGGGGAGGTGGCCCGGACTCGGTACCAGGGGCGGCTGGTGCAGCTGGTGGACGACGCGATCACCCTTGACCTTGGCCAGGAACGGGTGGACGTCCCCCTGTCGCGCGTGGTGCAGGCCCAGGTTGTCTATGAGGGGGAGGGCCGATGAACATCGATTTCCTCGAGGCGCTGGAGGAGATGGCCCGGGCGCGGGGCATCGACCGGGAGGTGGCCTACGAGGCCATGGAGAAGGGCATTGCCGCTGCGTACCAGGCGGAGTTCGGCGGGGACGAGCCCCCTGCGGTCAGGATCGACCGCCGCTCCGGCGACGTGTACGTGAACGGGACCCGGTTCGACCTGGGCAAACTGGGGCGGATCGCGACGCGCCGGGCGGAGGAGTTCTTCCGCCGGGAGATCCTGCGCCGCCGGCGGGAGACGCTCTACGAGATGTACTCCTCCCGCATCGGGGAGATCCTGAACGGGTTTGTGCACCGGTTCGAGGGGCGCGACGTGTGGATCAACCTGGGCGAGGCGGAGGCGCTGCTCCCGGACGAGGAACGGATCCCCAGCGAGCGGTACATCCCCGGGCGGCGTCTGCGCGCCTACCTCTACAAGGTGGAGAAGACGCAAGGGGACCCTAAGATCTACGTGTCCCGCGCCCATCCCCAATTCGTGGCCAAGCTCCTCGCCCTGGAGGTTCCGGAGCTGGAGCAGGGGATGCTGGAGGTGGTGCAGGTGGCCCGGGTGGCCGGAGTGCGGTCGAAGGTCCTTGTGCGGGGGGTGGACCCACGCATCGATCCGGTGGGGAGCTGTATTGGGGCAGGGGGGAGCCGGATCCGGGCCATCAGCCGGGAGCTGTCCGGGGAGAAGGTGGACATCGTGCGGTGGACCGAGGACGTGCGCCAGGTGATCCGGGGTGCGCTCGCCCCGGCCAGCGCCCTGGAGGTGGAGTTGGACGGAGCGGCCAAGAAGGCCGTGGTCACCGTACCCTCGGGCGAGGTCTCGCTCGCGATCGGACGCGACGGTCACAATGTAGAGCTGGCGGCCAAACTCACCGGCTATGACATCACCATTCGGACCCCATCCGGAGAAGAGTCCAAACAAGGCTGAACGCCGCGGCCTGCGGGCCCGCGTGCTCGGGGGGATCGTCTCCGTCACCGGGCGCTGGGCGGCGGTGGTGGCCGTGTTGGTGGCCGCCCTGGTGGGGGCGGCCCTGTACTACATCCAGGATCTCCCCATTCGCAGCTCCTACATCGACCTCCTGCCGGAGCACGACCCCCTGGTGGAGAGGTTCCAAGAGGTGCAGGAGGAGCTGGCCACCACGGATGTGGTGGCGGTCCTGCTCACCCTGACCGCGCCGCCGGCCTCGCTGGAGGAGCGGGCGCGGATCCTGTTCGCTGCCGCCGACCGGGTGATCGCCGAGCTCGACGACCCCGAGATCGTCGGGGCCTCGTACCGGCTTGGGCAGGGGATCCCCGTCCCCCCCGAGCTCCTCCTGTTCCGCACCCTGTCCCCTGAGGAGCTCTCTCGCCTGCGGGACATCGCCCAGGAGGTACTGGCTCTTCTCCCGGCGCTGCCCCCGGGCGGCGTCCCGTCGGTGGCCGAGCTCCTCTCGGCGGTGGCGTCCGGGGCGATCACGGATGCGGACGCGGTGGAGAAAGCCTTGCACGAGCTTGCCCAGGCCGGATGGAGCACCGTCGCCTTGCTCGAGGACCTGCCTCGGGTGCAGGGGCTCCTCGACGAGGCGGCGGGCATCGTCCGCGCGGTGAAGGCCCGCCCCCTCCCCGAAGACACCGGCCAGCCGATCCTGTCCCGGGATCACACGCGCCTGGTCGTACAGATCTGGCCGGCCCGGTCAGCCTACGAAAGCCTGGACTACAGCCGCCGTATCACCCGCAGCGTGCGGGATGCGGTGGCCCGGGCCGACCTCGGCGCGGTAGGGGTCACGGCCGGGGTCACCGGGCCGTACGTGGCGAGCGTCGAGGTCGACCAGGTCATCCGCCGGGATATGAACCTGGTGACCATCATCTCCTCCACGGCCGTGTTCGTGCTGATCCTCATTGCCTTCACCAGCCCGTTCCTGTGCGTGGTGGCGTTGGTGCCGGTGCTCGTGTCGGCCCTTCTCACCGTGGCCTGGGCCAAGTTCGCGGTGGGCGGGTTCAACCTGCTGACCGCGTTCCTGCCGGCCCTGGTGCTCGGGCTGGGGATTGACTTCTCCGTGCACCTCCTCGCTCGGTACGCCGAGGAGCGGGTGCTCGGCAGCTCGGTGGGGGCGGCGCTGGCTACCGCCATCCGCAGCAAGGGCGAAGCGTGCTTCACCGCGGCGGTGACCACCTCGGCCGTGTTCGCGTGCCTTCTTGTATCCCACTCCCGGGCGCTTTGGGAGATGGGGGTGATCATGACCGTGGGGATCGTGATCGCCCTCGTCATCGGGTTGCTCGTTACCCCGAGCCTGGTCACGCTGACCTATGCCGTCTTCCGGCGTCGGTTCCGGGAGCGGCCTCCGCTCTCGTCGGTCCGCCTGCGGCATGCCTATCATCGCCTTCTCCTGCAGCGCCGGGGGGTGGTCGTGGTGGGGCTCCTCCTCACCGGGGCCCTCGTGTACCAGGCGAGCCACGTCCACTTCCGGTTTGTGTCCGCCCAGCTCGCCCCGCCGACCCCGGCCCAGGATGTGCTCACCACCATCACCCGCGAGTTCGCCGGCGAGATTTGGCTTGGGGACACGTTCCGGTTCTTCTGCGCCCGCCCGGAGGACATCAAGCCCCTCGAGGCAAAGCTGGCCGCCCATCCCCTGGTGGAGTCCACCGCTTCCGTGCGCGACCTCCTCCCCCAGGAGCTGTTGCGGGGGCAGGTCTCCCTCCAGGACGTGCCGCTGGCCGCGGTCCACCAGGCGGTGGGGACCCTGCAGGAGAACCTGGAGCAGTGGGACGCCATCTTGGCCGACGTGGAGATCTTGCTGTCCCGCCTGTCCCAGTTCGAGCTCCTCGCCGCCCTGAGCGGGCAGACCCGCCTCGCCGGCGTCCTCGCCCAGGGGACGGACGAGCTGGTTCGGGTGTGGCGGTCGATGCGGGGGGTAGACCGGGCATCGGTCCAGGAGACGGTGGCCGAGCTGGCGGCCGACCTCGCGGTGCTGACGTCGTTCGTGGCGGCCATCGAGGCCCTGCCCCCGGAGCCGGAGTTGGTGGTCCGGCTGCTTTCGCTCCTCCCGGAGGACATCCGGGCCCAGTACTCCACAGCGAAGGGCCAGTACGTGGTGGAGGCGCGGATGAAGGGGGCGCTTTACGAAGGTCGGAACCTCCAGGAATTCTTGGACTGGACGGGAAGCCTGGGGGTGGAGTACTTCGGGCTCCCCGAGCTCCAAGCCCGCCTGGAGCGGTACATGAAGCGAGACTTCGCCCTCTCCACCGTCTTGGCCGTGGTCCTCATCCTGATCTTCATCTGGCGGGACTTCCCGCGCCCAAGCGAGGCGCTTCTGGCGATGGCCCCGCTGGCGATGGGGTACGTGTGGATGTTGGCGGGGATGAGACTTCTGCGGATCGAGTTCAACTTCACCAACATCGTGATCTCCCCCCTCCTCATCGGGATCGGGGTGGACAGCGCCGTGCACCTTCTGCATCGGGTGGCGGAAGAGCGGCGGCAGGGCGGGGACGCGGTGGCCCGGGGGGCCGCTGCCAGCATGGCCCCCATCCTGACCAGCTCCCTGACCACCATGGCCGCGTTCGGAGCGCTCCTGGCCGCTCATACCCCGGGGCTCCGGCTCCTGGGGACCTCGGCCTTGCTCGGGCTTGGGTTCACCCTGCTTGGGAGCCTGCTGTTCGTCCCTGCCGGCGCGGCGTGGTTGGTTGAGGAAACCCGGCCGAGGGAATAAAGTGGATTAACTGCCTGACCGGCCCAAAGGAGGGGATGGGAAATGGCCACGACCAGTGGGCTTGCGTTCATCGGATCGGGTGCCCTCCTGGTGGGTCTGGCTGCCGGACTCCTCCTCGCCCGGTGGCGTAACCGCCGCCTCGGGCGCAAAGCGGAGGCCATCCTGGAACAGGCACGCCAGGAGGCTGAGCGCATCTATCGAGAAAAGCTCCTCGCCGTGCAGCAAGAGGTCGGTGAGCTCCGCGAACGGGAGGAAGAGAGACTCCGCAAGAAGGAAGCCGATCTTGCCCAAGCCGAGGAACGGCTCCGCGGGCGGGAGGACCGCCTGGGCAAGAAGAGCAATTATCTCGAGATGATCGAGGATTCCCTCCGTCAGGACGAGGCGGAGCTGGGGCGGCTGATCGAGATGGGGCAGAAGCTCCTGGCGGAGGAGCAGGCGCTCCTGGAACGGCTGGCCGGGCTTACCCAAGAGGAGGCCAAGGATTACCTGTTGAAGCTTGTGGAGGCGGAATCCGAGCGACACTTCGCCCGAAAGATCGCCGAGGTGGAGCGGCGCACCAAGCAGGAGGCGGAGCGCCGGGCCCGCCGCATCCTCGCCGATGCCGTGCAGCGCTATGCCTTGGACTACGCGGAGGAGGCCACCGTGAGCGCGGTGCCCCTCCCCAACGACGACTACAAGGGGCGCATCATCGGCCGCGACGGCCGCAACATCCGGGCGTTCGAGGCGCTCACCGGGGTGGAGGTGTTGGTTGATGACACCCCGGAGGTGGTGGTGCTGTCCTCGTTCCATCCCATCCGGCGCGAGGTGGCCCGGTTGGCTCTGGAGCGGCTCCTCGAGGATGGCCGCATCCACCCCGCGCGCATCGAGGAGATGGTGCGCAAGGCCAAGGACCGGGTCGAGGAGCTGATCCAGGAATACGGGGAGAAGGCAGCGTTCGAGGCCGGGGTGGACCTGCCGGCGGAGCTGATCGTGCTCCTAGGACGGCTTCACTTCCGCACGAGTTTCGGCCAGAACCAGCTCCAGCACGCGCTCGAGGTGAGCTTCCTCGCCCGGCTCCTCGCCGAGGAGATCGGGATCGACTCGAAACCCGCCAAACGGGCTGGCCTCCTCCACGACATCGGGAAGGCGGTGGACCAAGAGGTGGAGGGCCCCCACGCCCTGATCGGGGCTGACCTCGCCCGGCGCTACGGGGAACCTTGGCCGATCGTCAACGCCATCGCCGCCCATCACGGCAACGTGGAACCGGCCACGGTCACCGCGGTCCTCATCCAAGCTGCCGACACCCTGTCCGCAGCCCGGCCCGGGGCGCGGAAGGAGACCTACGAGCGGTACTTCCAGCGGCTGGAGGAGCTGGAAAAGCTGGCCTGCGCTTACCCCCAGGTGAAGGAGGCGTACGCCATCCAGGCCGGCCGGGAGGTGCGGGTGATCCTGAAGCCGGAAAAAACCACGGATGACGCGGCCGCAAAGCTCGCGTATGATATCGCCCGGCGGATCGAGAAGCAGATCCAATACCCAGGGGAGATCAAGGTGACCGTCATCCGCCAGACCCAGTTCGTGGAGACGGCCCGGTGAGCAAGGAGGTAACCGTGAACGTGCTGAAGATCGCGTCGACTTCGGTTGCCAGTGCGGCCGCAGGGGCGGTGGCGAACACGTTCCGCGAGGAAGGTGTGGCCGAGCTGCAGGCCATCGGCCCCAAGGCCGTGAACCAGGCGGTGAAGTGCATCGCCATCGCCCGCGGGTACGTGGCCCCGAGCGGGCTCGACTTGTTCTTCGTGCCCTCGTTCGTCGAGGTGGACGTGAACGGAGAAACCCGGACGGGCATTCGGTTTACGGTGCGGTCCCGCACTCCGCCGGCGGCGAACCTACGGCCGCGGAGCCGCCACGAGGAAGGCCCCACTGCCTCCGCAGAGGCATGGAAAGACATCTGACGCGCTGCGGGAGGCGCTGCGCGGGCTGGCCCTGGTCGGGCAACTGGGGTTCACCGTGGCCGGGGGGGCATTGGTCGGGTACGGTGCCGGCTACGGGATCGACCTCCTGACCGGGGGCAAGGGGGGGCGCATCGGCGGGATCCTCGTCGGCTTGGCCGGTGGGATTTGGGCCGCGGCGCGGGATGTTAAGCGATTCATGGGGAAAACGGGGTGACGAGAACTCATGAACCGGTTCTTCCAACGACATAAAGTGGCCATCATCATGGTGGTCGTGGTGGGGTTCGTTCTAGGTAGCGTCGGGCTCTACACGTTCCAGCGTTTCTCCCCAGCCGCCAAGGGCAGCGCAGAAGAGACGATCATGACCATCGAAGGGCGCAAGGTCACCCGCCAGGAGCTGGCCCAAGCCTACGACAATCTCGTCCAGTACTACACGCAACTCTACCAGATGTTCGGCCAAGACTTCACCGCCGAGCTCCAGGGCTTGGAAGGGGCGTTTCGCCGCCAGCAGTACGTGGCCGCGGCCGCGGAGGGCATCATCCGCGAGGCGATCCTGGACCGGGAGGCCAAGCGACTGCGGATCAGCGTCCCCAAGGCCGAGGTGGACCAGGCGGCGCGCAGCCGCTACGAGCAGACCCTGGCCCAGTTCGGCGGGGACGAGAAGAGCCTCGAAAGCTACCTCAAGACGTTGGGGCTAACCCTGGACCAATACCGGCGTCAGTTGGCGATGGCCGAGGAAAGCCGGCTTCGGGAGGAGCGCCTGCGCCAGTTCGTGGTCGGCCCCATCCAGCCCACGGACGACCAGCTCCAGGCGTACTACACCACCCACCAAGACCGGTACCAGTCCGAACCGGAGAAGATCAAGGTCGCCCACATCCTGGTCGACGAGGCCAAGTTGGCCGACGAGCTCCTGGGCCGCGTCCAGGCCCCGGGGGCGGACTTCGCCGCACTGGCCCGGGAATACTCCACGGACGAGGCCACTCGGGACCAAGGCGGGGAGATGGACTGGTTCGCCCGCGGCGGGTCCACGTTCTCCGCCAAGGTGGAGGAGGCCGCGTTCGGCCTCGCCCCCGGCCAGGTCACGGTGGTGGACGACGAGCAGGGGTTCCACATCCTGAAGCTCCTCGACCGGAAAGCCGCGGTGATCCCGACGTTCGCCGAGGTCCGCGACCAGGTCCAGAAGGACTACATCCAGGATGAGGAAGGGAAGCGCTGGAACGACTGGTACGTTGCGCGCCGTCAGGCGGCCCAGCTCGTCGTGTCCGATCCCTTGCTCTCCGCTGCCCTTCTCCTGGGAAAGGACAAGGAGCAGGCCGTACAGGTCCTGCTCAGCGCCCGCGAGGCGGGCACGGTCGAGGATCCCTACCTGAATTACTACATCGGCCGGTTGTACGAGGACCTATTCACCGGCGTCGGCACGAAGCGGGTGGAGCTCGAGAAGAAGGCGGAGCGGACCCCGGAGGAGGAGGCCGAGCTCGAACGCCTTCGGGCCCAAGAGGCGGGCTACAAGGCGAAGGCGGTGCAGGCGTACCTCGCGTTCGTGGAGACCGGGGAGGCCGACGAGGCGTTCTACCAGCGGGCGTTGGCCCTGGATCCGCGGAATCCCCAGTTCCGCTACCACCTGGCCGAGCTGTACCGCAGCCTGGGCAGGTACGTCCAGGCCGACACCGAATACCGTCAGGCGATCGAGGCCAAACCGGACTTCGTGGCCGCCTACACCGGCCAGGGGGACGCGGCGATGGCCATGGAGCTCTACGCGCGGGCGATCGAGGCTTACCGCAAGGGGTTGGAGCTTCAGCCGGGAAGCGTCACCCTCAAGCTCAAGCTCGCCGGGGCGTACGTGAAGGATCGGCAGCACCAAGAGGCGAAACCCCTCCTGGAGGAGGTGCTGGCCCGGGAGCCGGAGAACGTCACCGCCCTCACCCTGATGGGGGATCTCCTCCTCGCTCAAGGGGATGCCCAGCGCGCCATCGTCCAGTACGAAGCCGCCTACAAGCGGAACCCGACGTCGGAGGTCCAGCTCAAGCTGGCCGGCGGTTACTTCGCCGCCGGCCGTCTGGAGGACGCCAAGCGCCGGTATCAAGACGTGATCAAGCAATTCCCCTACCGGGCTGAAGCCTACGTGGGCCTGGGGGACGTGTACCTCCAGCAGGGCGACCAGGCAAAGGCACTGGACTACTACCGGCAGGCGTTGCCCCGGGCGTTCGAGGTCACGATGAAGGAGACCATCGCCCGGAAGATCGTGGAGCTGGATCCCAAGGATACCACCACCCGGTTCCGCCTCGCCGGCTACTTCCGGGAGCAGTACAAGTACGAGGCCGCCATCCGCCAGTACGAGGCCATCCTCGAGCTTAGCCCGGGCAACCTCGACGCGTTGGTCGGCCTCGGCGACTCCTATGTGCCCCGGGTCCAGTACGACCGGGCGATGGACTACTACCGGCAGGCGTTGGCCGTGGCCACCACGTCCCAGCAGCGCCTGGCGATCTACGACAAGATGGTCGCCTGCGAGGAGCAGCGGGTTGGGCCCGGCCAGCCCCTTGGCCCCCAGGGGCTGGAGGCGCTGTGGCAACGGGCCCTGCTCGAGAAGGAGCTCGGGCAGAAGGACAAGGCTAAAGCGGACCTGGAGCGCATCCGGGCCGCGGACCCCAACTTCCGGGCGGGCGAGGTCGGCCCGCTCCTCGAGGAACTGGGCGGCACGGCGGAGCCGCCGTCGCAATGAGCGCGAGGAAGCCGCGGGCGCCGGACGGCGCGGCGTGGGCGCTGGGGGAGCTCGTGCAGGTGATTGCCCACCTGCGTGGTCCGGACGGGTGCCCGTGGGACCGGGCCCAGACCCACCGCACCCTGATCCCTTACCTCCTGGAGGAGGCGTACGAGGTGGCCGAGGCCCTCCAGGCCGAGGCCTCGGCCGAGCTCCGTGAGGAGCTGGGGGATCTCCTCCTGCAGGTGCTCCTTCACGCCCAGATCGAGGCCGAAGCCGGCCGGTTCGACATCGGCGACGTGGCCGACGGCCTGCGGGAGAAGCTCGTGCGGCGGCACCCCCATGTGTTCGGTGGGGGGGAGGCGTCTACCCCGAACGAGGTCCGCCGGCGGTGGGAGGAGATCAAGCAGCAGGAAGGCGGGCACCGCTTGGACCCGAGCAAGCCGGCCCTTCTTGCGGCGAGCAAGTTCGTCGAGGTGAAGGAGGCGTCCGGGGAGCCCGTCCCGGTGGGACGGCATCTGCGCATCCCCGAGACCGCTCCGGACCCGGCGACGGTGGTAGGGGAGATGCTGGTGGAGGTGGCCGCCCTGGCCCGCCGTTGGGGATGCGACCCCGAGCTTGCCCTACGCAACTTCCTGGCGCGGAGGGAGGGTGGCCATGGGTGACCGGTTCGCCCGGTTGCGCGAACTTCCCCGGCCTTCGGAGGCGGCCGTGGTGTGGGTGGAGACGGACGACGAGGCCCTCCATTTCCTGGACGCGGCGTTCTCGGCCATGGACGGGGTGGCCAACGTGCGCCGGGAGTACCGGGATGTGGGCGGGCGGAAGCTGTTCAAGATCTACGTGGCCCCGGGAAGCCTTGACGAAGCCCTTCGTGTGCTACGGGCCGCCGCCGAGCACGTGACGATCGGGGAAATCCAGATCGAGCCGTGAGGTGGGTACGGCCCGACGAAGAAGCTCCCACCGTCCACGACGTGGACTACCGCGGGCTTGCGCGGCGGGGGACGCGGGCCCTCCTTTTCGATCTCGACAACACCCTGGGCCTGTGGCGTCGGGGGACGTTGGAGCGGCGTGTTCGGGAACTCCTGCGGGGCCTTCAAGGTGGTGGGTTCCGGTTGGCCGTGCTCTCCAACGCCCGGCTACCCCCGGACGCCCCGGTGGTGCACGAGCTGCGGAGGTTGGGGATTCCGGTGGTGGCCCCAGCCTGGAAGCCCTTCAAGCGTGGGTTCCGCCGGGCCCTGAGGCTCCTCGGGGCCGAGCCTTCCGAGGCGGCAGTGATCGGGGACCAGCTCCTCACCGATGTCCTTGGGGGGAGGCGGATGGGCCTGTACACGGTGCTCGTGGAGCCCCTGGGACCCCGGGAGGCCCGGCTGACCAAGGTCAACCGAGCCCTGGAGCGGCTCTTGGGCCGCCGGCCCATCTTTCTGCAGCGCGGCGGCAAAGTCGTCCAAGCCCACAGAGGGGCAGACAGACGATGAGCGAGAGATCAACACCCGACCCCCACGGCACACGCGGATCCGGTACCATTGCCAGGGGATCTGCCATCGACAGGGCGAGGGAACTCAGCGCGCCGTACACGACAAAGCCAGGGGTGATCGGGATCTACCTCGTCGGCTCGGCCAGCCGGCCGTTCCGGGACCGGCTCTCCGATTACGACATCGAGGTGGCCATGGACGACGCGGCCTACGCCGCCACCCCAATGGAGGAGCGGCACGTGTTCGTGATCGACGAGGGGCCGCCGAAGAAGGTGGACCACGAGTTCTACCTGCGTTCGTGGAGCGAGCTTGTCGCACTGGAACGGTCCACCCACGATCTCGACCACTATCCGTTCCAGCATGCGGCGATCCTCCACGACCCCACGGGGCGGCTGGCGACCCTGTTCCGCCGACTGGCCGTGCTCCCCCCAGGGGTGCGGGAGGTCCGGCTCAAGGTGCACTACCTGGAGACGGTGTTTGCTCTCGGTCGGGCCGCGAAGTGCCTGGACCGGGACCGGGAACTCGCCGCTCGGCTGATCCTCGGCGAGGCCGGCCTCGCGTTGGTCAAGCTCCTCGCCGTGGCCCGCGGGTCGTGGGCTCCGACCCGGCACTGGGCGGCGGAGGAACTGCGCCTCCTCGGCATCCCCGATGACCTCCTCGGCCACGCCGCCGCCATCCTCGCTGCCCCCACCCACGACGGCCTCAAGGACCTGCGGGACGCGATCCACCGGTACCTCGACGGCCTCGGGGAGTCGTTCCACCACGACCGGATGGCCCTCGTCCGCTGGGCGTTCCTCACCGCGGCCGGCAAACAGGCGTTCCGCACCTGGGGCGTTCAGTAACAAAGGAAGGGCCCCGTTTCCGGGGCCCCACTTTGTCTAGCTCGTTCTGGACGTGATTTACCGTACCGTCACATTCTTGGCTTGTGGCCCTTTCGGGCCCTGCTCGACCTCGAACTCCACGGTCTGACCCTCGCGCAGGGACTTGAAGCCGGGCATGTTGATCGCCGAGAAATGCACGAACACATCCGGCCCGCCCTCCTGCTCGATGAAGCCGTAACCCTTGGAATCGTCGAACCACTTCACCTTGCCGGTGGCCATTGGTTGTTCCCCCTCCTTTTTCTTACCGTTTCGACCGACTACACGTGCCCCTACTCGCTCGTTGGGGAACTCCCAACAGCCACTTCGGTTGCACTTCGTCCGGTCCAGCAAGCAATAATTATACCAAAAGCGAGGGGAAAGGCAAGGGCCCTTGGATCGCCATGGCGACACGGGTACACTCCGGCCGACACGCCATGGGCGAGGTGCAGGAAGGGCTGACGTTTCCGGACCAGGACGAGGTAGATGTCCTCAGGCTCTATCTTTCGGAGGTGACCCGCATCCCCCTCCTCACGGAGTCCGAGGAGCAGGACCTCGCCCGTCGCATGCGCTGTGGCGACCGGGCTGCCCGGGAACGCCTCATCGTCTCCCACCTGCGCCTGGTGGTGTCGGTGGCCCGCGAGTACGGCGAGACCGGCCTCGACCTCCCCGACCTCATCCAGGAGGGGAACCTAGGCCTAATCGAGGCGGCGGACCGGTTCGACCCCGAACGGGGCTTCCGGTTCTCCACCTATGCCCGATGGTGGATCCGCCAAGCGATCGGGGCGGCCATCGAGCGCCACTCCCAGATGATCCGGATCCCGGTGCACCTGTTCCGGGCCATCGTCCGCTTGCAGCGGCTCAAGGCAAGCTTCGGTGCCGAGGGGATCGAGGAATGGGCCGACCTCGTCCTCGCTCCGGGGATGACCCTGGACCGGGTGCGTCAAGCGGAACGCACCGTGGCCGACGTGATCTCCCTCGACCTCCCGATGGCGGAGGAAGAGGGTGGGGAGGCGCTCGAGGAGCTCATCCCCGACACGAGCATGCCCTCCCCGGAACGGGCCGCCCTGGAGGAGCTGTTCCGCGAGGAGCTCCTGGAGATGGTGGGGAGGCTCCCGCCCCGGGACGCCCAAATCCTGCGCCTCCGCTACGGCCTCGAGGGGGCGAAACCTCAGACTCTGGCCGAGGTCGGCGAAAACCTGGGGGTCAGCCGCGAACGGGCTCGGCAGCTCGAAGAGCGGGCGTTGAGGCGCCTCAAGGAGGCGTGGGGGGAGAAAGCCCTGGAGTTCTATCGCCGGCTCATCACCGAGACCTAGCGGCCCACAAGCTTTCGGAACTCCTCCTCGGTGAGCACGGGAATCCCCAGCTCTTGGGCCCGGGCGAGCTTGGTCCCGGGATCCGCCCCCACCACCACGTAGTCGACCTTCCGCGACACGGACCCGGACACCTTTCCCCCCAGGGCCTCCACCAGCTTCCCTGCCTCGTCCCGGGTCAGCCCGGCCAGGGCCCCGGTGAACACGAACGTCTTCCCGGACAAGGGGCCCTTCACCGGCCGCCCCGCCTCCACGGCCACCCCGGCCGCCCGCAGCTCCTCGATCAGCCGTCGGTTGTCGGGGTTCCTGAAGAAGTCGACCACGCTCTGGGCGATCCGCGGCCCGACCTCCGGAACCGCAAGGAGCTCCTCGTAGGAGGCCCGGCTCAACGCCTCCAGGGACGGGAACTGCTCGGCCAGGACATCGGCCAGGTGCTCGCCCACATAGCGGATCCCCAGGGCGAAGATCAGCCGTGCAAGCGGCATCCCCTTGGAGCGGTCGATCTGGTCGAGCAAGTTCTGGGCGGATTTCTCGCCCATCCGCTCCAGGGCAACCAGGTCCTCTTTACGGAGGCGGTAGATGTCGGACACGCGCCGCACGAGCCCGGAGTCCACCAGGCGGTCCACCAGCTTCTCGCCCAGGCCCTGGATGTCCGCCGCCCGGCGCGAGGCGAAATGGCGGATGGATTCCTTAATCCGGGCTGGACAGGACACGTTCTCGCAGCGGTGGGCGACCTCGCCGGGGGGGCGCTCCACCGGCCCCCCGCAGACCGGACATCGGTCGGGCATCGTGAACTCTCGCTCCCCCCCCGTGCGCCGTTCGGGGATGGACTTGATCACCTCGGGGATCACCTCCCCCGCCCGGCGCACCAGCACCCAGTCCCCGATCCGCACGTCCTTGCGGCGTACCTCGTCCTCGTTGTGCAGGGTGGCTCGGGACACGGTGGCCCCGGAGAGCTCCACCGGGGCGAGCAGGGCCACCGGGGTCAGGGCGCCGGTACGGCCTACCTGGACCACGATGTCCCGCACCTGGGTCGTGGCCTCCTCGGCCGGGAACTTGAACGCGATCGCCCACCGGGGGGCGCGGGACACCTCCCCGAGGACCTCCCGCTGAGCGAAGTCGTTCACCTTCACCACCATCCCATCCGACTCGTAGGGGAGGTGGTCCCGCCCCCGGAGGAGCTCATGGTAGAAGGCGATCACCTCGGGAAGCGACCGACACAGCTTCCAGATTGGGTTCACCGGGAGCCCGAGCTTGGGGAACACGGTCAGGAGCTCGGCCTGACTACGGATCTCGATCCCTTCGGCCCGGCCCATGTGGTAACAGAAGAGCTTCAAGGGGCGCCCTGCGGTCACGCTCGGGTCGAGCTGCCTGAGGCTCCCCGCCGCGGCATTCCTGGGGTTGGCGAACAGGGGCTCGCCCTGTTTCTCCCGCTCTCGGTTCAGACGCCGGAACGCCTCCTTTTCCATGTACACCTCGCCGCGGACCTCGAGGAGGCGTGGGGGAGGGCCGTCCGGGGAGAACAGGCGCAATGGGACCTGTTTGATCGTGCGCAGGTTGCGGGTCACATCTTCCCCTACTCGGCCGTCGCCGCGGGTCGAGCCCATGGTGAAGGCCCCGTCCATGTATACGAGCTCCACCGAGAGCCCATCTAGCTTTGGCTCGCACACGTACTCGACCTCGGCCGGGCCCAGCATCCGCTGCACCCGGTCCGCCCACTCGGCGAGCTCGTCTTCGCTGAAGCAGTTCTGCAAGGAGAGCATGGGGATGTGGTGTTCGACGGACCCGAACTCCTCCGCCGGAGGGGCCCCCGCCCGCTGGGTGGGGGAGTCCGGGGTCACGAACTGGGGGTAACGTTCCTCGAGTTCTTGGAGCTCTCGGAACAGGCGGTCGTACTCGGCGTCGGAGATCAGGGGCTGGTCGAGGACGTAGTAGTGGTAGTCGTACCTGCGGATGTCCGTCCGCAGCTGTTCGATCCGCTGCCGGACCTCCTCCAGGTCGGCCATGCTCGCTCACCTCGGCAGAGGGTACCCCTGCACCCGCCGGTGGGCCATCCCCTGGAGGGCCTCGGTGAACGCGCGTCGCAGCTGCGCCAAGTCGGCCATGGTGAGAGGGGCTCGGTCGAGCTGCCCATCGCGCCGCCGGTCCTCGATCACCTGATCCACCACCTCGGCCAAGTCCTCCCGGTCCCGCCCCCGCGAATACGCCTCCACCGAGTCGGCGAGCATCACCACCGCCGTTTCCTTGGTGTCCGGGAGCGGGGAATCGTAGCGGAACTCATCCTCGGTCAGGCCCTGGCCAGCTCCCCGCTGGGAAAGGGAGCGCATCACGGTGGTGCCGTGGTGGGTGGCCACGAACTTGAGCACGTCCCCGCGCAGGCCGTAGTGGCGGCCAAGCTCCACCCCGTCCTTGACGTGGGAGGCGAGGATGACCTTGGACATCGACGGTGGGAGCTCGTCGTGGGGGTTGGTCCCGTTTTGGTTTTCGCCGAAGAACTGGGGGCGGAGGAGCTTGCCGATGTCGTGGTACAGCCCCCCCACCGCGGCGAGCAGCGGGTCCGCCCCCACCGCCCGCGCCCCGGCCTCGGAGAGCGCGGACACGTCCCGGGCGTGGTAGTAGGTTCCCGGGGCCTCGGCCCGCAGGCGCTCCAGCAGAGGATGCGATGGGCTTAGAAGCTCGGCCAGGGTAAGGCGGCTGGTCCGGTCCACCGTGCGCTCCACGAACGGAAGAAGGGTCCACACGATCACCGCCGAGGAGAGCCCAGACAGGAACGCTGCCCCTACCCCGAACGCCCCGGACCACGGCCACAGGGCGAACGCCCCCAGCCCCCCGGCCACACCGGCCAGGACCCCGGACAGGAGGAGGTCTCGGCCCCGGCGGGCCTGCTCGGCGAACAGGGCCATCGTCACCCCACCCAACAGCGCGGACAGGAGCGGGTTCCCTCCCACCAGCGGTCCCGCCCACCCGAGGAGGGGGAGCAGCAAGAGCATCGCTGTGGATTTGGACTGGAACAAAGCGGCCAGCCCGGCGGTGACCCCCCACGGGAGGAGGTAGGGGGAACCGATGGAACCGACCCGGGACAAGAGGGCCCCGAGGGCGATCAAGCCCAGCTCCAGCCGCCGTTCCCTCGGCGGGGCTGCCCAGGCGAGGGCCACGGCCGGGCCCAGGATGCCCAGCATCCCCGCCGCGAGCTTGGGCCACGGGGTAAGGGTTGGTCCTCCCCGCCACGACCACGCCGAGGCGGCCGCGGCGATGAGGACCAGGGCCACCCACTCCGGCCACGGCAAGCGCCCCAGGCTAGGAATCCGTTTCTGCGGCTTGACCCTGCGTCTTCTCGCTGCGCTCATAGGCCTCGATGATCGCCTTCACCAACGGGTGCCGGACCACGTCCCGGCGATCGAGATGCACGATGGCGATCCCGGGGATCCCGGCCAGGATGTGCTGCACCTCCGCCAACCCCGATGGGCGCCCTTCTAGGTCGACCTGGGTGATGTCCCCGGTCACCACCGCCTTGGACCCGAACCCAAGCCGGGTGAGGAACATCTTCATCTGGGTGTGGGTGGTGTTCTGGGCCTCATCCAGGATCACGAACGCGTGGTTCAGGGTCCGCCCGCGCATGAACGCCAGCGGCGCGATCTCCACCCGCCCGGTCTGGATGTACTTGTCGAGCTCGGAGGCCGGGATCATGTCGTAGATCGCGTCGTACAGCGGGCGCAGGTATGGGTTCACCTTCTGGAAGATGTCCCCCGGCAGGAACCCGAGCTGTTCCCCGGCCTCCACCGCGGGCCGGGTGAGGACGATGCGCTTGATCTTCCCTCGCTGGAGCGCGCTCAGGGCCAACGCCACCGCGAGGTACGTCTTCCCGGTCCCGGCGGGACCAATGGCGAACACCACGTCGTTGTCCCGGATCGCCTCCACGTATTGGCGCTGGCCGGCCGTCTTGGGGCGGATCGCCTCCCCCCAGTGGGTGACCTGGACCACGTCCGTCAGGACCCCGGCCAGGTCCTCCCCGTCTCGGACCTGAGCGATCAGGTACCGGACCTCATCCGGGGTTGGGGTGTGCTTCCCCTGCGCCACCTCCACGAGCTTGCCGAACAAGCGCTCGAGCTGGCCGACCTCTTTCTCTTCGCCTTCGATCTGCACCCGGTCCCCGCGGGCCACGATGCGGGCGTCGGTGAACACCTGGCTAATCAGCCGCAGGTTGCGGTTGTACTGGCCGAGCACCCCCACCGCTACGTCATAACCGCCCAGAGCGATCTCACTCGTCTTCCTACCGATCGACCATCACCCCCAACATGTGCCCCTCATCCACCTGGACGAGGCGCGTCGCCACCATTGTACCCCGCGGCGCGATCCGGGTGCCCCGCACCCCTACCCACAGGTAGTTCTCGGCGTGGCCCCACAGGAGGCCCCTGTCCTCTTCCTCTACCAGGACCTGGAGCACCTCGCCCAGGAACCGGCGCCGCGCCGCCCGCGACCAGCCGGCGGCGAGATCGGCGAGCTCCGCCGCCCGTTGCGCCGCCACCTCCGCTGGCACCGGCGGCCGTAACCCCGCCGCCGTGGTCCCCGGCCGAGGGGAGAACCGGAAGATGTGAACGTTCAGGGGCTCAAGGTCGGCGAGGAGCTCCGCCGTGCGCCGGAATGCGGCATCGTCCTCCCCGGGGAACCCCACCATCACGTCCGCGCCCAACGTCGCCCGGGGCACGGCAGCGAGAAACATCTGGGCCCGCTCCCGGTACTCGGCCGCGGTGTACGCCCGCCTCATCCGCTGGAGGACCTGGTCGTCGCCGGATTGCAGGGGCAGGTGGAGGTACGGGCATAGCCGCGGTTCCCGAGCGAATAGGGCGACGAGCTCGCCCGACACCCCCTCTGGGTTGAGGGAACTGAGGCGGAACCGGACCCCGTCCACCTGGAGGAGTTCCCGCAGGAGGTCGACGAGGGACGGTCGGTGGGGCAGGTCCTGGCCGTACTGGGCGAGGTTGATGCCCACGATGACGATCTCCCGATGGCCGGCGCGGGCGAGGGCCGCCGCCTCATCCCGGGCCACGGCCGGGGTCTTGCTGCGCAGCGGGCCCCGCACCTGCCACGTGCGGCAGAACGCGCAAGCTTGGGTGCACCCGTCCTGGACCTTGAGCAGGGCCCGCACCCGGGCCATCGGCCCTGCTACCCGCTCCTCGTCCATGGGGATCCAGCCCCCGTCGGGGGGCGGCCGACCTTGCAGGAAGGCCTCGATCCACGACCGCAGCCGGGCCTTGTCCCGGTTGCCCACCACGAGGTCGGCCCCGGCGGCACGGAGGCGTGCCCCGGCCCTGTCCGCCCCGCACCCCACCGCCACGACGAGGGCCCCAGAGTGGTTCCGCTTGAGGCGCCGCACGAGCTGGCGGGCCTTGCGGTCGGCCAGGGCTGTCACCGTGCATGTGTTCACCACGTGGATCTCGCCCTCTCCGGGAAGCCCAGCCAGGTGCTCCCGGAGGAATTGGGCCTCGTACTGGTTCACCCTACAGCCCAAGGAATGGACGAATGCCCTCATTCCGTGTGCCGCTCCACGGTGAACCGGTACAGCTGGCATGGCGCGTCCGGGGGCAGGCCGGCCTTGAGCTTGGCGATCCAGAGCTGCTCCTCCACCGTGTCCACCCCGGGGAGGTCGGGGAGGAGCAGCCCCCGCCGCCACCCGCTCTCCACGATCACCCCGTACCGCTTGGGGTCGAGGTCCCCCGCGGTGCACGGCTCGGGCGGGGACAGGACGTCCACCGACACGTCGAGCTCCGGCAGTTCCTCTGGCTGCACCGGGGGGAACCTAGGATCGGCGGTGGCCGCGCGGATCGCGTTCTCGATGATCTCCTCGGCCAGGTTGGGCTCGGTGGGAAGGTAGGTCCCGATGCAGCCGCGGAGCTCCCCCCGCTTCTTCAGGGATACGAACGCCCCCGCCTGCCGGGCAAGGAGCTCCGCCGCCAGGTCCGGCGGGGGCGAGAACCGGCGGCGATCCCGCACGTAGGCGACGATGCTCGATCGGGCCAAAGCCACGTAGGGATCAGGATTCCTCACGGAGTGAAGGGTACCCAACCCACCCCTGCTGTCAACCCCGGTTTGACGTACCCACCCAGGACGGGCTAACCTCATGTTGGACATGCGTCGGGTTGGCATCAGCATTGGCCTTGTGTTGATTGGGGTGGCGGTGGCCCTGTTCTTCCTGTATTCCCGAACCGATGTGGAGCGGGCGCTGCGGCGGGGGGAGCCGGTGTACGTGCTGGTGGTAGGGGTGGACGATGCGAAGCACGGGGTGCCCCAGGCGGACCTCATCGCCGTGGCTGGGTTGTTCCCGGGTGGCCGGACGGTGTGGGTCTCGATCCCGCGGCACCTCGCCTGCCCCACCGCGGTGGGGTGGCGTCCCCTCTACGCGTTGTACGCCGCCGAGGGGGTGGATGGCCTGCGCCGACGGGTGGCCGGCCTCCTTGAGCTCCCCATCGACCACTGGGTGGAGGTGGACTTCGCCGCGTTCCAGAAGCTGGTGGACCTCGTGGGGGGGGTCGAGGTCGCGGTGGAGGCCCGTTTGGTGTACATGGACTGGTCACAGGACCTGTTCATCGACGTTCCGGCTGGGCTGCAGAACCTGAGCGGGGCGAAGGCGCTGGAGTACGTGCGGTACCAGGAAGGCGATGAGTTAGGGCGGATCGCCCGCCAGCACGTGTTCCTCCAGGCCCTGTGGGACCGGCTGCGGGGCCTTTCTTGGTCGCGGTGGCGGGAGGTGGTGCAGGTGGGGCGGGAGGCGGTGCGCACGGACCTCTCGGTGTGGG